>NZ_JACHJB010000004.1:316433-632866 GCF_014207745.1 Nonomuraea muscovyensis
GGGGTGCACAGCGGCCCCACCAGCGTGGCCGTCTCATCCGTCTCCCCCGGGTCCCCGCCCGTGCTCTCGTCCGTGCCCCCGTCCGTGGTGAGGCCGACGCTGATGGGCAGCAGCCTGCCCAGCCCGGACATGCCGCCGAGCACGTTGATCCCGGCGTCGAGGATGACGAACTTCCTGCCCCGGCTCTCCTTGACGTTGACGACCGTGCACACCAGCTCGCCGCAGTCGCCGACCAGGTGACGGCCGGACTCGACGGCCACGTGGGGGGCGCCGCCGCGCCAGCCCGGGACGTGCTCGTCGAGCATGTCCTCCAGCGCCGCGCCCAGCCCGCCGTAGACGGGCCTGTCGCCGGGCGTGAGGTACGGCGCGGCGAACCCGCCGCCGAGGTCCAGCAGCTCGATGGGCATCCCCGTCTCGCGCCGCAGCCGGGCGGCCGTGGAGACGGTGTGGCGGAACTCGGCGATCAGGCTCTGCTCGTCCTTGGCGTTGCTCAGCGAGAACAGGTGGACACCGGCCAGGCGGGTGCCCGGCACGGCGGCCAGCTCCGGCATGAGATCGGCCAGCGTCTCGCTGTCGATGCCGAACTGGGAGGGGGCGCCGGTCATCCTGATGCTCGTGGTGGCGCCGGCCTCGACGCTGTTGACGCGCAGCAGGCAGTCGGCGACCACGCCGCGCGCGGTGGCGGCGGCGCCGACGTTCCGCAGGTCCGTCAGCGACTCCACGGAGTAGACGCGGACCCCGGCGTCCAGGGCGGCGGCCAGCTCGCCGCCGGTCTTGCCGGGGCCGGTGTAGAGGATCTCCGGCCCGGTGAACCCGGCCGCGAGGGCCGCGTCGAGCTCGCCGGTCGAGCTGATCTCGGCGCGCGCCCCCCTCTCCCGCAGGGCACGGCCGATCTCCGGATGGGGATTGGCCTTGAGGGAGAAGAACACGGTGACGCCGTCGGGCAGCGCCGCCTTCAGATCGTCGTGGGCGGCGGCGACCCGGTCCAGGTCGTAGACGTAGAGCGGGCTGCCGAAACGGGCGGCCAGGCGGGCACGGGTCATCCGAGTGTTTCCTTCAGCAGCAGAGCCAGCCGCTTGCGCTCGTTCTTGCCGTTGAGCGTGAGGGGGAAGGCGGGCAGGACGTGGCAGACGGCGGGGGTCTTGGCGGGTTCGAGGCGCTCGCGGATGCCCCGCAGCACCTCGTGGGGTTCGAGGTCGCCCTCGACGAAGATCACCAGATCGTGGCCCTCGCCCGGAGGCAGCGCGGCAGCGGCGCGCACGCCCGGCACGTCCATCGCGGCCGCCTCGATCTCGACGGTGCTCATCCTGGTGCCGCGGCGCTTGAACATGTCGTCGCGGCGGCCTTCGAAGTACAGGTAGCCGTCGTCGTCCAGCCGGCCGTAGTCGCCGGTGTGCAGGCGGGGCTCGCCCGTCTCGGGGTCGGGACGATAGACGCGTTCGGTCAGGTCGGGGGCGCGCCAGTAGCCGGCCATGACGTTCGGCCCGGCCACGACGATCTCGCCGGTCGTGCCGGGAGGCACCGGCCGGCCCTCGTCGTCGAGGATGAGCACCCGGGTGCCGGGCAGTGCCCGGCCGACCGCGCCGGGCCGCTCGTGCTCCAGCTCGGGCTCCATGATCGTGACGCGCTTGCACTCGGTGATGCCGTACATGCGGACCACGACGGCGCCCGGGAAGTGCGTGCGCAGGCCGCCGATGGTGGACTCGGGCAGCGCCGCGCCGGTGTTGGTGAACATGCGGACGCCGCCGGGGACGCCGGTGCCGCGCCCGGCCAGCGTGACCAGCATGCCGCCCAGCGAGGGCACGAGGGGCACCACGGTCGCGCCGCACTCCCCGATCAGCCGGAGCAGCACCGGGTCGGGCTCGTCGCCGGCCAGCACCAGCTCCGAGCCGCCGAGCGTGGCCAGCATGATCTGGTAGAGGCCGTAGTCGAACGACAGCGGCAGCCGGCAGAACACCACGTCGTCGGCCCGGTAGCCGAGCACCGCGTTGATCGACGAGGCGGCGAAGGACACCCGGGCGTGCGGGCAGACCACGGCCTTGGGAGCCGCGGTGCTGCCGGAGGTGTAGATGAGCAGGGCGAGATCGTCGGACACCACCTTGACCGGGTCCGACCGGGCGCCCATCCCGGCCAGGATCTCGATGTCCGGCCAGAGGTCGTCCAGGCCGAGCACGGGCACGGCCGTCTCGACGGGCAGGTCCCCGGCGTCGGTGAGCACCAGCTTCGGCTCGGCGTCCGCCAGCACCGACCGCAGGTGGAAGGGCTTCATGGCGGGGTTGAGCGGCACCGCCACGGCGCCGATGCGCCAGATGCCGTTGAGGAGGGGGACGATCTCGCGCCGGTTGCGCGCGCGCACGATCACCCGGTCGCCGTGTCCCACCCCTTCCGCCGCCAGCCTGCCGGCCACGGCGTGACTGAGATCGACCACCTGCTGGTACGTCCAGGAGCCCCGGGCATCGCGTACCGCCCGGCCCAGCGGGTGACGGGCGGCTGTCTCGTCCAGCAGGTCGTGGACGAGGCCCGAGCGGAGGGACGGCGTCGCGGCCATAATCGCTCTCCCGTCTGGGAAGGAGTTTCCAATCCAAGAAAGAAAGTAGCTTCGCGGCCCCCCGCCGACACACCCCTAAGCGCCCCCTAAGCGTTATTGACCGCCCCTTAGCATGGCCTCGGCCAGGCCCCTGAGATAGACCCTGTCGGTTTTCCTGTTGCCGTTCATCGGCAGTTCGCCGAAATGCCGGTAGTGCCGCGGCACGAGCCCCTCGGGCAGCGAATCACGCAATCCCCTGGCGAATTGGGCGGGGCTCAGTTGAATTCCGGTGTAGAAGACGACCAGCTCGGTCGTATCGCCGTTCTCGGCCCCCACGGTGACGGCGTCCTCGACGCCGGGCAGCTCGCGGACGGCGTGGTCGATCTCGGCGGTCTCCACCCGCCAGCCGCGCACCTGCACCTGGGAGTCGGTCCGGCCGAGGTAGACCAGCTCGCCGTTGGCGGCCCGCCGCACCCGGTCGCCGGTGTTGTACCAGGTCCGCCCCTCACGCTCGACGAACCTGCCGCCGGCCGCCGCCGGGTCGAGGTAACCGGCGGTGAGCTGCGGCCCGGTGATCCAGAGCTCGCCCTCGCGCTCCACCGGCCGGCCGGCGCCGTCCAGGAGCAGGTGGTCGTGGCCGTCGTTGACGGCGCCGATGGGGGCCAGGCCGTTCACCCCCAGCGCGGGCGAGCCGGGGCCCCAGCGGTGCGCGGTGACGGTGATGGTCAGCTCGGTGGGGCCGTAGAGGTTCTCCAGCGTGGACGCGGGCGCCGCGGCCTGCCAGTCGGCGGCGTCCGCGCACTTCAGCGCCTCGCCGGCGAACAGGCTCCAGCGCAGTCCCGGCATCGCGCCGGGGGTCAGCCCGCCCGCCCGGCGCGCCACTCCGATCGCGCTCGGCGTGGCGAACCAGACGGTCACCCCGTGGGCGTCGAGGAAGCCGGGCAGGTCGCGGTAGGCGTGCGGCGGCACGGTCTGCACCCGGGCTCCCGCGTTCCAGGCGCAGAACAGGTCGAACATGGCGCAGTCGAAGGTCAGGTCGAACGTCTGGGAGAAGACGTCGGAGGCGCCGAAGCCGAAGCGCCGCGCCGCCCAGGAGAAGTAGGCGGCGGTGTTGCCGTGCGTGATCGGCACGCCCTTGGGGGTGCCGGTCGAGCCCGAGGTGAACAGCACGTAGGCGACGTCCGCCGGCCGTACGGGCAGGGGGGCGGGCAGCGGCGGACCGGCGGTCGCGACGGGCAGGCCCAGCTCGGCGGCCTGCCGTGCGCCGTCGTCGTCGGCGACGAGCACCGACACCCCGGCGGCTGCCGCCATCCGGCGGGTGCGGGTCACGGGGAAGCCGGGGTTCAGCGGCACGACCGTCAGCCCCGCGTACAGCCCGGCCAGGATGCCCGTGTAGGCGGTCCGCCCCCGGGCCGCGAGCACGCCGACGGCCCGGTGCCCCCGCCCGGCCAGCCCGCCGGCCAGCCGCAGCGCCGCCTCGTCCGTCTCCGCGTACGTCGCGCTGTCACCGTCCGCCGTGAAAGCGAGCCCGCCCGGGGCCGCCGCAAGCCCGTTCCTGAATAATGAATAAAGAGGCTCGAAGGTTTTCGTCATAGACATTTCCTGGCTCCGGATATACGCTTCAAAAAAAGTCTTCTGAATGACGGAGGGAGAATCAATGGACGTCATATGGGACGACAGATTCGAAGAACTCGTACGCCGGTCTCTTCCTTTTCTGCCGCCTAGTGAGGAGCTCCGGGCGGACACCGACCTGACCGACGCCGGCCTCGACTCGCTCGGAATCGTCGAGTTGCTGACGTCCTTGGAGCAGGCCTACGGTGTGCGGTTCGCCGAGGACGCGCTGACCAGGGAGACGTTCGGCACGCCCGCCACGCTGTGGCGCGCCCTGTCGGGATGAGGGGTCGCCGGGACGAGCGGAGACGGAGCCGTCACGGCTCCGTCATCGCCCGGCGAGCGTGAGTCTGGGGTTGACGGCGACCACGGTGAAGTTCCTCGTGGTGATGGGCACCCTGCCGAAGAGGCTGTCCTGGCCCGACACGCACACCCGGGTGACGCCGCGCCCCAGCATCGCCTCCACCACCCGTGGCCAGGAGGGCGCCCGGACGAAGCTGTCGAGCAGCATCGAGCGCACCTGCTCCCCCGTGGTGAGAGCCGAGCCGTCGTGGTCGTCCAGCACAGGCAGCCTGGGGTCGGCGAACCTCAGCCCGGCGAGGACCTTCTCCTCCACCGTGCGGCGCAGCGGTGCGAAGGCCGCCGCGTGCATGGGCGGCCGCATCGTGTACAGCGACAGCCCGCCGGCCGCGCGCACCCTGCCGTCCAGCCACTCCAGCTCCGCGCCGGGCAGCGACAGCATGACGAAGTCGTGGTCGATCCGGCACGACAACTCGTGCCAGACGCCACGCCGGTCCAGCTCGTCCAGGATCTCCGTCAGCCGGGGCTCTGCGACGCGCACGAAGGAGTGGGTGACGATGCCGGGGTGCGCGACCGCGAAGTACTCCTCGGTGCGCCGGGCGATCTCGGCGGTCATGCGTACCGCCGTCTCGAAGTCGACCGCCCCCGAGTACGCGGCGGCGGCCTTCCCGCCGAAGCTCGGCCCCGCGCACAGGTCGGCCCGCACGCCGAGTTCGCGCTCCGCCCAGGCGGCCAGCGCCAGGCAGTTCACCAGGAAGGCGACCTGGGCGGCCTCGCTGTAGTCGTCCTCGGAGGCGGTGAACCGCTCGGCGAGCGGATAGCCGAGCGCGTCGGCGGCCCGGGCGAACAGCTCGCGCGCCACGGGGTCGTCGCGCATGAACGCGGCCGCCTCGCCGTACCTGGTGGGCCCCATGCCGGGGAAGACGATCGCCGTGCTCATACGCGTTCCTCCAGGTAGTCCAGCAGAACCCGGCGGAACCGGTCGGGCTCCTCCAGGTGGGGGGTGTGGCTGGAGTTCTCGAAGATCTCCCACCGCACGTCGGGGATGCGGTCGAAGTAGGGCTGGACGGTCGCCGGCGTCGCCTCGTCGTGCCGGCCCGACAGCAGCAGGGTGGGGACGGCGATGTCGGCCACCCGGTCCTCGACCCCCCAGTCGCGCAGCGTCCCGATCACGTGGAACTCGCTGGGACCGTTCATCGTGTAGTAGACGGTCGGGTTGTTGTAGATCTCCAGGAACGTGGCGGCGAACTCCCGAGGCCACGGGTCGAGGCGGCAGACGTGCCGGGAATAGAAGACCATCATCGCGTCGAAGTACTCGCGCGAGTCGGTGGTGCCGGCCGCCTCGTGCTTGAGCAGCACCTCGTCGATCTCCGGCGGCAGCCGGTCGCGCAGCACCCGCATCTCGCCGAGCCACAGCGGGTAGGAGGCGGGCGCGTTGGCGATGACGAGCCCGCGCAGGCCGGCCGGCCTGGCCGAGGCGTGCAGGGCCGCCAGCATGCCGCCCCACGACTGGCCGAAGAGCACATAGCCGTCACGCAGGCCGAGCGCGTCGAGCAGGTTGTCCAGCTCGTCGAGGAACAGCCGGGGAGTCCAGAAGCCGGCCGGCGCGTGCGGCAGGTGGGTGGAGCCGCCGTTGCCGAGCTGGTCGTAGTGGATCACCGGCCAGCCCTCGTCGGCCAGGTCGGCCAGGCCGACGAGGTAGTCGTGGGTGCTGCCGGGGCCGCCGTGCAGCACGACCAGGGCCGGCCGGGCGCCGGTCAGCTCACCGGTGCGCCGGTACCACGTCCGGTGCTCGCCGAACGGCACGTGGCCCTTGGCGTCGGGGGTGCGGGGCACGGCCGGGCTCACCACCCCTGCCGGACGGTGGCGGCGATGTGCGCCCGCTGCTCGTCGGTGACCCACCAGCCGACCGGGACGCACACCACGCGCGGCGCGACCCGGTCGAGGCCGGGCAGGTCGGCGGCGTACTCCCGTACGCAGGAGTGCAGGTCGTTGCGCTCGTGGACGTTGCTGACCATGATCCCGGCCTCGTCCATGCGCTTCATGAAGCCGGCCCGGTCGTCCACCTTGAGCGGATAGACCCAGAACGAGTGCTCCCGGTCGCCGGCGCGCTCGGTGAGCTCCAGCCCGGGTACGCCCGCCAGCTCGGCGTCGTAGTAGGCGGCGTTGGCGCGCTGCCGCTCCAGGGCCCGCTGCGCCGTGTCCAGGTTGGCCAGGCCGATCGCGGCGTTGATGTCGTTCATGTGGAACTTGTAGCCCCACTCCGCGACGTCGGGCGGGTTGCGCAGCCGGTCGGCCGTCCGCTCGATGCCGAACCAGCGCAGCAGGGTGGCCCGCCGGTACAGCTCGTCGGTCGGCAGTGCGAGCGCGCCGCCGTCCCCGGCGGTCAGATGCTTGATGGCCTGGAAGCTGAAGACGGAGACGTTGCCGTGCGACCCGATGGGGGCGCCGCGGAAGGTGGCCCCCCAGGCGTGGGCGCAGTCCTCGATCACCTGCGGCCTGAAGCCGTGCAGCGCCTCGGCCCGGTCGAGGACGGCGTCGAGCCTGGCCAGGTCCACCGGATAGCCGGCGAAGTGGACCACCACGATGGCCCGCGTCCGCGGCGTGATCTTGCGGGCGAGGTCGTCCAGGTCCACGTTGAGCGTGGCGGGGTCGATGTCCACCCACTTGATGCGCAGGCCGTTGGCGAGGATGGCCCAGTTGGTGGCCTCCATCGTCAGCGGGGTGGTCAGCACCTCGGCGTCGCCGCCGGGACGGTGTCCAGACGCGAGCCGCAGGGCGAGGTGGAGCCCGGAGGTGCCGCTGTTGACCGTGGCCACGCGGGGGTTGCCGATCCGTTCGGCCAGCGCACGCTCGAACGCCTCGACCTTCGCCCCCTGGCCGATGCTGCCGCTGCCCAGCACCTCGGCGGCGGCGGCGGGGGCCTCGGCCGACATGGCGACCTTGAACAGCGGGATCACCGGCGCTCACCGCCCATCGCGAGCCCGTCGAGCCGGGCGTACAGTTCCTGGCACTCGGCGTAGGTGGGCAGCAGGCCACGCTCGGCCGCCTCGCGCAGGGTGGGCGCGGCCCGGTCCTTGTCCGACATCAGCGGCTCGGTGTCGCGGGGCCAGGGCAGGTTCAGCTCGGGGTCGAGAGCGTTGATCTCCACCTCCCGGTCCGGCGCCCAGGTGCTGGAGCACAGGTAGACGACGGTGGCCTCGTCGGTGAGCGGCGCGAAGCCGTGCGCGAGGCCCTCGGCGAGGTAGAGGGCGTGCCGGTTGTCCGCGCCGAGTTCCACCGCGACGTGCTCGCCGTACGTCGGGGAGCCGAGCCGCACGTCGACCACGATGTCGAGGATCGCGCCCTGCGGGCAGGTGACGTAGCGGGCCTGGCCGGGCAGGGCGACGGCGTGCAGGCCGCGGATCGTGCCCCGCCTGGACAGGGAGCAGTTGACCTGCGCCACGGTCAGCTCGTGACCCACCTCCCGCTGGAAGGCCGGCTGGCTGAACATCTCGAGGAAGTGTCCTCTGTCGTCAGGGAAGATGCGCGGGGTCACCAGGAAGGCGCCCGCCACGTCCAAGCGGTTCAACTGCATTGCTGAGCCTTTCGGGGAACCTGGCTGACATTTCATGATCGACCTCGGCCGGAGCGCCGAACAACCCCCTACCGACCCTTAAAGCAAGGTCCCGCCCCTAAATGCAGATAATGGCATTGACCGGACCACCCGGCGGCCGGTAGATCCGGATGATGAGCAGAATCGTCTGGGTGGTAATGCTGCTTGCGAGTGCACTGCGTGGGATTCCCGAACCGCAATACCCGGTGCCCGGGCTGCGTGCGCCCGTGGAAATCATCGTGGACCGGTGGGGCGTTCCGCACATTTACGCGCAGAACGAGCCCGACCTTTTCCTGGCACAGGGTTTCAACGCCGCCAGGGACCGGCTGTTCCAGCTCGACCTGTGGCGGCGGCGCGGTCTCGGCATGCTGTCGGAGGTGTTCGGCCCCGCCTACGTCGAGCGCGACCGGGCCGCCCGCCTGCTGCTCTACCGGGGCGACATGGAACGCGAGTGGGCGAGCTACGGCCCCGCCGCCCGGCAGGCCGCGACCAGCTTCACCGCGGGCCTCAACGCCTACGTCGCCTGGCTGGAGCGCCACCCCGAGGCGCTGCCGCCCGAGTTCGCCCGCCTCGGCTACGCCCCCTCCCGCTGGCGGCCGGAGGACGTGGTGCGCGTCCGCAGCCACGGCCTGGCGATGAACGTGACCAGCGAGGTCCTGCGCGCCCAGGTCGTCTGCAAGGCGGGCATCCAGGCCGACCGGCTGCTGTGGCGGCTCGAACCCGCCCATCGGACCCGGGTGCCGCTCGGGCTCGACCCGTGCGCGATCCCCGCCGACGTGCTGCGCGTGTACCAGCTCGGCACCCAGGGCGTCCGGCTGGAGGGCTCCACGCTGGTGAGCGAGCCGCGGCCGCCCGGCGAGGGCAGCAACGCGTGGGCGGTGTCACCGCGGCGCACCGCGACGGGCCGGCCGGTGCTGGCCGCCGACCCGCACCGGTCGCTGACCGCGCCGTCGCTGCGTTACGTGGCGCACCTGTCGGCGCCCGGCCTGGACGTCATCGGCGCGGGCGAGCCGATGCAGCCGGGCGTCTCCCTGGGGCACAACGGCACGGCCGCGTTCGGCTTGACGATCTTCGGGATGGACCAGGAGGACCTGTACGTCTACCGGACCAAGGGCGACTCCTACCTCTACAAGGGCGCCTGGGAGCCGTTCCGGAAGGTCACCGAGCGGGTGCCGGTGCCCGGCGGCGGCCAGGACGTGGAGCTGGCCTTCACCAGGCACGGCCCGGTCATCGCCACCGACGAGGCGCGCGGCCTGGCCTACGCGCTGCGCACCGCCTGGCTCGAACCCGGCACCGCGCCGTACTTCGGCTCGCTGCGCTACCTGAAGGCGCGGAACTTCGGGGAGTTCGCCGAGGTCATGCGCTCCTGGGGCGGGCCGCCGGAGAACCAGGTGTACGCCGACGCGAACGGCCACGTGGGCTGGGTGCCCGGC
This sequence comes from Nonomuraea muscovyensis, assembly GCF_014207745.1. Lineage (NCBI taxonomy): Bacteria > Bacillati > Actinomycetota > Actinomycetes > Streptosporangiales > Streptosporangiaceae > Nonomuraea > Nonomuraea muscovyensis. Next base: position 325,900 of record NZ_JACHJB010000004.1, read on the forward strand.
GGCCTGGCGCCCCGGCGCACGGGGTACGACGGCCTGCTCCCCGTGCCGGGGGACGGCCGCTACGAGTGGGCCGGCTTCCGTGACGGCCAGGACCTGCCCCGCCTGCTCGACCCGCCCGAGGGCTTCGTCGCCTCGGCCAACGAGTACAACCTCCCGCCGGGCCAGCGCGTCGGCTACGAATGGGACCAGCCGTACCGCAGGCAGCGGATCGCCGAGGTGCTGGCGGCGGACCGGCGGGCTACCGTGGCCGGCTCGGCCCGGCTGCAGAACGACGTGCTGTCCACGCCCGCCCGCTCGCTCGTCGCCCTGATCAGGGACCTGACCCCGTCCGAGCCGGCGGCGGCGCGGGCGCTCGGCGTGCTCAGGGACTTCGACGGGGTGTGCGCGGTGGACTCGGGCCCCGCCGCGCTCTTCGAGGTGTGGCTCAGCAGGCACCTGGGGCCGGGGTTCCTGCGCGCGATGGGGCTGCCGCCGGAGGCGACCCGCTTCGACATGCGGATCCTCCTGGACGAACTGCGCCGCGGCGGCCACGAGGACCTGCTGACGCGCACCCTGGCCGCGGCCTACGACGACGTGGCCGCGCGGCTGGGCGCCGATCCCGCCGCCTGGCGGTGGGGCGACCTGCAGCGCACCGTGTTCGCCTCCCCCACCGGGGCGGATGTCGGGCCGTTCGCGCGGGGCGGCTCGTCGTACACCGTGAACGCCTCCGTCTATCACCCCGGTGACTTCCGGCAACTTCTCGGCGCCTCTTTCAGAATGGTGCTCGACGTGGGCGCCTGGGACAAATCCATCGCCATCAACGCGCCCGGTCAGTCCGGTGACGAGAGAAGCCCGCATTATCGCGACCTGGCCGCCTCCTGGCAGCGGGGCGAATATTTCCCGCTGCTTTACGGCAAGGCCGCGGTGGAGGCCGCCGCAGCCCAGCGGATAGCGCTGTCCCCGGCCTCGGGATAGGGGTGCGTAAGGGGTTGGTCCGGCTGCTTCCGCACAGTTAGCGTGCGTTTGTATTACCTCCGCTGCGACGAACGGATGACGGCGTTGACGGTCATTGCAGAAAATTCCCGGCTGGATGGCCGCGCACCCGCCGTCCGCCTCGCCCGGTTGTTCGACCGCGGCTCCGTGACCCTGATGGCCGAGAGCGACGCCTGCGGCGTCGCCACGGCGCGGGGCAGGGTGGGCGACCGGGACGTGATCGCCTTCTGCACCGATCCCGCCGTCATGGGCGGCGCCCTGGGCTGGCCGGGGTGCGAGAGGATCGTCACGGCCATCGACACGGCCGTCCGGGAGGACGTCCCGGTGATCGGGCTGTGGCACTCCGGCGGCGCGCGGCTGGCCGACGGGGTGGAGTCGATGGACGGCGTGGGCCGGGTGTTCGCCGCGATCACGCGGGCCTCCGGCCGGGTGCCGCAGATCTCCGTCATCCTCGGCCCGGCCGCCGGAGCCGCCGCGTACGGTCCCGCGCTCACCGACGTGGTGGTGATGACGCAGGCCGGGCGGATGTTCGTGACCGGTCCCGACGTGGTCCGCAAGGTCACCGGCGAGGACATCGACATGGAGGCGCTGGGCGGCCCCGCCACGCACGGCGACAAGTCCGGCGTCGCCCACGTGGTGACCCAGACCGAGGACGCGGCCTACGCCGCGGCCCGCCTGCTCGCCGGCCTGCTCGGCGGCCCGTCGCGGTTCGACCCGCGCACGGCGGGCGAGTGCGACGGGCTGCGCGCACTGCTGCCCGACAGCCCGCGCCGCGCCTACGACGTGCGGCCGCTGGTCCGGGGCGTCCTCGACGCCGGCCACCCGTTCGTGGAACTGCAGCCGCGGTGGGCGCCCAACATGGTGATCGGGCTCGGCCGGCTCACCGGTGGCGCGGTCGGGGTGGTGGCCAACAACCCGCTGCGCAAGGGCGGCTGTCTCGACTCGCTGAGCGCCGAGAAGGCATCCCGCTTCGTCAGGATGTGCGACGCGCTCGGCGTACCCCTGATCGTCCTGGTCGACGTGCCCGGATACCTGCCCGGTGTCAGGCAGGAGTGGGAGGGCGTGATCAGGCGCGGCGCGAAGCTGCTGCACGCCTTCGCCGAGGCCGTGGTGCCTCGGGTGACGCTCGTGACGCGCAAGGCGTACGGCGGCGCCTACATCGCCATGAACTCACGCTCGCTCGGCGCCACCCGCGTCCTCGCCTGGCCCGGCACCAGCATCGCGGTGATGAGCGCCGAGGCGGCGGCCGGTGTCCTGCACCGCAAGGAGCTCGCCCGGGCGCCGGAGGCCGAACGGGCGGCCCTCCAGCAGCGGCTGGCCGCCGACCTCGAACGTGAGGCGGGCGGTGTGGACAGGGCGCGAGCCCTGGGCGTCGTGGACGAGGTGATCGACTTCCCGGAGACCCGGCGCAAGCTCGCCGAGGCCCTGGCCACGGCCCTTCCCCGGCGGGGCCGGCACGCCAACATCCCGCTGTGATCCAAGGACGGAGCCCCATGGAGCCCCTGACCGAAGCCGTACTGGCGGGCGCCGGCCCGCAGGAACTGGCCGCCGCCCCGTTACCCGACGACTACCTCGCCGCCCACCTGCGGATCGAGGACGTCGACATGTTCGCCGGCATGGACGACAAGGACGTGCGCAAGTCGCTGCGCGTGGGCCGGGTCCCGATGCCGGAGCTGGCCCCGGACGAGGTGCTGGTGGCCGTGATGGCCAGCTCGATCAACTACAACACCGTGTGGTCGGCGATGTTCGAGCCGCTGCCCACGTTCGGCTTCCTGGAGCGGCTGGCCGCCACGGGCGGGCACGCCCGCCGCCACGCCCTGCCCTACCACGTGCTCGGCTCCGACGGGGCGGGCGTGGTGGTCAGGGCGGGAGACGGCGTGCGGCGGTGGAAGGCCGGCGATCACGTGGTGATCAGCCCTTCCTACGTGGACGACCAGGAGCCCGCCACGCACGGCGACGGCATGCTGGGCGCCGAGCAGCGGGTCTGGGGGTTCGAGACGAACTTCGGCGGGCTCGCCCACTACACGGTGGCGCGGGCCAGCCAGCTCGCGCCCAAACCGGCCCACCTGACCTGGGAGGAGGCCGCGTCCCTCACGCTGTGCGCCATCACCGCGTACCGCATGCTGATCAGCCCGCAGGGAGCCAGGATCAAGCTGGGCGACCTGGTGCTCGTCTGGGGCGCGGCGGGCGGGCTCGGCGCGTTCGCCGTGCAGATGGTCAAGGCCGCCGGCGGTGTCCCCATCGGGGTGGTCAGCTCCGACCGCAAGGCTCAGGTGGTGCGCCGGCTCGGCTGCGACGTGGTCATCGACCGGAACGAGATCGGGCTCGGCGGCGCGCCGCCCGCCACGCCGGAGGAGACCATCGCCGCGGGCAAGCGGCTGGGCAAGGCCATCAGGGCCGCGACGGGCGAGGACCCGCACGTGGTCTTCGACTACGTGGGCCGCGAGACCTTCGGCCTGTCGACGTTCGTGGTGCGGCGCGGCGGCGCGGTCGTCACCTGCGGGTCGAGCACCGGCTACGTCCACGAGTACGACAACCGCTACCTGTGGATGAACCTCAAGCGGGTCATCGGCAGCCACGCGGGCAACCTGAACGAGATGTGGGAGTGCCTGCGCCTGTTCGCCAGGGGCACGCTGGTGCCGACCCTGGCCGCGCACTACCCGCTGGCGGAGGTGGCCGAGGCCACCCGCCTCGTGCAGACCAACCAGCATCTCGGCAAGGTCGGCGTGCTCTGCCTGGCTCCGGAGCCGGGGCTGGGCGTGACCGATCCGGCGCTGCGCGCCCGCGTCGGCGAAGAGCGCCTCAACCTGCTGCGCGCCTGACCAGGAGACACCAGTGCGAGCCATGGGAATACTCGCCACCGGCTCCTACCTGCCCAAGGAGGAAGTAGGCAACGAGGAGCTGGCGGCCGGCGCGGGTGTCACGCCGGAGTGGATCGTCAGGAAGACCCGCATCTCCACGCGCCGTTTCGCCGCGAGCGGCGAGACGACGGCCGATCTGGCCGTGCGCGCCGCACAGCAGGCCATGGAAGGTCTGGACCCCGGGGACCTGGGCCACGTCATCGTGTCGACGTCCACGGCCGACACGCCGCAGCCGCCTGTCTCGGCCCTGGTGCAGCACGCGATCTCCGCGCCCGGCGCGGCCTGTTTCGACGTCAACGCCGTCTGCAGCGGGTTCGTCTACGGGCTCGCCCTCGCGCGGGAGCTGGCGGCCGAGAGCGGCCGGCTCGCGCTCGTGGTGGCGGCCGACGTCTACTCGCGCATCCTCGACTTCTCCGACCGCCGGACGGCGGTGCTGTTCGGAGACGGCGCCGGGGCCGCGGTGGTGGGCCCGGCCGCCGCCGGTTTCCTGGGCTTCGAGCTGACCAGTGACGGGTCCGGGCACGGGCTGATCAGGGTGGAGGACGGCCTGTTCAGGATGGAGGGCCGCCGGGTGCGGGACTTCGTCCTGGAGAAGGTGCCGCCGGCGCTCGGCGCGCTCGTCGCCCGCACCGGCCACGACATGGGCGACGTCGACGTCTTCATCCCGCACCAGGCCAACGGCGTGCTGGTGGCCGAGCTCGCCGAGCGGGCGGGGCTCGCCGGCGCTCGCCTGCACCGCACGCTGGAGCGCTACGGGAACGTGGGCAGCGCGTCGGTGGCCGTGACCCTGGACGACGCCCACCGGAGCGGCGTGCTGAAGCAGGGGGATTTGGTGCTGCTGGCCGGGTTCGGCGGCGGCATGTCGATTGGCGCGGGCCTGCTGCGGTGGGCGGCACCGGAGGAGAAGCGATGAATCAGCCACGGAAGATCGGCGTGGTCGGCTGCGGCCTCATGGGGGCGGGCATCGCCGACGTGTGCGCCCGTGCGGGCCTCGACGTGCGGATCGCCGCCCAGTCGCCGGGCGCGGTGGGACGCGGCCTCGACAGGGTGGCCAGGTCGATGGGACAGGGCGTGCGCAAGGGCCTGCTCACGCCGGACGAGCGGGACGCCGCGATGGCGCGGGTCTCCTTCACGACGGAGCTGAAGGAGCTGGCCGACCGGGAGCTGGTGTTCGAGGCGGTGCCCGAGGACGAGGCGCTCAAGCTCCACGTGTTCGGCGAACTCGACAAGATCATTGAGGATCCGCGCGTCGTCCTGGCGTCCAACACGTCCTCCATCCCGATCATCCGGCTGGCGCGCGCCACCAGCCGGCCCGAGCGGGTGATCGGCGTGCACTTCTTCAGCCCGGTCCCCCTGCTGCCGCTGGTGGAGCTGGTCGCGTCGCTGCTGACGGGCGAGCACGCCCGCGCCACGGCGGCCTCCTTCGTCACGGACGTGCTCGGCAAGGAGGTGATCCGCTCGCAGGACAGGGCGGGATTCCTCATCAACACGCTGCTCATCCCCTATCTGCTGTCGGCGATGCGGATGGTCGAGTCGGGCTTCGCCGACGCCGAGACGGTGGACAAGGGGATGACCCTGGGCTGCGGCCACCCGGTGGGGCCCCTGCGGCTGGCCGACCTCATCGGGCTCGACACGGTGAACTCCATCGCCTCCGCGCTCTACCAGGAGCTCAAGCAGCCGCAGCTCGCGCCCCCGCCCATCCTGCTCCGCATGGTCGAGGGCGGCCTGCTGGGCAAGAAGACCGGCCGCGGTTTCCACGCCTACGTCTGAGGAGGGCACCTTGCCGTACGCGTTCGACCCCGAGCTGGTGCCGTACACGGAGCTGATCCCCACCGTGGGACTCGACGAGGTGATCAAGCGGGACGCCCCGCCCATGGACCCCGCCGTGCTCGCGGAGATCGAGAAGGTGCTGCCGTCCTACTCGGCGGTCAGGGCCGTGGCCGTCGAGGACCGGCGGCTGCCGGGCGGCGTCCGGGTCCGGGTCTACCGGCCGGAGGCGGAGGAGCCGCTGCCCGCGCTGATCTACCTGCACGGCGGCGGGTTCGTCTCGGGCGACATCGACTTCTTCCACGTACGGAGCCTGCGGTTCGCCGACCGGATCCCCGCCGTCGTGGTGACCGTCGACTACCGGCTGGCGCCCGAGCACCCGTTCCCGGCCGCGCTCGACGACGCGTACGCCACGCTGGAGTGGCTGGCCGGCGCGGCCGGGGACCTGGGCGTGGACCCGGGCCGGATCGCCGTCGGCGGCGACAGCGCGGGCGGCAACCTGTCCACCGCGCTCGCCCTCCTCACCCGTGACCGCGGTGGTCCACCGCTGCGCTTCCAGTGCCTGGACGTGCCCGTGACGGACGACCGGCTGACGACACCCTCGATGCTGGCCTTCACCGACACGCCGATGTGGAACCGCCCCATGGCCGTGCTGAGCTGGCGCTACTACCTGGGGGAGGCCGCCGGGGCGACGCCGTACGCGGCGCCGATCCGGGCGACGGACCTGACCGGGCTGCCGCCCGCGTACGTGTCGGTCTGCGAGTTCGACCCGCTGCGCGACGAGGGCATCGCCTACGCCCAGCGGCTCGTGCAGGCGGGGGTGCCGACGGAGCTGCACCTGTATCCGGGCACGTTCCACGGAGCCGCGCTGGTCGCCGACGTCGCCGTGACCCGGCGGATGAACGCCGACATGGTCGACGCGCTGCGCCGGGCGCTGCGTCCCTGACGCGTATCCCGCGGCCGCCTCACCTCGCGGACGAGGGGGAGGCGGCCGTTTCGCGCGCGTGCGCCTCGATCAGGGCGACGACCCGCTGCGCGTGCTCCGTCAGGTAGAAGTGGCCGCCGGAGAAGGTGTGCAGGCGGAAGGCGCCGGTCGTGTGGGCGCGCCACGCGGCGGCGTCCTCGACGCTCGCCCGGGGATCGTCCTCGCCCACCAGCGCGACCACGGGGCAGCTCAGCACCGGCCCCTCGGGGTGGCGGTAGGTCTCGATGGCCCGGTAGTCGGACCTGATCGCGCGCAGGGCGGCGCGCATGAGCTCCTCCTCGCGCAGCACGGCCCCGGCCGTGCCGCCCAGCCTCCGCATCTCCTCCAGGAGGTCGGCGTCCGGCAGGCGGTGTAACCCGCGGTCGCGCACGATCGACGGAGCGGGCCTCGCGGAGGCGAACAGCCCCGCCGGCGGCAGGCCGCGGGCCTCCAGCCGCCGCGCCACCTCGTACGCGACGGTCGCCCCCATGCTGTGTCCGAAAAGGATCACCGGGCGGGCCGTCCACGGCTCCAGCTCCTCGGCGATCAGATCGGCCAGTTCGGCGACGGTCTCGACGCAGGGCTCGTGGCGCCGCTCCTGCCGCCCGGGATACTGAACGGCCAGCACATCGGCCCAGGGGGCGGCCGCGCGGGCGACGGGGAGATAGAAGGTGGCCGACCCTCCGGCGTGCGGAAGGCAGACCACGACCGAGCCGGCCTCGGGCCGTTCCGCGTAGCGCCTGATCCAGTCGCCCGCGACCTTATTACCGTCCATAATTACGACGACATCCTCACCGCATTTGCACGACACTCCGTTACGGAGAATAGAATATCTCCGTAACGGCGCCGCCGACCAGGCGTGCCGGCCCCTAGTTCGGTCCTTCGGATAAGGGTTGCCAAGGGGTTACGAGAAGGCGTCCAACCCGCAGATAAATGCACGCGCGGCCGCCCGGGCTCGTGATGAAGTGATGAAATATGGGCCCTCCGTGATGAATGACAAAGGCATTGATTAATGACCGCAACTCGGTACAGAATGTTGGCGTCTAGACGGATTTGACCAGTAACGGTCGCGTGGTGTCGTGCGTAATCCGCACAGCCACTGTGCCACGCCGGGGCAAACGGGGAGCCTGATGCTACTGATCGAGCGTGCCAGTGAATTGGCCACACTGAATAGTCTGCTAGCCCGGAGCGCGCGGGGCAGCGGGCGGGTCGCGGCGATCACCGGACCGACCGCCGCCGGAAAAACCGAACTCGTTTACACCTTCAGCCAACATGCCGTCAAGGTGGGCGCCACCTGGCTCAGCGCCACGTGTTCGCCGGCTGATCGAAATTTGTCGCTGGGCGTGGCCAGCCAGTTATTCCACAGCGCCGCCATGCCCATTGAGCTGGCCATCAACGCCGCGGAGCTCATCGAGAGCATGGCGTGCAACCGGGCGTGCGCGGACGTGCCGGCCACCGACGATCCGGCCTGGCTGCACATGACGCAGCGGCTCTGGTCGGCGGTGCTCGAACTGTCCGGCAGCGGGCCGGTGCTCATCACCGTCGACGACGTGGAGTACGCCGACTCGCCCTCCTGGCACCTGATGCTCCACTTCGTCCAGCGGCTGAAGAGCAGCAACGTCTTCCTCGTGCTGACCACCGGCGAGGACACCCAGGGCATGGAGCCCGAGGTGGAGTTCGCCCTGACCCGCCACGCCCACTACCAGCGCGTCAAGATCGGCATGCTCTCGGCCGAGGGTGTGCTGCGCATGTGGGAGCTGGAGGCCGGCGAGCACGCGGCGCGCAAGCTGGGGCCGTGCAGTCACCAGGTGAGCGGCGGCAACCCCCTCCTCGTCAAGGCGCTGATCGACGACTACCTCGACACCGGAGAGCCGGCCGACGACCTGGTGGTGGGCGACGCCTTCGCCCGGGCCGTGCGGGCCGTGCTCCACCGGGGCGACCCGACGGTGCTGCAGACCGCGCGTGGCCTCGCCCTGCTGGCCGAGCCGGCGCCGCCGCACCTGCTGCCCGAGCTGCTCGGTCTGAGCCCGGCCGCGGTCAGGCAGGCGGAGGGCGTGCTGCGGACGATCGGGCTGCTGGAGTCGGACGACTTCCGCCATCCGGCCGTCCGCGCCGCCGTGCTCGACGGTCTGAGGGAGGACGAGCGGACGACGATGCACGCCAGGGCGGCGCGGCTGCTGCACGCCGAGGGGGCGGTGCCGACCGCGGTGGCCGAGCACCTGCTCGGAGCCGGGTCGCCGCCGGAGCCGTGGGCGCTGACCGAGCTGCGGATCGCCGCCGACCAGGCGCTGCTCAGCGACCAGCCCGAGTTCGCCGCCCGGTGCCTGAAGCTGGCGATCGGGCTGTGCGGCGACGACGAGCAGCGCGCGCGGCTCCTCGCCGCGCTCGCCCGGGCCGAATGGCGCTTCAATCCCGCGGTGGTGAGGCGGCACCTCGGCCCGCTGGCCGAGTCGGCCCGCGCCGGCGCGCTGTCCTTCGACGACACCGCGGCCCTGCTGCGCTACCAGGTGTGGCACGGGGCGCTCGACGCCGCGGCCGACACGCTGAACCGGCTGCCCGAGCCACGCGACGAGGAGGCGGCGCTGCGCCTGGCGGCCACGACGGAATGGCTGGCCACCACGTTCCCCACGATCCGCGTCGAGGGCGCGCGCACCGGTGGGCGCGAGCCCGCCGGGTGGGGGCTGTCCGTGGCGCAGGGCCCCAGCCTGCTCTCGTCCGTCCTGCGCGACGGGCCGGACGAGACCACGCTGGACAACGCCGAGCGGGCCCTGCAGTCGGTGACCCTCGACGACGCGAACCTCGACACGCTGGAGACGGCGCTGTTCGCGCTGGTCTACTCCGACAACACGCATCGGGCGGCGCCGTGGTGCGACCGGTTGTACGAGGAGGCGGTGCACCGTCGCTCGCCCACCTGGCGCACGCTGCTGGCCGCGATCAGGTCCGCCATCGCGATCCGGCAGGGCGACCTGACCGCCGCCGAGGAGTACGCCCGGGTCTCGCTCGCGCCCCTGCCCCCGCGCGGTCTCGGCGTGTTCGCGGGCCTGTCGCTGGCGGCCCAGATCAGGGCCGCCACCGAGATGGGCCGCTTCGCCGAGGCCGAGGAGTGCCTGCGCAGCCCCGTTCCCGAGGCGCTGCTGCAGACCAGGTTCGGGCTGCACTACCTGCAGGCGAGGGCGCACTACTATCTGGCGGCCGACCAGCCCCAGGCGGCGCTGCGCGACTTCACCACCTGCGGGAGCCTGATGCGGTCCTGGGGGCTCGACACGCCGGGGATCGTGCCCTGGCGCCAGGGCGTCGCGGCGGCCCTGCTGCGGCTGGGACAGCGCGGCAAGGCGCGCACCGTGCTCGGTCACGCCTACGCGCTGCCCGGAGAGCGCTCACCGCGGATCAGGGGCATGTCGCGCCGGTTGCTGGCCGCCGTGAGCGACGCGCCCCAGCGCCCGGCGCTGCTGCGGGAGGCCGTGGACCTGCTGCAGGCCGCCGGCGACCGGCTGGAGCTGACCTACGCCCTCGTGGATCTCACCCACGCCCTGAACGAGCTGGGCGAGTCCAACAAGGCACGGCTGGTGGGCCAGCAGGCCGACAAGATCGCCGAGGAGTGTCAGGCCGAGCCGCTGCGCCGGGCGGTCGGCCCGGTAGGAGAGCCGGCCGGGGTGTCGGAGGCCGAGTCGCTGAACCTGCTGAGCGACGCCGAGCAACGCGTGGCCTCGCTGGCGGCGCTCGGCTACACCAACCGGGAGATCTCCAAGAAGATTTACATCACGGTGAGCACGGTCGAGCAGCACCTCACCCGCATCTACCGCAAGCTGAACGTGAAGGGCAGGCGTGACCTGCCCACTCAGTTCCGCCGCCTGCAACTGCGGTGAGCCCCTTCCCATTTCCTCCCGCTGTTTCCGCTCGGAGTTTCCGCTCAGGGGCCCGCCGTCCGGTCACCGGCGTGGGTCATGTCGAGGCTCAGCCGCCTTAGCGTCAGCGCCGTCAGCACCGCGGCGAGACCCAGGATGACCGCGGCCACCAGCGCCGACACCCGCATCCCCGTGGTGAACGCCTCGCGGGCCGACTCCAGCACGGCGGCCGCCAGCGCGTCCGGCAGGTCACCGGCCACGCCGGCCGCCCCGCCGAGCGTCTCGCCCGCGACGCGCGCCACGTCGGGCGACAGGCCCTGGGGCGCCTCGAACACCGACCGGTAGACGGCCAGCCCCATGCTGCCCAGCACGGCGACGCCCAGGGCGCCGCCCAGCTCGGTGGCCGCCTCCAGGACGGCGGAGGCTGAACCGGCGCGCTCGGGCGGCGCCACCGCCACGACCAGATCGGAGGCCAGCGCCTGCACCACGCCGATGCCCGCGCCGAGCAGCGCCAGGCCCAGCACCAGGATCGCCTGATGGCTGCCCGGCCCCACCTGGGCGAGCACCACGAACCCGGCGCAGGCGACCAGCATGCCCGCCGCGATGGTCAGCCCCGGCCGGAACCACTTCACCAGCGCCGCCGCCGACAGGGCGCCGACCAGGGCCATCACCGCGGCGGGCAGCGTGAGCAGCCCGGCGACGAAGGGCCGCAGCCCGAGCACCATCTGGAGGTACTGGGAGACGAAGTAGAACACGCCCACCAGGGCGAAGATCGCCAGAGTGTCGGTCAGCAGGGAGACGCCGAAGCTCCGGTCTCGGAAGAGCCGCAGGTCGAGCATCGGGTCGGCCAGCGTGCGCTGGCGGCGCACGAACGCCAGGCCGAAGGCGAGGCCCACGACCACCGCGCCCGCCACCTCCAGCACCGCGCCGCCGCCGGCCACCTGCTTGACGCCGTAGACCACCGGCAGCACGGCGGCCAGCGAGAGGACCGCGCTCCACAGGTCGAACCTGCCGGGCTGGGGGTCGCGGTACTCCGGCAGCAGGAGCGGCCCGAGGACGAGGAGCAGCACCATGATCGGCACATTGATGAGGAACACGGCGCCCCACCACAGGCGCTCCAGCAGCCAGCCGCCCACGATCGGACCGAGCACGCTGCCTCCCGCGAAGCTCGCCGCCCAGACCGCCACGGCCAGGCGGCGCTGCGCGGCGTCATGGAACATGTTCCTGATCAGCGCCAGGGTGGGCGGCATGAGCGTGGCCGCGGCGGCTCCCTGCAAGGCCCGGGCGGCGATGAGCAGCTCGGGCGTGGGCGCGTACGCGGCGGCGGCCGAGGTGAGGCCGAACGCGGTGGCCCCCCACAGGAGAAGCTTCCTGCGGCCGATCCGGTCGCCCAGCGAGCCCATGGCGATGAGCAGCCCGGCCAGCAGGAAGGCGTAGATGTCCACGATCCACAGCAGCTGGGCCCCGCTCGGCCGCAGGTCGACGCTGAGGAAGGGCACCGCGAAGTAGAGGACCGTCACGGTGATGGAGATGAGCAGGACCGGCAGCGCCAACACGGCCAGCCCGAGCCACTCCTTCCGCCCGGCCTTCGGTGGGGCTCCGTTCACGTTGTCGCTCCTTATGTACGTCGTACATCACCGCTCGCATACAGCGTACACAAGTCCGCCGACGGATCGACGTCTCCTTCGCGATGCGATTAGAAAACCCAGGGTAGACCGAATGATCGACAGAGGTACAGAGTGAGTTCGAGTCAGCGTTTCATCACACGGACAACTTCGATTACGTCACATGACCGCTGTGTTAGAATTCAGGATCGGAGGATCCATGCTGACCTGCGCACAATGTGGTAAGACCATGGACGCCCCGCCCAGAGGGCGGCGGCCTCGCTACTGTTCGCGTTCCTGCCAGGCCCGCGCCTACCGGGCACGGGCGGCCGCCAGGAACGACTCCCGGCACACCCACGCCGCCGCCGAACCCGCGCAGGACGGCCCGCCACCGCCCCAGCCCGAGGGCATCAACGTGCAGCGGCTGGTCCGCACCGCCATCGAGATCGCCGACGGCGAGGGCCTCGACGCGGTCTCCATGCGCCGGATCGCCACCCAGCTCGGCGTGGCCACGATGTCGCTGTACCGCTACGTCTCCGGCAAGGACGCGCTGATCGAGCTCATGGTCGACGCCGTGCACGGTGAGCACGACGACGCCATGCCGGCCGACGCCGGATGGCGGACCAGGCTCGAGTGGGCCGCGCGCCGCGAGTGGCGGCTGTACTCCCGGCATCCCTGGGTGCTGCAGATCGTCGCCACCCCCCAGCCGCCGGTCGGCCCCAACGTGCTGGCCGACGTCGAGCGGCTCATGCGCGCGCTGGACGGCCTCGGGCTCGACCCCGTGACCATGCACTGGGTGGCGATCGCAATCGGCGCCCAGGTGCAGGGCGCCGCCCTGCTGCTGGTCAACGAGGTGGAGGCGCAACGGCGCACCGGCCGCACCACCGAGCAGTGGCGCTCCGACAAGACCCCCGCCATCCGGGAGATCCTCGACTCCGGCCAGTTCCCCATGCTCACCCGCCTGTTCGAGGAGCGCGACGACGTGGCCGACATCAACGACTGGTTCGAGTTCAGCCTCGGCCGGCTCCTCGACGGCCTGGCCGTCTTCGTGGACGGCCGGACCAGCCTGGCCGACTGCCCCGAGGTCCGTCCGGTGACATGATCGGCGCGGTCGGCGCCGGGCGTGCGGCGGGAGCGTCACCGGCGTGAGCCCGCTCAGCCCGTCCGGTGGCCGAACTCCTTGGCGACGGCGCACACGTACGTGCCGTAGCCGGACGGGGCGAGTTGCGAGCCGAGGCGGTGGCAGGCCGCCGCGTCGATGTAGCCCATGCGCAGGGCGATCTCCTCCACGCAGGCGATCCGCACGCCCTGCCGCTGCTCCAGCGTCTGGACGTACTGGCTGGCCTGCAGCATCGACTCGGGGGTCCCGGCGTCCATCCAGGCGAACCCGCGGCCCAGGTCCACCAGCCGCGCCTTGCCCCTTTCCAGGTAGACGCGGTTCACATCGGTGATCTCGAGCTCTCCGCGCGCCGACGGGCTGATGTTCTTGGCGATGTCGACGACGTTGTTGTCGTACAGGTAGAGCCCCACGATCGCGCGGTTGGAGCGCGGCTCGGCCGGCTTCTCCTCCAGCGAGATGAGCCTGCCCTCGGCGTCGGTCTCCGCGATGCCGTACCGGTGCGGGTCGCTGACCGGGTAGCCGAACAGCACGCATCCGTCGACGTCGGCGACGCTGCGCTGGAGGATGTCGTAGAACGCGTTGCCGTGGAAGACGTTGTCGCCGAGCACCATGGCGACCGGGTCGTCGCCGATGTGGCCGGCGCCGATGATGAACGCCTCGGCCAGCCCGTGCGGCTCGTCCTGCCGCGCGTAGCTGATGTCGAGCCCGAGGTGCGAGCCGTCGCGCAGCAGCCGCTGCAGGTTGGGCAGATCGGCGGGCGTGGAGATGACCAGGATCTCCCTGACACCCGCCAGCATCAGCACCGACAGCGGATAGTAAATCATCGGCTTGTCATTGACGGGCAACAGTTGCTTAGATACGGCGAGCGTCACCGGATACAGGCGCGTGCCGTGCCCACCGGCCAGAACAATGCCTTTCACCGGAAAATCCTTTCGCGTGTGAGCATTACCGCAGAGCCTGGCATCGTGAATGTACGGCGACAACCCCGGTCGCCCCCTATCTTCGGCCGCCCCCCTATTTTCCCGGCCCGCCCGCACAACCGGGCTAGAATCGCCGGAAATTGCAGAACCAAGCAGCGGAAGGGGCGGCCATGCGGCTTCTCGTAACCGGAGGCGCGGGGTTCATCGGGTCACATTACGTGCGCACGGTGCTGAGCGGCGACGGGCCCGAGCACGTGACCGTGCTCGACGCGCTGACCTACGCCGGCAACCCGGCCAACCTCGACGAGGTGCGCGACGACCCGCGCTTCACCTTCGTCAAGGGCGACATCTGCGACGCCGACCTGGTGGACGACCTCGTCGCGGAGCACGACCAGGTCGTGCACTTCGCCGCCGAGTCGCACGTGGACAGGTCGATCGCGGCGGCCGGCGAATTCGTGCGCACCAATGTCACCGGCACCTTCACGCTGCTCGACGCCGCCGCGCGCCACCGGATAAGCACCTTTGTGCATATCTCGACGGACGAGGTGTACGGTTCGATCGACGAGGGATCGTGGCCGGAAACGGATCCGCTGCGCCCCAATTCGCCTTACTCCGCCACCAAGGCCGCGGCCGATCTGCTGGCACTCTCCTTTCATCGCACCCATGGCCTGGACGTGCGCGTCACCCGATGTTCCAACAACTACGGGCATCATCATTACCCCGAGAAAATCATCCCGCTTTTCATCACGAACCTGCTGGACGGACTGAAGGTCCCGCTCTACGGCACGGGCCGCAACGTCCGCGACTGGCTGCACATCGACGACCACGTCCAGGGGATCGAGCTGGTGCGGCGCGGGGGCCGGCCGGGCGAGGTGTACAACATCGGCGGCGGCGCCGAGCTCGCCAACAAGGAGCTGACGGGGCTGCTGCTGGAGGCGTGCGGCCACAGCTGGGACATGGTCACCTACACCGAGGACCGCAAGGGCCACGACGCGCGCTACTCGGTGGACCACGGCAAGATCTCCGACGAGCTGGGGTACCGCCCGCGCAAGGACTTCGCCACCGGGCTGGCCGAGACGGTCGCCTGGTACCGCGACCACCGGGACTGGTGGGAGCCTCTGGTGTCCCGCCACCGCTGACCGGGCCGGTCGGCGCCACTCGGCGCCATGTCACGGCGATGGACGCCGGCTGGTGTACTGAAGCGGGTGACCGCCGGACGGGGTGTCTCCGCGCGGCACGGCGATGGCGGCGACCAGCAGCCCCCGGCCCGCCAGCCAGCGGCCCCGGAACCCGGTGATCGGCCCGCCCTCGGGCGTGCGGCCCTCCACCAGCAGCCGGGCGGCGAACGTGCCCGCCTCCGGGTCCACCGTCACCGTCGCCTCGGAGAAGTCCAGCCACCGCCTCGTCAGCGGGAACCACGCCTTGTACACGGCCTCCTTCGCGCAGAACAGCAGCCGGTCCCACGAGATGTCCGGCCGGGCGACGGCCAGCTCGGCGATCCAGGCCCGCTCGGCGGCGTCGGACACGGCCTCCAGGACACCATCGGGTACGGCGGCGTTCGGCTCGGCGTCCACCCCGACCGTCAGCACGTCCACACTCGGGGCCACGGCGCACACCCGGTAGCCCTCGCAGTGGCTCATGCTGCCCACCACGCCGCGCGGCCACACGGGCGCGCCGCGCTCCCCCGGCAGGATCGGCACGGCCGGCTGCCCCAGCTTGGCCAGCGCCTCCCGGGCGCACACGCGCACGGTCGCGAACTCGTCGCGGCGCTTCTGCACCGCCCTGGCGATCAGCGCCTCCTCCTCGGGGAACAGCTCCGGGCCCGCCGCGTCCTCGAACGCCTCGACGGCCACCACCGCACGGGGCAGGATCTCCTCGATCATCGCGCCGCTCCCGCGGCCGGCCCGGCCTGGTCACGGACGGGCAGGATCACCCTGGGACGCGGGGGCAGGCCGGTGCCGCGCGCCCGCCACTCGCGCGGGTAGCCGACCGAGACCTCCTCGAACGGCACGCCGTCGTAGCGGGTGCTGCGGGGAATGTGCAGGTGACCGTACACGACGGCGGCGGTGCGGTACCTCAGGTGCCAGTCGGCGGTGCGCTCCGTCCCGCACCACAGCGCGAACTCGGGGTATCTCAGGATGTGCGTGGGGTCGCGCACCAGCGGATAGTGGTTGACGAACACGACCGGCTGCCCGGGGTCGAGCGCGTCGAGCCTGCGCTCGGTCTCGGCGATCCGCTCCGCGCACCAGGCGTCGATGCCCGGATGCGGGTCGGGATGCAGCAGCATCTCGTCGGTGCACACCACGCCCGCGTCGTAGGCCCGGGCCAGCGCCTCCTCCTTGGTCGCGGTGCCGGACGGCCGGAAGGTGTAGTCGTACAGCACGAACAGCGGCGCCACCGTCACCGGCCCGCCCTCGCCGCGCCAGACGGGGTAGGGATCCTCGGGCGTGATCACGCCCAGGCTCCGGCACAGGTCCACCAGATGCCGGTACCGCGCGCTGCCGCGCAACTGGACGGGGTCCTCGCGCGGGGTCCACAGCTCGTGGTTGCCCGGCGCCCACACCACGCTCGCGAACCGCTCGCTCAGCAGCCGCAGCGCCCACTCGATCTCGCTCGTCAACTCGCCGACGTCGCCCGCGACCAGCAGCCAGTCGCCCTCCACCTCGGGGTGCAGCGCCGCGACGTACTCGCGGTTCTCCGGATAGTGCACGTGCAGGTCGCTGACGGCCAGCAGCCGGGGGGCGGCACTCATGCCGTGATCATAAGCCGCCCGCCCGGCGAGCCCCAGCACCGCAGGGGCTTCGCGTCAGGAGGCCGACAACAGCGATGAAAGCGAAAACCCCAGGTAGATCCCTACCTGGGGTTTTCTGCGGTGCGCCGCCAGGGACTCGAACCCCGGACCCGCTGATTAAGAGTCAGCTGCTCTGACCAACTGAGCTAGCGGCGCCTGCAACACGTGTAACTGTAGCAGCCGCCGAGCACCGCTCGCACACTCAGCCGAGCCGGGAGGCCAGCCGCCCGTACGCCTCCAGCACCACATCCCAGAACCGGTCCACCTCCAGGGAGGTCGCCACCAGGGCGTTCGCGGGCCGGTCGCGCAGCGCGAAGTCGGTCACGGTCATCCCCGAGGTGTACCGGCCGGCGGTCTCCACGTGCACCACCGCGGGCAGGCAGGTGAACAGCGACGGGTCCAGCACGTACGCGACGGCGCAGGCGTCGTGGATGGCGGGGCCGCCCTCGGCCGTGACCACGCCGTACGAGGTGGCGGCCGGGACCAGCAGGTCGGCGGCCAGCCGGCCGAGGGGGCGCATCCGGTCGAGGACGCCCCGGGTGACCAGCGCGGTGAGGGTCACGTCGAGGCCGAGCATCTTCACCGTCCAGCCGGCGTCGAACACGATCGAGGCGGCCTCGGGATCGGCGGCCATGTTGAACTCGACGGCCGGGTTGTGGTTGCCGCGGGTGTAGCTGCCGCCCATGATGACGAAGTCGCGGGCCCACTCGGCGACGCGCGGCTCCCGGCGTAGGGCGAGGGCGATGTTGGTGAGCGGGCCGGTGGCGGCGAGCGTCACCTCGCCGGGCGCGGCGCGCAGGGTGTCCACGATGAAGTCCACGGCGTGGCCGGCGTCGGCGATGCGGGCGGGAGGCGGCAGGACGGCGTCGCCGAGGCCGGTGGAACCGTGCACGTGGGCCGCGCGGACCGTGTGCCGCAGCAGCGCGCCGGCGCTGCCGGGGACCACCGGGACGTCGCCGAGCCGCAGGAACTCCCTGAGCGCCAGGGCGTTGCGCGTCGTCCTGGCGAGATCGACGTTCCCGCCGACGGTGGTGATCCCGACGATCTCCAGGGAAGGGGAGCCACCCGCCAGGGCGAGCGCGAGCGCGTCGTCGATGCCGGGGTCGCAGTCGATGAGGAGCTTTGTCACGAAACCGAACCCTACGCAAGTCCGGACATGAGTCGGGGCCGGGCAGTTCCCCCAAACTGCCCGGCCCCGATCGAAGGCGGTCCAGGCCGGCGATTCCCCCAAAACGCCGGCGGTCCCGCACTGCGGACTGCGGTCCCCCTCCGCGTCCGCCTCGGTAAAAGCTCTGCAGGCCAGTCGCCGTGCTCCCGACCTGCCTCGACATTACCGAGACGAATGCAACGGACGCGTCATAACGGGGTCGAATATCGGCCTAATCGGGCTACGAAAGCTCCAAACGGACCTCCGTGCCCTCCGCGAGGGTGCGGCTCACCGTGCAGTACTTGTCGTGCACCCGCTGCGCGACCGCACGGTAGACCTCGTCGGCCTCCTTGGACGGCAGCTCGACGTCGTAGGTGATCGTCACCGGGCCGAGCAGGTTGGGCTCGACCTTGTCGGCGGACACCGTCATCGCCAGGCGCAGCAGCCGGTGGCCGCGCTGGGCCGTGAGCGGCTCCACGGTCACGATGTTGCACCCGCCGACGGCCGCCAGGAGCAACTCGACCGGCGTGAACACGCCGTCCTCGTCGCCGCCGCCCATGCGCACCTCGGCGCCTCGGTCGTTCGTCGCCCTGAACCCGCCGTCGTCGGTCCGCTCCACACGCACGTTTGCCATGACCTGACCCTACTCATCCGCTCCTACGGTGGCGGAACCGCGGCGGAGTCCCGCATCGCGCACGGCCCGGTGAGCGGCTTAGCGTGACATTACGGCTTCTGTGCAACGGTGGACGGCGGACAAGGAGGCAAGGTGACGACTTTTCCCGGAACCACCCGCGCCGAGACGATCAGCGGCATCCCCGTGAGCGTGGACATCCGCACGGCCCTGCCACGGCGGGAGCTGGCGCCTCTGCTCGACGACGCCTTCGCCTGGCTGCGGTGGGTGGACGAGACGTTCAACCCGGTCCACGAGGACAGCCAGATCGGCCGGCTCAACCGCGGGCGCACCATCGAGCAGATCCCCGAGCTGGTCGAGGTGCTGCACCGCTGCGACGAGCTGAGCGAGCGCACCGGCGGGTGGTTCGAGGCCCGGATCAACGGCGTCATCGACCCGTCCGGATACATCAAGGGGTGGGCCCTGGAACGGCTGTCCCGCGCGCTGACCAACGCCGGCGCCGTGGACCACCGCCTCGACGCGGGCGGCGACGTCAGGCTGCGCGGCTCGGCCGCGCCCGGCCGGCCCTGGCGGAGCGCGGTCCGCGACCCGCGGTCCGGGCTGGTCCGCAGGACGGTCGCGGCCCACGACCTCGCCATCGCCACGTCAGGCGGCGCCCCGGTGCTGAACCCGCGCACGGGCGGGCGCCAGGCCGGGCTGCGCTCCGTCACGGTGCTGGGGCCCGACCTCGGGGTCGCCGACGCCTACGCCACCGCCATGTACGCGATGGGGCCGGTCCTGGCCAGGCGGTTCGCCGTCGAGCTGGCCGAGTCGGAGCCGTACCAGGCGCTGATCATCGGCGGGGACGGCAGGGAGGTCGCCACGCCGGGCTTCGCGGCGTACGCGGTGTCGGAGGACCGCCTGGTCGGCTAGCCCCGCGGACCGCTGACCCGCAGACCCGTCGGACGGGCGGACGGGCGGACGGGCGGGACGGCGGCGCGGGGCCGGGAGCAGGACAGGGGGTCAGGCGTCCGGGTGCTTGGACAGGTAGTCGATGTAGACGGGGCGCAGGGCGTCGCCGAGGTGTCCCTCGCCGGCGGCGAGCGCATCGCTGAGCAGGGCGGACACCCGGCTGAGGTCGGCGGTCGTCTCCGTCTCGTGCCCTGACGCGGCCTCGGCGGCCGGGATGATCTTCAGCAGGTTCCACAGGAAACCGACGTCCCCGTGGCGAACGGCGTAGCGGACCGCACGCTCGTGCAGTTCGCCGGCGGGCAGTGACTCCAGTCCCTCGGTGCTCATCTCGCCTCCTCCCCGGCCCTCTATCCCGCGTCCCCGGCCCAAAACGCCACCCTGACGGCCGGGAAGCGCGAACGGCGCGCCGGTGGGCTATCCGAACGCCAGGCACGAATGGGAGGATCATCCAGCGTGAGATTCATCATCAGAACCATCGCGGCAGCGGCCGCGCTGTGGGTCGCCGTCCAACTCCTCGACGGCATCAAGGTCACCGCACCGGAGAACTCCGCCACCTACTGGGGCACGCTGCTCATCGTCGCGCTGATCTTCGGCCTGATCAACGCCGTCGTGAAGCCCATCGTCAAGGCGCTCGGCTGCGCGATCATCGTGCTCACGCTCGGAGTGTTCCTGCTGATCATCAACGCGGCCATGCTGCTGCTGACGAGCTGGATCGCGGGGCAGCTCGACATCCCCTTCCACGTCGACGACTTCTATCCGGCCGCCTTCTGGGGCGCGATCATCATCAGCGTGGTGAGCTGGCTGCTCGGGCTCTTCATCCCCGACGGCGACTGACCCCGCACGCCCCTCACGCCCGGGGCGGGTGGCTGACCGAGCCGCGTTCGCGCAGGGTGGGCTGCTGGACGACGCGGCGGCGGCGGCCGACGCCGTCGGCCGCCGCCGACACCAGGCGGACCGCGGCCCGCACGATGCCGTCGATGTCCCAGTCGACGGTGGTGAGCCCCGGCGTGAGCAGCCCCGACATGGGGTGGTCGTCGTACCCCATGACCGAGACGTCGCCGGGGATGGACAGCCCCAGCTCGGCCGCCGCCGCGTAGACGCCGTAGGCGATCGAGTCGGCGAAGCAGAAGACGGCGCTCGGCCGGACGTCGCTCAGGACGCGGTGGGCCGCCCGGGTGGCGGCGGCGAGCCCGTGGGGCGCGGTGACCACCGTGATGTCGAGGCCGAGCCGGTCGGCCTCGGCCGTGACGTGCACGTCGGCCGGGCGGTCGGGGGTGCTGGCCCGGGTCGGGGTGAGCACGGCGACGCGCCGGTGCCCGAGCTCCTTGAGGTGCTCCAGCGCGAGCGTGACGCCGCGGCGGTTGTCGAAGACCACCTCGCCGGCGGTGCCGGCCAGCGAGTCGCCGATCGCGACCACGGGCACGGACTCGCACAGCTCCGGCCAGAACGCCGCCGCCGGGTCGAGTGGCTGCACGATCATGCCGTCGACCCGCTGGTCGCGTAGCTGCTGGGCGAGGGCGCGCTCGCGGTCCGGGTCGCCGACGGCGTCGAGGATGAGGGCGTAGCGGTCCTTCTCGCGCAGGCCCCTGCTGATGCCGACGGCGAGCGACTGCTGCCACAGGTCTTCGAGGGAGCCGCAGAGCAGGCCGATCATGCCGGTGCGGCCGCTGGCCAGCGCCCTGGCGATGGGGTCGGCCTCGTAACCGAGTTCGGCGGCTGCGGCGCGGACCCGCTCCATGGTCTCCTCGGAGACCTGCAGGCCGCGCAGCGCGTAGGAGACGGCCGCAGGAGACAGCCCTGTAGCGCGGGCCACTTCCCGGATCGTCGCTCTCTTCCGGGGCATTGCGTCAGCTTATTGCGTGGCGCCGCCGCAATCGGGAAAGCCACCGTACCGGCCGGGGCATCGCGTTGACAGGAACCGAGGTGAAGCGGTTCACTGAACCGTATCACTGAACCGCTTCACGAGCTCGATTCGGCGGAATGATCCTCTAACCTATAAAGTCTGTAGGAAATACAGGGAGGTGTGATCGTGACCATCGACGTGCACCAGCACGTGTGGACCCCGTCCTTCGTCGAAGCGCTGCGTGCCCGCCGCACACCGCCCCGCCTGGACGGCTGGACGCTGCTGCTCGACGGTGAGCCTCCCTACGAGGTGAACCCCGCCGACCACGAGGCCCGCGACACCACCGGCCTGGCGCTGGCCCTGGTGTCCCTGTCCAGCCCCCTCGGCATCGAGTCGCTGCCTCCCGAGGAGGCGTGGCCGCTCATCGACGCCTACCACGACGGCGCGCTCGCGCTCGGCGAGCCGTTCGGCGCCTGGGCGGCCACCTGCCACAGCGAGCCCGACCCGGGCCGCCTGGCCGAGGACCTCGACCGCGGCTTCGCCGGGCTCCAGATCCCCGCGACGGCCCTGCCCGACGACCGGCTGCTGGAGGTGCTCACCGACCGCGACCTGCCGCTCTTCGTCCACCCCGGCCCGGCCGCGGCCCAGCCGGACGCGTCCCTGCCGTCGTGGTGGCCCGCGCTGGTGCCGTACGTGCAGCAGATGCACGCGGCCTGGCACCACTTCCACGCCGTCGTCCGCCCCAGGCACCCGAGGCTGCGCGTGTGCTTCGCGCTGCTCGCCGGCCTGGCGCCGCTGCACACCGAGCGGCTGCTCGCCAGGGGCGGCGCCGGCCGTGGCCGGGTCGATCCGGGCTGCTACGTGGAGACCTCCTCCTACGGCCCGCGCGCCATCGACGCGGTCGTCCGCGAACTCGGCGTCGACGTCGTCGTGAACGGCTCCGACGCCCCCTACGCCACCGCACCCGAGCCCGGACTCGGCGAGGCCGCCTCGCACGCGATCCGGGTCGTCAACCCCCGTCGTCTACTCGGTAGAAAGGAGACACTCACGTGACCGAGGCCGCTCAGCCGACCATCGACCACAGCCGTCCCACCCAGGACACGAGCCTGTGCACCGGGCTTCCGGAGCGCACGCTCGACCGTCGCGAGTTGCGCGCCCTGGTCGACGACCTGGCCGCCCGCCCGCAGGAGTGGGTCCACCACGTGGACTTCCCCGAGGACGGCGGGCGCCACTACGCCTCGCTGCACCGGGACGCCTACGTGGACGTCTGGCTGCTGTGCTGGCGGCCCGAGGACGACACGGGCTGGCACGACCACGACATCTCCTCCGGCGCGGTGCGCGTGGTGCAGGGGGCGCTGCTCGAGTGCAACCCGCGCATCGGCGGCGAGCACCTGGAGACGGTGGTGACGGAGGGACAGGCGTTCTCGTTCGGCCCGGACCACATCCACCGGCTCACGGGCGCCGTGCAGGGCAGCGTCTCGATCCACGCCTACTCGCCGCCGCTGTGGCGGCTCGGCCAGTACTCGATCGACGGCACCGGCGTGATGCGCCGCGTCTCGGTCAGCTACGCCGACGAGCTGCGCCCGCTCGACCCGGAGCCCGAGGCGGAGCTGCCCGCTAGGGACGGCGCCGCGGCCTGAGCACGCAGCAGCTTCCGCAGGCGTCCGCCCCGGGCAGCGTGACCCACAGGCAGCACGTCCTGCGGAAGTAGCCGTCGCCGTGGGGCTCGATCAGCCCGTCCACGGGCTTGCCCACCTGGCGCAGCAGCTCCATGAAGTCGGCCGGGACGACGCTGGTCAGCGGATGGACCAGCGCCTCGGCGGTCGAGCCCCACAGCGTCCGCTCGCCCACCTTGGCCAGCGAGGCCAAGGTGCGCACCAGGGGCTCCTGCGCGTCGGCCAGCGCCCGGGCGATCGCCGGCGCGCCGGTGCCCCACTCCAGGCGGGAGGCGGCGATGGTCACGCCCGCATCGGAGACCTTGAAGTACGTGGCCTCCAGCGGCATCAGCGGGATCGGCGCGTCGAGCGCCCAGCCGAGCGCCATCGGCATCGTGTGCCAGTAGGCGTAGGTCTTCCAGAACAGCGCGGCGCCGACGTGACGCGGGGCCTTCCAGCGCGCGGCGGTCTCGTCGGCCAGCTCGCCCAGCAGCGTGTACGGCGCGCGCAGCAACTCGGCGACCGAGGTCCAGGTGTCGTCCGGGGAGACGGTCAGGCCGGGCTCCAGCCCGATCACGCCGCCACGTTCGGCGGCCACTCGGTCGAGCACGTCGGTCACCACGCCGGAAGTCCTTCCCCTGATGCCATAGGTAAGCCTTACCTAAGGTAGCAGGATTCCCCGCCGGCACCGCAACAACCCCGTACCCTGACATAGGGTGTGACAACGTTGTCCATGCGACCGACATGGGACATGATCCAGGCGTGAGACCGACGATGAAGGACGTCGCCTCCGCCGCCGGCGTGGCACTCAAGACCGTGTCACGGGTGGTGAACGGCGAGCCGGGCGTCAACCCGGGCACGGCCGAGCGGGTGCGCGAGGCCATCGAGCGGCTCGGCTACAGCCGCAACGAGAGCGCCCGCGTGCTGCGCCGGGGCCGGACGTCGACCGTCGGCCTGGTCATCGAGGACGTGGCCGACCCCTTCTACTCGGTGCTGGGCCGCGCGGTCGAGGACGTGACCACCGCGCACGGCTGCCTGCTGCTGAGCGGGTCGTCCGGCGAGGACCCGGCCAGGGAGCGCGAGCTGATCCGCACGTTCTGCGCGCGCCGGGTGGACGGGCTGATCGTCGTGCCGGCCGGCGAGGACCACTCCTTCCTGCGGCCGGAGCTGGATGCGGGCACACCGGCCGTGTTCGTCGACCGGCCGCCCGGCCCCGGCCTGGACGTGGACACCGTGCTCTGCGACAACGCCGCGGGCGCCCGCCTGGCCACCCGCCACCTGCTCGCCCACGGGCATCGGCGGATCGCCTTCCTCGGCGACCGGCCGTCGATCTTCACGGCCTCCCGCAGGCTGCACGGGTACCGCGCCGCTCTGGGCCGCCTGTTCGACGAGCGCCTCGTGGCGATGCGCGCCCCCACCCCGGAGGGGGTGCGCGCCGACCTCGAAAGGATGCTCGCCCTGGACGACCCGCCGACCGCGCTCTTCACGGGCAACGGCCGGCTCACCATGACCGCGCTGCGCGCCCTGCGGACAAGGGAGGACGGCAGGAGGATGGCGCTGGTCGGGTTCGACGACTTCGAGCTGGCCGACCTGCTGCGCCCCGGCGTGACCGTGGTGGCGCAGGACCCCACCTCGATGGGCGGGCTCGCGGCCGAGCTGCTGTTCCGCCGCCTGGCCGGCGACGGCGGCCCAGCGGAGCACCTGCGCCTGCCCGTCCGCGTCATCCCCCGTGGCTCGGGAGAGCTTCCGCCCTGACCGGCGCCGGGCGCTGCGGGCGGAGCACCCCGGCGAGGGCGAGGGCCACCACGACGCCCACGCCGCCGGCGAGCGCGATCGCCGTTCCCGGACCGGCGACCTCGCCGAGCACGCCCACCAGGGCCGCCCCCGCCGCCTGCCCGGACATCAGGCCCGCCGACAGCAGCCCGAACGCCTGCCCGCGCACCTCCTCCGGCACCGCGTCCACAAACCGCCGCTGCAGCCCGAGCTGGTAGGCCAGCCCCGCCGCGGCCAGCCCCGCGAGCACCGCGGCCCACGCCAGGCCGGGCCCGGCGGCGAAGGCCAGCCACGGCAGCCCGAGCAGCACGGCCAGCGGCAGCGACAGCCGCTCCCGCAGCGCCGGCGCGGCGAACCGGCCCACCGCGAACTCCCCCGCCGCCATCCCCACGGCCGCCATCGCCAGCACCAGCCCAGCCTGCCCCTGGCCGCCCAGGTAGGGCACGACCATCGCCTCGGCCCCGGCCACGCACATGGTGGGCAGCCAGGAGGCCAGCAGCAGCCCCCGTACCCGCCGGTCGGCCAGCAGCCGCCCGTTCACCCGCACCGTCTCCCCCACCGCCCCGCGCCTCCCGGTGCCGGCGCTCCGCGCGGCGCGGTGCGGCAGGCCGCAGCGGAGCACCAGGGCGGCCACCAGGGACAGGCCGGCCGTCACCGCGAGCGCCCCGCGCGGCCCCACGGTGGCGAGGAAGGCGCCGCCCACGGCCAGCCCCGCCACCTGCGCGGCGGCCGAGGTGACGCCCATGAGCGAGCGGCCCAGCACGAACGCGTCGCCGGGCAGCACGTCCGGCAGCAACGCGTTGCGCGCCGCGCCGAACACCGGCGAGAACAGGCCCGTGACCAGCACCAGAGCGAGCATCGCCGGCACCGGCAGCCCCGCGTGGGCCAGCACCAGGCAGGTGCCCGCCCGCACCAGCTCCCCGGCGATCATCAGCCCGCGGGGCGGTAGCCGGTCGGCCAGCGACAGCAGGAACATTCCGCCGGCCAGGTAGGGCAGCCAGCCCACCATGTACGCGGCGGCCGACAGGCCGGGCGAGCCCGTCTCCGCGTACACCAGCACCGACAGGGCCAGCATCTTGACGGAGTCGCCGGAGATCAGCAGCGCGAAGCTGCCGAACAGCACCCTGAACTCCCGGACGGCGAACACCTCGCCGAAGGTCGCCGTTTGCTCGCTCACACCTGCCCCTTCCCTGCCGTGTCCCGGTCGTGTCCCGGTCGTGACCGATGGTCGCGGGCACCCGCGGCCCGGGCGAATGTTTCGGATATAACCGAAAGGTGCTCAGGATCGAGGTATCGCCGCAGGACGTGGCCGCCAGCAGGTTCGCGATCTCGCCGCTGATCGAGACCATGCACGCGCACTGGGTCCTCGCGGGCCGGATCGAGACCGGTCCGCACCGGGGCTGGGCCGAGCGGTGGCGCGGGCCGTACGCGGAGCTGGAGCGCGCGCATCCCGCGCTGCGGGCCACCGCGGCGATCACCGGGATCAAGGGCGACAACGTCGACTTCGTCGCACCCCCGCCGGCCGGGGTCGGGGTGCCGTTCGAGACGGAGCTGGCCACGATGCGCGCGACCCCGGTGGAGCAGGCGCACGCGGAGATCACCTCGGTGCTGGCCGGCCGGCCGCCCGTCCCGGGCTGGGTCAGGGAGCTGCTGCTGGGGCCGGACGTCGTGCGGGTGCTCGCCCGGGCGTGGGAGGCGCTGTGGAGGGAGATCGTCTCGCGGGAGTGGCCTCGCCTGCACGCCCTGCTGGAACGCGACGTGGCACGGCGGGCGGGGCGGCTGGCGGCCTACGGCTGGGCCGCGGCCCTGGAGGACCTCAGCCGGCAGGTGCGCTGGCACGACGACGGGCACATCGCGATCCGGATGCTCGGGGACGCCGAGCCGCCCGCCGGGCGGAGCGAGCAGGGCGGCCCTGGGCGGGACACGTGGCACCGGCTCGGCGGCCGGGGCCTGCTGTTCGTGCCGTCGGTGTTCACCGGCAACGTCGGGGCCTACCTGGAGGACGCCTGGCCGTACGCGCTGGTCTATCCCGCGTGGGGCGTGGCGGCGGGGGCGCCGGCGCCGGGCGGCGCGGCGCTGGCCGCGCTGCTGGGCCGCAGCCGGGCGCGCGTCCTCACCGAGCTGGCCGTGCCCGCCACCACGACCCACCTGGCCGCGCTGCTCGGGCAGAGCCTCGGCACCACGGGCGGCCACCTCGCCGCGCTGCGCGGCGCCGGGCTGGTCGCCGGGACCCGCACCGGGCGCAGCGTCCGCTACTCCCGCACGCCGCTCGGCGACGCCCTGGTGGCGGGCGGCCTGCTGTGAAGCGCTCCGGGGCGCCGGCGGGGCTCGCTAGCCTGGTGCGCGGAAGCACGGAGGTATAGTCGGTGGGCATCGGTTCCGCACACCTGTTCACGGATGAGGGAGAGGGCGCGCGCATGAATGCCGCCGACGTCGCACCCGAGCCCCAGGGGACCAGGTTCCCTCTGGAGCTGATGTACGCGGCCGCGTCGCAGTACTACCTCGACGACGCCACGCAGGCGGACATCGCCAAGCGGCTGGGCGTCAGCCGGGCGACCGTGAGCCGCCTGCTGACCGAGGCGCGCAGGCACGGCATGGTCGAGATCAAGGTGCACCGCCCCGCCACGCTGGAGGAGGGCCCGCTCGCCGCCGGCGTGGCCGAGGCGCTGGGTCTGGAGCGCGTCTACCTGGTGCCCAAGGTGAGCGGCCCGGCGCTCGGGCCGTGGCTCGCTCCCGGCCTGGCCAGGGCGCTCGCGGGCGTGGGCCTGGCTCCGGGCGACGTCGTGCTGGTCTCGTCGGGCAGCACGGTCTACGAGTGCGCCCGCGAGAGCCTCGGCCACTTCCCCGGCGTGACGATCGCGCCCGCCGTGGGCGGCCAGGAGGACCCGCAGCCCTGGTTCCAGACCAACGAGACAACCCGCCTGCTCGCCGAACGGGTCGGCGGCGTGCCCGCCTACCTGTACGCGCCGGCCCTGCCCGGCCCCGAGCTGTTCTACTCGCTGCAGCACGAGCCGTCGGTGCGCAAGGTCATGGACCTGTGGGGACACGCCAAGTGCGCGATCGTCGGCGTGGGGTCGCCGCCGCTGATGCGGCAGGTCGTGCCCGCGTTCGTGCCGCGCTACGCCGACAGCCTGCGCCGGGCCGTGGGCGACGTGTGCTCGCGCTTCTACGACCGCGAGGGGCAGCCGGTCGGCTATCCGGGCAGCGAGCGGCTGGTGGCGACCGGCCTGGAGGAGCTGCGCGGCATCCCGTACTCGATCGCGGTCGCGGTCGGTCCCGAGAAGGTCGTCTCCATCGTCGCGGGGGCCAGGGGCGGCTACTTCAAGCGGCTCGTCACCGACGCGCTCACGGCCGAGAGCCTGCTCGCCGCCATCGCCTGACCGGCCCGCCGCCGCCGGCCGATCTACCTTTCGCGGACGAACAGCAGGTCACACCTGTCCAAACACTGTGAACACTTTTGCTGGACAAAGGTTCCGAACCCACGCTAGCGTGAAGTGCACCACAGCGCACCGTCGTGTGTGAACGGCTCGTGCGCGGCGCTTGGGGGAACTCAAGGGACCCAGCAAGGTGAGGAACAACCCGTGAAAAGTGCGAAGAAGCGGACCTCTGCGTTGGCCGCAGCGGCAATCGTCACGAGCGTGGCCCTGGCCGGATGCGGCTCCGGGTCGGACTCGGGCTCCGGTGCCACCGGCTCCCCGGCCGGCGGCGGCGTGGAGAACGCCAAGGTGGCCTTCCTCATGCCCGACCTCGCCTCGACCAGGTACGAGCTGCAGGACAAGCCGCTGTTCGAGGCCAGGATGAAGCAGCTCTGCCCGAGCTGCACGGTCATCTACCAGAACGCCGACTCCGACGCCGCCAAGCAGCAGCAGCAGGTCAACTCGGCTCTCGCCCAGGGCGTGAAGGCGATCGTCCTCGACCCCGTCGACTCCGCGGCCGCGGCCACCATCGTCCAGACCGCCCAGTCGCAGCAGGTGCCGGTCATCGCCTACGACCGGCCGATCCCCGACAAGCCCGCCGACTACTACGTCTCGTTCGACAACGAGAAGATCGGCGCGATGATCGCCCAGTCGCTGGTCGACCACCTCAAGGAGCAGAACGCCCAGGGCGGCCTCCTGGAGGTCAACGGCTCCCCGACGGACGCCGCGGCCGGACTCATCAAGAAGGGCATCCACAGCGCGATCGACCCGAGCGGCTTCAAGCTGCTCGCCGAGTACGACACCCCCGACTGGCAGCCGGAGAAGGCGCAGACCTGGGTCAGCGGCCAGATCACCCGCTTCCGCGACCAGATCGCGGGCGTGGTCGCGGCCAACGACGGCACCGGCGGCGGCGCGATCTCCGCGTTCAAGGCCGCCGGGGTGAAGGTGCCGCCCGTCACCGGCAACGACGCCGAGCTGGCCGCCGCCCAGCGCATCATCGCCGGCGACCAGTACAACACCATCTCCAAGCCCATCAAGATCGTGGCCGAGGCGTCGGCGAACATCGCCTACGAGTTCATGCAGGGCAAGAAGCCGGCCGGCAAGACCACGCTCTACGACACCCCGTCCGAGCTGTTCGTCCCCACGGTCGTGACCAGGGAGAACATCAAGGAGGTGCTGTTCGAGAGCGGGATCATGAAGGCCGCCGACGCGTGCACCGGCGAGTACGCCAAGGGCTGCGCCGAGCTCGGCATCGAGTAGAACCCCGGGAGCCCCGTTGACCTCCACCCAGCAAGCGGCCGAGCGGCGGACGGACGAGGTCGTCCTGTCGCTGCGCGGCATCAGCAAGCACTTCGGCGCCGTCGCCGCGCTCACCGACGTGGACCTGGACGTGCCGGCCGGGCACGTCGTGGCGGTCGTCGGCGACAACGGCGCCGGCAAGTCGACGCTGGTGAAGATCCTGTCGGGCGTCCACCCGCCGGACTCGGGCACGATCTGCTTCGACTCGAAGGAGGTCTCCATCCCGACCCCGGCGGCGGCCCACCGGCTCGGCATCGCCACCGTCTTCCAGGACCTCGCACTGTGCGAGAACCTCAACGTGATCCAGAACCTGTTCCTGGGTCAGGAGGTCCGCCCGCTCCGCCTCAACGAGGTGGAGATGGAGACCCGCTCGTGGGACCTGCTCCGCCAGCTCTCGGCGAAGATCCCCAGCGTGCGGGTGCCGGTCGCGTCGCTGTCCGGCGGCCAGCGGCAGACCGTCGCCATCGCCAGGTCGCTGCTCGGCGAGCCGAAGGTCATCATCCTCGACGAGCCCACGGCCGCCCTCGGCGTCGCGCAGACCGCCGAGGTGCTCAACCTGGTCGAACGGCTCCGCGAGCACGGCCTCGGCGTCGTCATGATCAGCCACAACATGGCGGACGTGCAGGCCGTGGCCGACACCGTGGCGGTGCTCAGACTCGGGCGCAACAACGGGGTGTTCCCCGTGGCCGACGTGTCCACCGAGGACATCATCGCCGCGATCACCGGGGCCACCGACAACGCCGTGTCCCAGCGGAACGAGCGCAGCCAGACGCGGCAGGCGCGGGACAAGGAAGGGCTCTCCTCGTGAACACCATGGTCACCACCGACCGGCAGGACGAGCGGCTGCAGTCCCGCGTCGGCGTGCGCGGCGCCATCACCGACGTGATCGAGCGGGCCCGCGGCGGCGACCTCGGCGTGATCCCGGTCGCGGTCGGCCTCGTCGTCATCTGGAGCGTGCTGCAGGTACTCAACCCGGTCTTCCTGTCCAGCGCCAACCTGGTGAACCTCACCCTGGAATCGGCCGCGGTCGGCATCATCGCGCTCGGCATCGTGTGCGTGCTGCTCGTCGCGCAGATCGACCTGTCCGTGGGCTCGGTCAGCGGCCTGTCCGGCGCGGTGGTCGGCGTGCTGTTCGTCCTGCAGGGCCTGCCGATCTGGGCGGCCATCGCCGCCGCCGTCGTCATGGGCGCGGTGATCGGCTGGCTGTACGCGCAGCTGTTCAACCGGTTCGGCGTGCCCAGCTTCGTCATCACGCTGGCCGGGCTGCTCGCCTTCCTCGGGCTGCAGCTCTACGTACTGCGCACCCGGGGCTCGATCAACCTGCCCTTCGACTCCGGCCTGGTCCACTTCGCGCAACTCGCCTTCGTCCCGGCGTGGCTGTCGTACACACTCGCGGTGCTCGCCGCGGCCGGGCTGTTCACCAGCGGGTACGTCCACGCGCGGGAACGCCGCAAGGCGGGGCTGTCGGCCAACAGCGTGACCATGCTGGCCGTGCGCAGCGCGGCGCTGCTGGCCGTGCTGGTGTTCGTGGTCTGGTATCTCGGCCGGACCCGCGGCGTGGGCTGGATGTTCGTGCTGTTCGTCGGGATGGTGCTGGTCATGCACTACCTGCTGTCGCGCACCAGGTGGGGCCGGTCCGTCTACGCCGTCGGCGGCAACGTCGAGGCGGCGCGGCGGGCGGGCATCAACGTCAAGGCCATCTACACCTCCGTGTTCGTGCTCTGCTCCACCTTCGCCGCCGTGGGCGGCATCCTGGCCGCCGCCCGGCTGGCCGCGGTCAACCAGAGCAGCGGCGGCGGCGACGTCAACCTCAACGCCATCGCGGCCGCGGTCATCGGCGGGACGAGCCTGTTCGGCGGGCGCGGCACGGCGTTCAGCGCGCTGCTCGGCATCATCGTCATCCAGTCCATCTCCAGCGGCCTGACCCTGCTCAACCTCGACTCCTCCATCCGCTTCGTCGTCACGGGCGTGGTGCTGCTGCTCGCCGTGGTCGTCGACTCGGTCGCGCGCAAGTCGCGCACCTCACACGGAAGGGCCTGATGGCGGTCATCTGCGTCGACGCCGGCACCACGGTGATCAAGGCGGTCGGCTACGACGAGACGGGGGCGGAGGTCGCGCTCGCCCGGCACGAGACCGGCGTGTCCAGGCCCACGCCCGGCCACGCCGAGCAGGACATGACGGCGGTCTGGGACGCGGTCGCCCGCACCGTGCGCGACGTCGCGGCCCGGGTCGGCCCGGCCGACTTCGTGGCGGTCACCGCGCAGGGCGACGGCGTCTGGCTGGTCGACGCCGCCGGCGAGCCCACCGGCCCGGCCATCCTGTGGAACGACGGCCGGGCCGCCGCCACGGTCGACGCCTGGCACCGCTCCGGCCTGGCCGAGCGGGCCTTCCGCGTGAACGGCTCGGCCGCCGCCTCCGGGCTGCCGCACGCGATCCTCACCTGGCTGAAGGAACACGACCCCGGCCGGCTCGACCGCTCCGCCACCGCGCTGACCTGCGGCGGCTGGATCTTCTCCCGGCTCACCGGGCAGTTCGCCGCCGACGAGTCCGACGCCTCGGCCCCGTTCATGGACCTGCGCGCCCGCGCGTACTCGCCCGAGCTGCTCTCCCTGTTCGACCTCGGCTGGGCGGCCCGGCTGCTGCCCGAGCCGCGCGGCGACGCCCGCCGCGTCGCCCCGCTCATCCCGGACGCCGCCGCCCTGCTGGGCCTGCCGGCCGGGACCCCGGTCGTGCTGGCCCCGTACGACATCGTCACGACCGCGATCGGCGCGGGCGCCGTGCACCCCGGTCAGGCGTGCGGCATCCTCGGCACCACCCTGTGCACCGAGACCCTGGTCACCGAGCCGGACCTCGACGGCGAGCCCGTGGGCATCACGGTCGCGGCGCCCGGCGGCTACCTGCGCGCCTTCCCCACCTTCGCCGGCGTCGAGGTGGTCCAGTGGGCCTGCCGCCTGCTCGGACTGTCCGGCCCGGAGGCGCTGGGCGAGCTGGCCGCCGCCACCCCGCCGGGCGCCGCCGGGCTGGCGTTCCAGCCGTACTTCTCACCGGCAGGCGAGCGGGCGCCGTTCTCCGACCCGCTCGCCCGCGGCGCCTTCCTCGGCATGTCGTTCGAGCACGGCCGCGAGCACGTCGCCCGCGCCGTCCTCGAAGGGCTCACGCTCGTCATCCAGGACTGCCTGGCCGCCTTCGGCACACCCCCCGGGGAGCTGCGGGTGTGCGGCGGCGGTTCGGCGAGCGAGCTGTGGGTCCGGATGATCGCCGACGTGACCGGCCTGCCCGTGCTCCGCTCGGCCGACGCCGAGGTGGGCGCGCGGGGCGCCCACCTGGTGGGGCTGGTCGCCACGGGCGCCGCGCCCGACCTCGCGGCCGCCGCCGGCAAGTACGTCCGGCTGCGCGACGCCGTCCACCCGGAGCCGGGCCCGTACCGGACGGCCTACCGCGATTTCCTGGCGCTGCGGGAGACCACCGCGCGCACCTGGCCGCTGCTCGCCGAGATGCGCGACCGGCCCCGGAGCCGTCCATGAGCGTGTGGATCGGCGTCGACCTGGGAACGCAGAGCGTCCGGGCGATGGCCGTCGCCGACGACGGCCGGGTGCTGGGCGCGGCGAGCCGGCCGCTGACCAGCCACCGCGACGGGCCGCGGCACGAGCAGGACCCCGAGCAGTGGTGGCGCGAACTGGCCGCCGCCACCCGCGAGGCGCTGCGCGACGTGCCGCCGAGCCGGGTCAGGGGGGTGGCCGTGGACGCCACCTCGGGCACGATCCTGCTCACCGGCCGCGACGGCCGGCCGCTCACGCCCGGCCTGATGTACGACGACCGGCGCGCCGCCGACCAGGTGGAGCGGGTCAACGCCGCCGGGGGGCCGGTGTGGGAAGCGCTCGGTTACCGGCGGATGCAGGCCACCTGGGCGCTGCCCAAGCTGCTGTGGCTGCTGCGGGACGCGCCGGCCGGGGCGCGACTCGCGCACCAGAGCGACTTCGTCAACCGGCGGCTGACCGGCGGGGAGGTGGCGACCGACCTGAGCAGCGCGCTCAAGACCGGCGTGCACCTGATCGACGAGCGCTGGCCGGCCGAGGTGTTCGACGCGCTCGGCGTGCCCGCCTCGATGCTGCCCGGCGTGGTACGGCCGGGCGGCGTGCTCGGCGAGGTGTGCCCCGAGGCCGCCGCCGCCACCGGCATCCCGGCGGGCACCCCCGTGGTCGCCGGCACCACCGACGGCTGCGCGGCGCAGCTCGGCGCGGGCGCGCTGACGCCCGGAAGCTGGAACTCCGTGCTGGGCACGACGCTCGTCCTCAAGGGCGTCACCCGCCACCTCGTCCACGACCCCCTGGGCGTCGTCTACTCGCACAAGGCGCCGGACGGTTCGTGGCTGCCGGGCGGCGCGTCGAGCACGGGCGCCGGCGTGCTGGCGCGTGACCTGCCCGGCCGCGACCTCGACGCCCTCGGCGGCCTGGCCGCCGAGCGGTTCGGCGGGCGGTCCGGGGGCGGGCGCGTGCCGGACGCCACCATCTACCCGCTGGTGTCGCGCGGCGAGAGGTTCCCGTTCGCCGCGCCCGAGGCGGAGAGCTTCACGCTCGGCGAGGTGCGCGACGACGTGGACCGCTACGCCGCGATCCTGCGCGGCGCCGCGTACGTCGAGCGGCTCTGCTTCGACTACCTCGACCTGCTCGGCGCGCCCGCGGACGGGGAGATCATCCTCACCGGCGGGGCGACCCGCAGCGCGTACTGGAACCGGCTGCGCGCCGGCGTCCTCGGGCGGCCGGTCACGCTGCGCGAGAACGCCGAGCCCGCGCTCGGCATGGCGCTGCTCGCCGCGGTCGGCGCCGCCGGGCGCGACGCGGGGCCCGCCGAGATGCGCGAGGCGAGCCGGGAGCTGACGGCGCGGATGGTCCGCACCCGCGAGGTCGTCGAACCGGACGGCGGCGACCTGACCGAGCACTACCTGCGCTTCGTCGGCGAGCTGGAGAAACGTGGCTGGCTCCCCTCTCCCGCCGCCGCCCACGCCCGCACCCGTGCCTCCTCCTCCTCCGAAAGGACCGCCCCATGACCCGGCTCGTGCTCGTCCGCCACGGCGAGACCGTCTGGCACGCCGAGAACCGCTACGCGGGGCTCAGCAACATCGAGCTGACCCCGCGCGGGCACGCCCAGGCGCGGGAGCTCGCCGTGTGGGCCGCCTCCGCCGGGCTGTCCGCCGTCTGGGCGTCCACGCTGAGCCGGGCCCAGATCACCGCCGCGGCCAGCGCCAAGGCCGCGGCGGTGGAGCTGCGGGTGGACGAACGCCTGCGCGAGCTGGACTTCGGCCAGGGCGATGGGCTCACCTCCGCCGAGATGCGCGAACGCTTCCCGGAGGCGCGCGCCGCCTTCGAGGCCGATCCCGCCGCCCACCCGCTGCCCGGCGGGGAGGACCCCTACGAGGCGGCGGCCCGCTTCACGGCCGCCCTGAACGACATCCGCGCCGCCCATCCCGGCGAGCGGGTGCTCGTCGTGGCCCACACGACCGCGATCAGGCTCGCGCTGTGCCGGCTCATCGGCGTGCCGCTGGGCTCGTACCGGCGGCTGTTCCCGCAGTTGGACAACTGCGCCGTCACCGAGTTGCGCCTGCGCGAGGGAGAGGTCGCGATCCTTCAGTTCAACAGCCCGATGGGAGCCGTCTCTTGACCGTCCGAGTACTGGCCGCCGGCGACCACTTCGTCCAGAACCGCCTGCTCATCGACGCGTTGCGGAGCGAGGTCGGGGGCGAGCTGGACGTCCGCGAGCTCACGCTGCCGTGGCCGGTGGTGCCGTTCGGGCCTGTGGGCGAGGTCGACGAGGCCTCCGACGTGGAGGACGAGCTCATCGACGCGCTGCGCGGGGTGGAGATCTGCGTCACCCAGATGGCGCCGCTGACGCGCCGTGTCCTGGAGGCGGCACCTGACCTGAAGCTCTTCTGCGTCAGCCGCGGCGGCCCCGTCAACGCCAACCTGGAGGCCGCCACCGCCGCCGGGGTCGCGGTCACGTTCGCCCCCGGCCGCAACGCGGTCGCCACCGCCGAGCACACGCTCGCCATGCTGCTCGCCGCCACCCGGCGCATCCCGCAGACGCACGCCGACCTGGCCGGCGGTGTGTGGCGGGGCGACTACTACATGTACGACAAGGTCGGCCCGGAGCTGGAGGGCGGCACGGTCGGCCTGGTCGGCTACGGCGCGATCGGCCGTCGGGTGGCCCGCATGGTGGCGGGGTTCGGGGCCGAGGTGCTGGTCTTCGACCCGTACGTCGAGACGCCCGGCTCCGTCGAGCTGGACGAGCTGCTGTCGCGCTCCGGGTTCGTGTCCCTGCACGCCCGGGCCACGCCCGAGACCACCGGGATGATCGACGCGGCCCGGCTCGCGCTGATGCCGCCCGGTTCGGTGCTGGTCAACTGCGCGAGAGGGTCGCTGCTGGACTACGACGCGCTGTGCGACGCGCTCGACTCCGGCCACCTGTTCGGCGCGGCCCTGGACGTCTTCCCGGAGGAGCCCATCCCCCCGGGATCGCGGCTGCTGACGACGCCTAACCTGGTGATGACGCCGCACCTGGCCGGGGCCAGCAAGGAGACGGCGGTCAAGGCGGCGCGGATCGTCGCGGCGGACGTGGCCCGCTACCTGCGCGGCGAGCCCCTCGCCCATTGCGCCAACCCGGCGCCGGCCAACCTCTGAGCGCCGGGGCCCGCCGCGAAAGCCGGGAGCCGGGTTTCCGGCTGCCGTGGAATGCCCAGGCGCACACGGAGGTTGCGCACGTCATGAGTCAAGGTCCCTCGCCTCGCCCGCTGTCCGACGAAGCCCTCTCCGACCTGCTGGGCGGGCAGCAGTTCGGCACCCTCGCCACCAACAAGCGCAGTGGTCATCCTCATCTGACCACCATGCTTTTCAGCTGGGACCCCGAGGCCCGCGTCGTCCGGTTCTCCACGACGGCAGACCGCATCAAGGTCAAGCACCTGCGGCGCGACCCGCGCGCGGCTCTGCACGTGCAGGGCGGTGACGTCTGGTCGTTCGCCGTCGCCGAGGGCGAGGCCGAGGTCTCCGAGAGCACGACCGTCCCGGGTGACCCGGTCGGGCGGGAGCTGCTCGCGATGATTCCGGAGGCCGCGAAGCCGGCGGACGAGGACGCGTTCCTGGCGCAGCTCGTCGCCGAGCGCCGGGTGGTCATCCGGCTGAAAGTGGATCGGCTGTACGGGACGGCGCTCGACATCAGCGGCCCCAGCTAGCCCTTCAGCGCGCCCGCCATCAGGCCGCGCATGAAGAAGCGGCCCAGCAGCACGTAGATGAGCATCGTCGGGACCGACGCCAGGATGGCCGCCGCCATCTGCTGGCTGTAGGGCGTGGCCTGGGCCCCGGCGATGTTGTTCAGCATCACGGTGGCGGGCCAGCTCTGCGGTCCGGTCAGGAACACCGCGAACAGGAAGTCGTTCCACAGCGAGGTGAACTGCCAGATGATCACTACGGCGATCGCCGGCCCGGAGACCGGCAGCACCACCGACCAGTAGGTGCGCAGCATGCCCGCGCCGTCCACCCGCGACGCCTCGATCAGCTCGTCGGGGATGGTGACGTAGTAGTTGCGGAAGATCAGCGTGCAGATCGGGATGCCGTAGACCACGTGCGCCAGCACCAGCCCGGGGATGGCGCCGTAGAACTGCAGCCCGGTCAGCTCGTTCAGCCCCACAAGGAGCTGCACCAGCGGGATCATGACGCCCTGGTACGGGATGAACATGCCGAACAGGAACAACGTGAACAGCAGGTCGGCGCCGGGGAAGCGCCATTTGGACAGCACGTACCCGTTCATGGAGCCCAGCGCGCACGACAGCAGCGAACCGGGCACCGCGAGCAGCAC
The DNA here is from genome assembly GCF_014207745.1 of Nonomuraea muscovyensis. Lineage (NCBI taxonomy): Bacteria > Bacillati > Actinomycetota > Actinomycetes > Streptosporangiales > Streptosporangiaceae > Nonomuraea > Nonomuraea muscovyensis. The sequence continues at coordinate 363,304 of NZ_JACHJB010000004.1, forward strand.
GCTGTTCCACAGGCCCGGCGCCAGCTTCTCCCAGGCCACCCGCCACGCCTCGACGGTCCAGGTCCGCGGCAGGTTCCACGCCTGACCCGGGTCGGCCTCGGTGAGCGGCTTGAAGCTGGTGACCAGCAGCACGTAGATCGGGATCAGGAAGACGACGACGAACACCACCAGCACGCCGATCCGCACTCCGGTGGACGCCCTGCGGCGCCCGGCCGCGACCGCTGTCATGACCGCCTCTCCCTGCGTACGGACCAGATCAGGTACGGGATGACGAAGACCGCCACGCTGAGCACGATGTACGAGGCGATGGTGGCGCCCTTGGCCGGGTCGTGGGAGTCGAACACCGCCACCCACATGAACACCGCGGGCACGTCGGTGATGATCTGCTTGCCCGACACCGCCACGATCAGGTCGAACACCTTCAGCGAGATGTGCCCGAGGATGATCAGCGCCGAGAGCGTCACCGGGCGCAGCAGCGGCAGCACCACGTGCCGGTAGACGCCCCACTCGGTGCAGCCGTCCACCCGCGCGGCCTCGCGCAGCTCCTCGGGCACGCCCCGGAAACCGGCCAGGAACAGTGCCATGACATATCCGGACATCTGCCAGATGGCGGGGAGGGCCATGGCGGCCATCCCCCAGTCCGGGTCCCGGAACCACTGCCACTGCGGCAGCCCGATCGCGTCGAACAGCCGGTTGAACCCGACCGCCCGCTCCTCCATCCCCGAGTTCATCAGCCACCGCCACACGATGCCGGTCGCGACGAACGAGACGGCCATCGGGAAGAGGTAGATGGCCCGGAACGTGCCCTCGCCCCTGATCCCCTTCTCCATGAGGAAGGCGAGGAACCAGCCGAGCACCAGCGCGCCCAGCACGAACGCGATCGTGAACATGATCGCGTGGTTGACCGATATGTGCCATCTGGGCTGATCCCAGAGGCTGATGAAGTTCTCCAGGCCGACGAACCTGCCCTCCGACACCTCGTCGTGCTTGTCGGTCATGGCCAGCCGGAAGTTCCAGCCCAGCATGCCGTACACGAACACGCCGATCGCCACGATCGACGGGGCGACGAGGAGCAGGCCGGGCAGCCAGGTGCGTACCCGACTCACGAGCACCTCCTCCAAGCGGGCGAGGCGGGCGACCGGGGCCGCCCGCCTCGCCCCGGGTCACTGGGCGTTGGCCTGCGCGGCCTCGGCCAGCGCCTTCTGCAGCGCGGGCACGTCCTTCGTGCCCATGAACAGGCCCACGGCCTCGTTGACGGCGGCCAGCCACGGCTGGTTCACGGCCACGCCGTGCTGGATGGACCCCGCGAGCTTGTCGCCCGACCAGTCCTTCAGCGCGTCGGCCAGGTAGTCGGTGTAGAGCGACTGGTCGGCGTCCTTGCGGGCCGGGATGGAGCCCTTCTTCGGGTTGAAGGCGTCCTGGCCCTCCTTGCTCGCCGCGACCTTGAGCCAGGCGAGCGCCCCGTCACGGTTCTTGGCGCCCTTGGGCAGGGTGAAGCTGTCGGACAGCCACAGGTAGGTGCCCTCGGTGCCGGGCGCGGGCGCCCAGTCGAAGTCGGTCTTCGACTGCTTGCCCAGGCCGCCCTCCGGCGGGTTGTGGAAGTAGCCGTACGCCCAGTCGCCCATGATGTTGAAGGCGGCCTCGCCGTCGGCGACCTGCTTGGCCGCCGGCTGCCAGTCGTCCTGCGGGTCGCCCGCGTACGACAGGATCGTCTTGAACTGCTCCAGCGCCCTGGTCACCTGCGGGCTGTTCCAGTCGGCGCCCGGCTTGAACAGCGCGTTGTAGGCGTCGGTGCCGAGCGAGCCGAGCAGGACGCTCTCCAGCAGGTGGGTGACGGTCCACTCCGACCCGACCGACAGCGGGATCTTGCCCTTGGCCTTGACCTTCTCCAGCGCCGCGACGAACTCCTCCAGCGTCTTCGGCGCGCCCGCGACCCCGGCCTCCTCCAGCACCGCCGGGTTGAACCACAGCACGTTGGACCGGTGGATGTTCACCGGCACCGAGTAGATCTTGCCCTGGACGCTGATCTGCTCGATGAGCTGGGGCGGGAAGACGTCCTTGAGCTTCAGCTCGTCGTAGAGGGAGTTGAGCTCCTCCAGGTCGCCCGCCTTGATGTAGCCCTGCAACTCGGCGCCCGCGTGCCCCTGGAAGGTGTCGGGCGGGGTGTCGGCCTGCAGCTTCGACTGCAACAGCGCCTTGGCCTTGTCACCGGAGCCGCCGGCCACCGCCGCGTCGAAGAAGGTGTAGGACGGGTTCTGCTGCTCGAAGATCTTCCGCATCGCCTGCAGGCCGTCGGCCTCGCCCGGTCCCGTCCACCAGGAGAACACCTCGACCTGCTTCTTGGCGTCACCGCCGCCCGGGCTGGGCTGCGCCGCCTGGTCGCCGCCACCGCCACAGGCCGACAGGCTCAACACGCCCGCCATCACGGCCGCCGCGGCGGCCGTCCAGCGTGATCGCAACTTTCGCCGCATCGCACACCATCCCTTCGTGAAACCCCCGAAGTGGTGATTTTGACAACGTTGTCAGTACGGCCATCAACCCACTTGGCACTCCTCACCGTCAAGGCATGGGCGGATAACAGGTCCGCAAACTCAGGCCCACCTGATCTAGGACGGGGAATTGTCGGTCCGGCCGGGCACACTCCTGAGCGTGGCCGACGAACCCCTCGAACTCGGTGAGATCTCCCTTTCCAACTGGCACGCCCACATGGACAAGATGACCGAGGTGGGCTTCCTGCCCATCGCCCGCCGGCTGCCCTCCCTGGTGCGCCACGCCATGAGCCTGGCGTGGCGGGCCAGCCCACGCGACACGCTGGCCACCATCGTGCTCAACCTCCTGGGCGGCGTCTTCACGGCCTTCGGGCTGCTGGCCACCACGGGTGCGCTGACAGCGCTGTTCCAGGACGGGCCGACACCCGACCGGGTGCGGGCCGCGCTGCCCAGTCTCGTGCTGGTCGCCGCCGCGGCGGCGCTGCGCACCGCCGTGCAGGCCGGGGCGGGGTGGGCGCAGTCCCGCCTGGAGCCGCAGATCACCCGCCAGACCGAGGAGCGCCTCTTCGGCCTGACGAGCCGGGTCGAGCTGGTCTCCTACGACGACCCCGAGTTCCACGACTCGCTCCAGCGGGCCAGGACGCGCGGCGTGGCGATGGCCGACTCCGTGGTCAGCTCCGCCGTCGACGTGGTGACGGCCGCCGTCGGCATCGCCGCCGTGGCCGGGGTGCTCGGCGTGCTCCACCCCGTCCTGCTGCCGCTGCTGCTGCTCGCCGTGCTGCCCGACGCCTGGGCGGCCGTGCGCAGCGCGCGGATGCGCTACTCCACGCTCAACGCGCTCATCCCGGCGATGCGCCGCAAGTGGATCATCGCCGAGCTGCTGGCCGAGCGCGACCCCGCGGCGGAGGTCCGCTCGTTCACCATGCGCGACTTCCTGCTGCGCATGTACGACGCGGTGGCGCGGGCCGAGCAGGAGGTCATGCTGCGGCTGGCCAGGCGCCAGACGATCGCCCGCCTCGTCGGCGAGGCGCTGGGCGGGCTCGGCAGCGGCCTGGTCTACGTCGCGCTCGGGATCCTGCTCGCCGTCGGCGCGATCCCGCTCGCCGTCGCCGGCACGGCCGTGCTCGCCATCAGGTCCGGCGCGACCTCGCTGGCCAGCCTCCTGCACTCCACCAACCGGCTCTACGAGGACGGCCTCTACTTCACGGACTTCCTCGACTTCTGCGCCGACGCCGAGCGCCGCCTGGGCGAGCCGCGTCCCACCACCCCGCCCGAGCGCTTCGAGCGGATCAGCGTGGTCGACGCCGCCTTCACCTACCCCGGCGCCGATGCGCCCGCGCTGCGCGGCGTGTCGTTGGAGATCAAGCGCGGTGAGGTGATCGCCTTCGTCGGCGAGAACGGCTCCGGCAAGACGACCCTCGCCAAGATCCTGGCCGGCCTCTACGAGGCCGACAGCGGCACCGTCCTGTGGGACGACGTCGACCTGCGCGAGGTCTCCCCCGAGGCGATCCGCGAGCGCACCGCGGTCATCGCCCAGGACCACACCCGCTGGCCGCTCACCGCCCGCTACAACATCACGATGGGCACCGGCAAGGGCGAGCCCGCCCTGCACGCGGCGGCCTCGGTCGCCGGGGCCCACGAGGTGATCGCCGAGCTGCCGCACGGCTACCGCACCCTGCTCGACCGCCGCTTCAAGGACGGCCATGAGCTGTCGGGCGGCCAGTGGCAGCGCATCGCCGTGGCGCGCGGCTTCCACCGCGACGCCGACCTGCTCATCTGCGACGAGCCCACCGCCGCCCTCGACGCCCGGGCCGAGCACGCCCTGTTCGAGCGCATCCGCGGCCACTCCGACGGGCGCACGGTCCTGCTCATCACCCACCGCCTGGCCAGTGTCCGCTACGCCGACCGCATCTACGTCCTCGACCACGGCAAGATCATCGAGCAGGGCGACCACGACACCCTCATGGCACTCGACGGCCTCTACGCCGACCTCTACACCCTCCAGTCCTCCGCCTACCGCTGACCCGCCCCCGTCCGGACTCCGGGGCCCCCAAGACCGCCGCCACCCGAAGACCCGCACCTCGGGCAGGCTGCCGCCGCCGTCACGACAGGGCGGCCCGGAGGATGGCGCGGGCGACGGGGGCCGCCGGGGCGGTCCCCGGTTCGAGGACGACCCCCACCGCCACCTCCGGCGCCGTGGCCGGGGCGAAGGCGGTGACGACATCCGGGCCCGGCTTGGCCGCCACCTCCACCCCCTGCAGGGCCAGGTCCGGCCGGGTGGCCGTGGCCATGAGGATGGTCAGCTGGCCGGCCAGCGCGGGCGACATGGCGGTCCGGTAGGGTCTCGGGCCGGCACGGTTGATGATCGACCCGTCCGGGAGGCGCACCTCCTCCACCAGGTACGGCCGCATCGCCACCCCTCCGTTGGCCACGGCCGCCGAGAGCATGGCGATCATCAGGGGCGTGGCCCGGTCGGGCAGCCCGGCGGCCGACAGGGCGGTGCCGGACCGGTCGAGCCCGGCCGGGAAGGTGCTGGCCGCCACGCGCAGCGGCACGGTCAGGTCGGCCGCGTTGAACCCGAAAGCCTCCGCCTGGTCGCGCAGCAGGTCCGGGCCGAGCTGAACCCTGAGAGCGGCGAACGCGGCCGCGCAGGAGAGCCGGAAGGCGTGCGCCAGCGTGGGACGGCCGTTCCCGCAGGACCGCTCGCCCGGGCCGGGCGAGCCGGCCGGGAGGCTCAGCGGTGGCGCCACCTCCCCGGCGCGCGCGGTGATCGGCGAGGCGATCGTGTACTCCCCGGAGGCGAGCGCGGCGGCGGCGGTGACCACCTCGGACGCCGGGCCCGGCGGGTAGGCGCGGCGCAGGGCCCGGTTGAGCATCGGTTGCGCCGGATCGCCGCGCAGCAGCCGGTCGACCGCGTCCACCGTGCCGGCGTCCTGGACCGCGTGGCCGGCCGGGTCGTACGACGGATAGCTGGCCAGGGCCAGGATCGCGCCCGTCACCGGGTCGATCGCCACCGCGGCTCCCGGCCGGCCGGCGCGGGCGAGGCTCTGGTAGGCGGCCTGCTGGACGCGGTGCCTGATGGTGAGCCGCACGTCGGCGCCCTCGGGCCGGCCGTCCCGGACCAGCGTCCGCACCCGGACGCTGGGATGGGAGCCGGACAGCACGGCGTCCTCGGCCCGTTCGAGGCCGGCGGCCCGGTGCAGCGAGAAGTGCCCGGTCACGGGCGCGTACATCCTCCCGCCGGGGTAGACCCGCCGGTGCCGGAACGGACCCGTGTCCGTCGCGGCGCTGGTCGCGAGGACCCGGCCCTCGTGGGTGAGGATGTCACCGCGCGGGTGGGCGTACCTGGCGAGCAGGGTACGCTCGTTGCGGCGGTCGGCGACCAGGTCACGCGGGCCGAACGCCTGCAGGTAGGTCACGTTGGCCAGCAGCGCGAACAGCAGCACCGCGCACGTCACGGCGACGCGGCGCAGCGGGATGTTCATCCGTCTCGCCCTGGGCCCGGCCATGCGTCCTGATTAACAACCGGACTGCCAAGCGAGGGCTACAGAACGCTGCGGTAGTAGGAAATCTTGTTGGAGATGTAGTGCTGCCGTTCGGTGAGGTTGGCGATCTGGCCCTGGATACGGCGGTCGTGCTCCTCCAGCAGCCGGATCCGGTCGGGGATGGTGTGATCGCCCGCGCGCACCAGCTCGGCGAAGCGGAGCATCTGGGCGATCGGCATGCCCGTGTCGCGCAGGCAGCGGACCAGCCCCAACCAGCTCACGTCGCTGTCGCTGAACCGGCGCTGACCGGCGGCGTTGCGCTCGACGGGCTCCAGCAGGCCGATCTTCTCGTAGTAGCGCAGGGTGTCGAGGGTGAAGCCGGTCTCCTCGACGACCTCGGCGGGTGTGTACACGCTCACGGGTTCGAGGATCCCACCTGGAGTGGGCTCCAGGTCAACCCTCTTGACCTGGAGTCCGCTCCAGCCGCCAGAGTGAACCACCATGAACATCGCACTCGGCACCATTCCTTTCGGCACGACCGTCAGCGAGCGGGACTCGTTCGCGATCCTCGACCGGTTCCACGAGGCCGGTGGCACGATGCTGGACACCTCGAACAACTATCCGTTCTGGGTGGAGGGCTGCTCGGGCGACGAGAGCGAGCAGACCATCGGCGCCTGGCTGGCCGCGCGGGGCAACCGCGACGCCATGGTCGTCGGCACGAAGGCGGGCGCCCGGCCCACGACGCCCGGCGACAGGACGCTGGACTCGGCGGAGGGGCTGTCCGCCGCCGCCGTCGCCCGCGCCGCCGAGGCCAGCCTGCGGCGGCTGCGCACCGACCGGATCGACGTCTACTGGGCGCATATCGAGGACCGTTCGGTACGCCTTGAGGAGACCCTGGGCGCCTTCGACGCGCTCGCCCGGCAGGGCAAGGTGCAGAGCGTGGGCGCCAGCAACGTGCCCGCCTGGCGCCTGGAGCGCGCCCGGAACACCTCGGCCGCGCACGGCTGGCTGCCCTACACGCACGTCCAGCTCCGCCACACCTACCTGCGTCCGCGCCCGTTCACCCGGCTCGCCGAGACGGGCCACGTGATCGCCTCGGACGAGATGCTCGACTACCTGCGCGCGGAGCCGGACGTGACGCTGTGGGCGTACAACACGCTGATGGCGGGCCGCTACACCCGCGCGGACCGCCCGCTGCCGGAGTCCTACGACCACCCGGGCACGACGCGGCGGCTGGCCGTGCTGCGGGAGGTGGCCGCGGAGCTGGGGGTGACGCCGAACCAGGTGGTGCTGGCCTGGATCCTGGCCGGCGGCCACGTCCCCATCGTCGGCGTCTCCAGCCTGGCGCAGCTCGACGAGGCGATCGCCGCGACGGAGGTCAAGCTGGACGACGAGCTGCGCGCACGGCTGGACGCGGCAGGCTGAGCCGCCGCCTGACACGGTCAGGGCAGGTGGTCGGCCAGGTAGCGGCGGACCAGCAGCTTGCACTCGGCGATCATCGCCGGATCGCCCTCGGGGTCCATCCGGAACGCCAGCTTCAGCACCGCGTCGGTGGCCTCCACCGCCACCAGCAGCGCCCGGTCGAGGCCGGGGCCGGCGGGAGCGTCCAGCAGGTCGAGCGTGAGCGCCCGCAGCCGGTCGGCCACGACCGCGTTGTTCTCCAGCGCGGCGTCGAGCATCCGGTCGCTGCCCTCGATCGCGGGCCCGCCGGGCGCGGTGAGCACCTCGCCGAAGTCGACCACCGCGAAGCCGGGGGTGGTGCGCTTCATCGCGACGAACTCGTCGACGGCCAACTCGACGAGGTCGGTCCAGTGGCCGAGGTCGGCCCGCGCGATCCGCTCGGTCACGCGCTCCAGGAACGCGTCGAGGTTGCGCAGCGCCAGGGCCCGCACCAGCCCCTGCTTGTCGGGGAAGAACTGGTAGAAGGTGCCGATCGGCACCTCCGCGCGGCGCGCGACCTCCTTCGTGGTCAGAGCCTCGTAGCCGACCTCGTCGAGGAGCCGGGCGCACTCGTCGAGCATGCGCTCGACCCGTTCGACGCTGCGGCGTTGGGCGGGGCGGCGCCGCAAGGTACTGGTCATGTCCCCATCCTGGCGTATTACCGAACGGTAAAGGGCGCCTCCGGCGCCGTCAGATAACATGAGCCTCACTCATAATCAGTGGGGAGACGAGATGTTCCTGTGGGGCACGGCCACGGCCGCCTACCAGATCGAGGGAGCCACCGGCGAGGACGGCCGGGGGCCGTCCGTCTGGGACACCTTCGCGCACGAACCCGGCCGCGTGCGCGACGGGCACACCGGCGACGTGGCCTGCGACCACTACCACCGGTGGCGCGAGGACGTGGCGCTCATGAGCGAGCTGGGCGCCGGCGCCTACCGGTTCTCGATCTCCTGGCCGCGCGTCCTGCCCGAGGGGATCGGCGCCCCGAACCCCCAGGGCCTCGACTTCTACGACCGGCTGGTGGACGGGCTGCTGGCCGCGGGCATCACGCCGGTGCCGACGCTGTTCCACTGGGACCTGCCGCAGGCGCTGCAGGACCGCGGCGGCTGGCTGAACCGCGACGTCGCCGGCTGGTTCGCCGACTACGCGGCGGTCGTCGCCGAGCGGCTCGCCGACCGGGTGCGCATGTGGATCACGCTGAACGAGCCGTTCGTCCACATGGCCTTCGGGTACGGCATGGGCATCCACGCGCCGGGCCAGGCGCTGCTGCTCGACGCGCTGCCCGTGGCCCACCACCAGCTTCTCGGCCACGGGCTGGCCGTGCGGGCGCTGCGGGCGGCCGGGGCCGAGCAGGTGCTGCTCACCAACAACTGCACGCCCGTCCGGCCCGCCTCCGGCTCGCCGCAGGACGTGGCGGCCGCCGACGCCTACGACGTCCTGCACAACAGGCTGTTCGCCGACCCGGTGCTCCTCGGCCGCTACCCCGACCTGTCGGCGTACGGTGTCGACGCGCCGGACGACGCGCTGGGCGTCCGCGACGGCGACCTGGCCACGATCGCCGCCCCGCTGGACGGCCTGGGGGTCAACTACTACAACCCCACGCGCATCGCCGCCCCGGCAGGCGCCGAGCCCGGCCTGCCGTTCGCCGACGTCGGCATCACCGGCCATCCGACCACCGCCTTCGGCTGGCCGGTCGTGCCCGACGGCCTGCGCGAGCTGCTCACCGGCCTGCGCGACCGCTACGGCGCCGCCCTCCCACCGATCTACGTCACCGAGAACGGCTGCTCCCAGCCCGACGAGCTCACCCCCGAGGGCGTGGACGACCAGGAGCGGATCGCGTTCCTGCGCGACCACATCGCCGCCATGGAGCGGGCCCGCGCCGAGGGCGTGGACGTGCGGGGCTACTTCGTCTGGTCGCTGCTGGACAACTTCGAGTGGGCCGAGGGCTACCACCAGCGCTTCGGCCTCGTCCACGTGGACTTCGCCACCCAGCGCCGCACCCCGAAGGCGTCCTTCCGCTGGTACAGGGACTTCCTGGCCGGCCACTGAACCGCTCGGCCCCGCCGCCGTCGTCGTGGCGTGGCGCGGCGTGGCCGGGTCAGAACACCGACACGTGGACGTGGTCGTAGTGGTTGGCGGTGGCACCGCCGCGGTCGGACATGGGGTCCCAGCCGCCGCCCGAGCGGATGTCGTAGTAGCGCTGCTTCCAGATGATGTACATCACGCCGAGCCGTGACCCGTTCTGGATCAGCCACTCCGCCAGCGCGTCGCCCCGCGCGGCGTCGGCCCCGCCGGCCACCGAGCCACCACCGGAGATCATGAAGTCGCAGGCCCGGCCCTTGCCGTGCTCGCCGGGGTCGCCGCGGCGCAGGCAGCCGACGCCGTGGGGCATGGGGAAGTTCTGCATGACCTCGGCGCGGACCGAGATCATGCGCTGGGTGAGCCCCTCGGCGCCGCCGGGCTGCTGGAAGCCGTACTTCGCGAGCAGCCGCTCCACCTCGCGGCGCTTGCCCATGAGGGTCTTGACCTCCCGCTCCATCTTCTTGATCTTGTCGTTGGCGGCGAGCTTGGCCTTCTTGGCGTCCTCGATCATCTTCTCGACGCGCCTGACCTTGTGGATGCGCTCCTCGGCCATGTGGCCGAGGTTCGCCGCCTGGCCCAGCATCGCGTGGGGCTCGGTCTTGAAGGAGAAGAGCTGGAAGCCGTCGATCGGGCCGGCGATGTAGGTCGTCTGCGCGATGGTCCTGACCTCGGTCCTGGCGGCGTCGAGCCGCTTCTGCAGGCCGTCGGAGTTGTCGAGGGCGCGTTTGGCCTGGATGCGCAACTCTTCCAGGCTCTGGATCTGGCCACGGTAGAGCTGGTTGAGCCGAGCCGCGTCCTTGGTGAGCTTGCGCAACTGGGCCGGGCTGGGGTCGGCGGAGGCCCCGGGCTGGAAGGGGAACACGAACAGCCCGGCCAGGAGGACGACAAAAAGGGCAAAACGACCCGTTTTCACGCCCGCCCTCCCCTCATAGACGGACCGAAACTATAGAAGATGATCTTGAATGCTGTCACCTGAACAGGACAACCCGTATGGGTTGGCGATCTATATCACGATTTTTCAGTACATAAGGTCAAGATAAAGATTGGGCCTTGCCAAGATCGGAGGGCCGGTTTGAGATGGCGACGAACTCGTCTCTGCGAAGGGGCAGACCGTGTCGCGAACCTCAGCCCTCGCCCTCGCCGTCGTCCTCGGCCTGGGCACGTCCCTGGCAGCCGTGGAAGCGCAGGCGGCGACCGACCCGTTACCATCCGCCGACCGGATCGAGCTCTACGAGCTCGACGGCTCGCCGGGCACCGCGCACACCCTCAGGGAGAAGGGTTACGACGTCGTCCAGGAGGAGGCCGGCGCCGGCAAGGAGCACGTCGAGCTGACCGCGGCCCAGGCCGACCTCGAGGGGCTGCGCAAGCTCGGGCTCAAGCCGGAGCCCGTGCGCAACACCCGTGGCCAGACCCAGTTGGAGGCCGCCAAGGCCCAGGCGGCGGGCGGCTACACCATCTGGAGGTCCTACTCCGAGCCCGGCGGCATCGCCGACCAGCTCAAGGCCATCGCGAACGCCAACAAGGACATCGTCAAGCTCCAGTCCATCGGCAAGTCGCTGAAGGGCCAGGACATCCTCGCGGTCAAGGTCAGCAACCTGGCCAGGACGCTGCCCGACGGGCTCAAGCCCGCCACGCTCTTCTCGGCCACGCAGCACGCCCGCGAATGGATCGCCGCCGAGGTGGACATGCGGCTGCTGAAGCACGTGGTGGCCAACAGGACGGCGCTTCGCGACCTGCTCACCAGGACCGAGCTGTGGTTCGTACCGGTGGCCAACCCCGACGGCTACGACTTCACCTTCACCGAGGGCAACCGCCTGTGGCGCAAGAACCTGCGCGACAACAACGGCGACGGGAAGATCACCACCGGCGACGGAGTCGACCCCAACCGCAACTTCCCCACGAACTTCCACTACGACGAGGAGGGCTCCTCGTCCATCCCGAGCAGCGAGACCTACCGCGGCGCCGGCCCGGCCAGCGAGCCGGAGACCAAGGCCATGGACGGGCTGCTCAGGCGCGTCGGCTTCGAGATGCAGCTCAACTACCACTCGTACGGCCCGCTGCTGCTCTACCCGATCGGCGTGCAGATCGCCACGGAGACGGCCGACAACCCGATCTACGAGGCCCTGACCGGCACCGACGACCGGCCGGCGGTCCCGGGCTTCGACCCCGACCTCGGCGCGGAGCTGTACACGACGAACGGCGACACCAACGACCAGGCGCACTACAGGTACGGCACGCTGTCGTGGACGCCGGAGCTGAACGAGGGCTGTGACGGCTGCGGCTTCGTCTTCCCCGACGACGAGGCGCTGGTGCAGGCCGAGTTCGAGAAGAACCTCCCGTTCGCCCTCGACGTCGCCCGCTCGGCGGTCAACCCCGTCGAGCCGGTCAGCCACCTGGGCAACAGGACCCCGGACTTCGTGCTCGACCCGTTCGAGGTCAGCCACGGCAGGAACCAGGTGGTCCAGGTCAACGCCAAGCGCCGGCTCGGCCCGGTGCTGCTCAACTACCAGGTCAACGGCGGCCGGACCAAGGTGGCCAGGACCGGCGAGTGGAAGGGCGGCGAACGCTACGGCGAGGGCTACGACCGCTACTACCACCGGATGCGCGGCACGATCACCGGCACCAAGCCGGGCGACAGCGTCAAGGTGTGGTTCACCGCGCCGGGCAAGCGAAGCGCCGACTTCACCTACCGGGTCGCCGAGGACATCGGCGGGAAGGTGCTCGTGCTGGCCGCCGAGGACGTGACCGGTATCAGCCCGGTCCAGGGCGGCACCGAGGCCAAGTACGCGGCCGAGTACGTGCGGGCGCTCGACGAGGCCGGTTACACCTCCGACGTGTACGACCTGGACACGATGGGACGTAAGGCGCCGCACCCGCTCGGCGTGCTCAGCCATTACCAGGCCGTGGTGTGGGAGACGGGCGACGACATCATCCCGAGGAGCACCGGCCAGGTGGGCGGCACCGTCGCCAAGGCCGGCGTCGACACCGAGCTGGCCGTGCGCGACTACCTGAACGAGGGCGGCAAGCTGCTGCACGCCGGCAAGTACCCCTCCTACGCGCAGAACGCCAACGGGGCGTACTACTACCAGCCCGACCAACCGGCGCGGCCGGAGTGCACGGAGCCCGGCGACCCGCCGTGCATCCCGGTGTTCAACGACTTCCAGCAGTACTACCTGGGCGCCTACGTGTACTTCGACGACGCGGGCACCGACCACGGCACCGGTCAGCCGTTCGCGCTGAAGGGCTCGGGCGGCCGTTTCGACGGCTTCGCGGCCACGCTGGAGCCCAGCCACACCAACTCCTTCGTGGCCACCTCGGCGATCCTGCCCGCGCAGCGCTTCCCGCGGTTCGCCGCCTCGGCTCCGGTCAAGTGGGTACGGCCGGGCGGCCCGTTCGACCCGCACACCGGTTCCTGGGACGTCTACAGCGGGATCGCCGACGTCTCCTGGAAGCGGCTGACCAAGACCATCGACCTGACCGGCAGGAGCGGGGGCGACCTGTCGTTCTGGACCTCCTACGACACCGAGGCCGAATGGGACTTCCTCACCGTGGAGGCCCGCACGGCCGGCCAGGACGACTGGACCACGCTCCCCGACGCCAACGGCCACACCTCGCAGGCGACCGGCAGCAGCTGCGACCCGCCGAGCGGCGGCGCGGGCTGGCGCGTCATCCACCCGTTCACCCAGCGCTACCAGGGGCCGGGCTGCGAGCCCACCGGCACCTCCGGCGCCTGGCACGCCGCCTCCGGCAACTCCGCCGGCTGGCAGCAGTGGAAGATCGACCTGACCCCGTACGCGGGCAAGCGGGTCGAGCTGTCCATCTCGTACATCAGCGACTGGGGCACCCAGGGCGCGGGCGTCTTCCTCGACGACCTCGCGGTCACGCTGGACGGCGCCACGGCGGAGCAGACGTCGTTCGAGTCCGACCTCGGCGGCTGGGCGGTCTCGGACCCGCCGGAGGGCACCTCCCTCTCGATCAACAACTGGTCCCGCACGGACCAGGTCTTCGAGGAGGGCGGCGGCGTCACCACCAAGGACACCGTCTACCTGGGCTTCGGTGTGGAGAGCCTGACCACGCAGGCCATGCGGACCGACGTGGTGAAGCGGTCGATGCGCCACCTGATCGGAGACCCGCGCTGACCTCCTGATCCCGGCCTCGCGCAGGGGCACGGCAGGCGCCGTGCCCCTCTTGCGCGCATGCACAGAACATGATTCGGTCGCCTTGAGACTGTACGGAAACAAGCAAGCATTCGGTCAAGCAGGAGGCTCACGACATGCGCCAGCACGACACGCTGTACATCGGGGGCGAATGGGTGGCCCCGGCCGGCACCGGAACCATCGACGTCATCTCCCCCCACACCGAGCAGGTCGTGGGCCGCGTGCCCGACGGCACCAACGCCGACATGGACCGGGCCGTCGCCGCCGCGCGCGAGGCGTTCGACCACGGTCCCTGGCCGCGCATGACGTTCGCCGAACGCGCCGAAGTGATCGGCCGGCTGGCCGAGATCTACGCGGCCCGGCAGGCGGAGATGGCCGCGCTCATCACCGAGGAGATGGGCTCCCCCATCACCTTCTCCCAGCTCGCCCAGGCTCCGCAGCCGCTCGGCATGCTCCAGTACTACGCCGAGCTCGGCAGGACGTTCCAGCAGGAGGAGCAGCGGCCCGGCCTGTTCGGGCCGACGACCGTGCGGCGCGAGCCGGTCGGCGTCGTGGCGGCCATCGTGCCGTGGAACGTCCCCCAGTTCGTCGCCATGACCAAGATCGCCCCCGCGTTGCTGGCGGGCTGCGCGATCGTGCTCAAGCCCGCCCCCGAGACACCGCTCGACGCCTACCTGCTGGCCGAGATGGCGCAAGAGGCCGGCCTCCCGGCGGGCGTGCTCAACATCGTGCCCGCCGGGCGCGAGGCGGGCGAGCACCTGGTGTCCCACCCGGGCGTGGACAAGGTGGCCTTCACCGGCTCGACCGCCGCCGGCCGCCGCATCGCCTCCATCTGCGGCGAGCAGCTCAAGCGGGTCAGCCTGGAACTGGGCGGCAAGTCGGCGGCCATCGTCCTGGACGACGCCGACCTGGCCTCCAGCATGGGCATGCTGGCGATCGCCTCCCTCATGAACAACGGCCAGGCGTGCGTCGCGCAGACCCGCATCCTCGCCTCCCGCAACCGCTACGACGAGGTGGTGGAGGCCGTAGCCGGCATGGTCACCTCCCAGCCCGTCGGAGACCCGGCCGACCCCGCCACCGGCATCGGCCCGCTGGTCGCCGAGCGGCAGCGGGAACGCGTCGAGGGCTACATCAGGATCGGCATGGAGGAGGGCGCCAAGGTCGTCGTGGGCGGGCTCGACCGGCCGTACGAGCGGGGATGGTACGTCGCCCCGACCGTCTTCGCCGGGGTGGGCAACGACATGCGCATCGCGCGTGAGGAGATCTTCGGCCCCGTGCTCGTCGTCATCCCGTACGAGGACGAGGCCGACGCCGTCCGCATCGCCAACGACAGCGACTACGGCCTGGCGGGCACCGTCTGGACGGCCGACGCCGACCACGGCATGGACGTGGCCCGGCAGGTGCGCACCGGCACGTACGGGATCAACTGCTTCATGCTGGAGTCGAACGCGCCGTTCGGCGGCTACAAGGCCAGCGGCATCGGGCGTGAGCTGGGCCCCGAGGGGCTCAACGGCTACCTGGAGTACAAGACCATCGCCCGGCTGGGCTGACCCTGCTGCCGCGTCCCGGCAGGGCTCCGGCCTCGTGCCCGGAGCCCTGCTCGCGGTGGACGGCACCCAGCGCGCCCCCGCAACGCTAGGTGCCCGTCCGCTGCCCCGCAGACCACACTGGGCAACCGTCCCGCTACATGAAGTATGTCCTACGGCAACCACCTGCGGCGGTTTCCTTCCCCAAGGACTTCTCCCGGCGGTTTTCTTCCATCCGCCCTAGGTAGACGCATCTCACTCAGGAAAGGTTCGTCGTGATCCATTTTCCGATGCGATGGATGAGCTCGGGGGTGGCCGCGGACTCGGCGTGACCGTACCCGGGCTCGATCCACAGCTCCTTGGGCTCGCGGGCGCCGTCGTAGAGCTGGTGCGCGTGCTCCAGCGGGAAGAACGTGTCGCTGTCGCCGTGCACGACGAGCAACGGCGCCGGTGAGACGAGCCCGGCGGCCTCGTGCGGCGGCATCGGGATCGGGTCCCACCGGCCGCGGGCGATCCTCGTGCGCTTGGCCATCCGGGCCGCCAGCCGCCCGACCGGCTGCTCGATGGCCCAGTGCACCTGCCGCATCGGCTTGGTGCCCCGGTAGTACCACCGGGCCGGGCCGCTCACCGCCACGACCGCGTCGACGCCCCGGTGCAGGGCCGCGTGGCGAAGGGCCACCGCCGCCCCCATCGAGAACCCGACCACCGCGATCCTGTCGTAGCCGACGACCCGCGCGTGCCGGACGGCCGCGGCCACGTCGAGGATCTCAAGATCGCCCACGGTGGACTCCCCGCTCGACCGGCCGTGTCCCCGGAAGTCGAACGCCACTACCCCGCCGTACCCGCTCAGCACGTGCACGATCCGCCGCGCCGTCCGCTCCCGCCACGACCCCGTGAACCCGTGCGCCACCACGATCCCCACCCCGGCACCCCCCTCCCCTCCCCCACCGTCGCCGGGGTGGACGGGCGGAGTGTGCGCGGCGTCGATGCGCACGCCGTCATCGGTGCGGAGCATGACCGGAAAACTGGACGCGAACGGCATGTCCCGAGCCTACGGTCGCCCGCCCACCCCGACCGGCCCCGCCCTCAACCTCCCACCGTCCACACCCACCGCCCACCGCCGCCTCACCCGCCGCAGCGACCCGGACGCATCACCGGCACCCGCCTTCCCGGCTCCGCGCGTCGCCGCCCTCGCCCAGGTCGGCCACGCTCACCACCATCCGCACGTGCGACCCGTCGGCGGCCTCCATGGCCTGCGGCAGGTCGGAGATCATCACCCGCGCGTGACTGGCCAGAATGCGCCTGCGCAGGGCCGAGGTGTCGAGCCCAGGCGGAACCGCCCAGACGACGCCGCCGGCGGCGATCACCGCGTCGGTCGCCACCAGCAGGTCCGGCCCGACCGGCAGGCAGACGAGCACCGGGTCGCCCGCCCGCACCCCGCGGCGTCGCAACCGGACGGACGCGGCGGCCGACCGCGCGTCGAGCTGACCCTCGGTGAGGCCCAGCCCCGTGTCCGAGTCGACCATGACGATGCGCTCACCCATATGCCCCACGGTAAGCAGGGCATCTCATCCCGACATGGGGCGGAATATGCAGATCCCTATGCAGACACCCTCAGGTGCTGGGCCGCCCACACCGCGATCTGCGCCCGGGAGGTGTGGCCAAGCTTGTCCATGATGTTGGCGATGTGCCGCGCCACGGTGGCCGGGCTGATCACGAGTTCCTCGGCGATGGCCCGGTTGGACAACCCCCGGGTCAGCAGTGCGGCGATCTCCTGCTCGCGCGCCGTCAACGGCGAGCGCCGCACCCCACCAGCAAGCCCACCGGCACCGCCCGCCTGACGGCTGACCCCGCCCACACCCCCAGGGGCAGCGCCCACACCGACAGCACCCCCACCGCCGGTGACGCCTTCCACGGCGCCGACACCGCCGAGGACGCCGCCCACCTCCCAGGGCGACTCGCCGTCCTCGCCGCCCGGCCCGGCGGTGCGGCCGGGCACCCCGGCCAAGCCGGGCGTGCCGGCCAAACCGGGCGTGCCGGCCAAACCGGGCGTGCCGGCCGTACCGGATGCGTCCGTCGGCCCGAACGTGCCGTGCGCGCCCGCCGAGCCGGACGTGCCGGAGGCACCGGATACCACGGTCGTATCGGACGTGCCGTGCGTGCCGGCCAGTCCAAGCGCGTCGGACGTGCCGGTCACACCGGGCGAGCCAGACGCGCCGGGCACTCCGGAAGCGCTCGCGCCGGCCGCTCCCGTCAGGCCGGGAGCTTCGGGCACGCCGGTCACGCCGGACGCTTCGGTCACGCCGGACGCGCCCGACAGGCCGGGCGCGCCGACGCCGGGCACCGCGGACACCCTGGTCACGCCGGACAGGCCGGGAGCACCGGCCGCCACGCCGGGCGTACCTGGGGTGCCTGGGGTGCCTGGAGTGCCCAGCGTGCCTGGGGTATCCAGTGTGCCTGGAGTGCCCAGCATGCCTGGAGTGCCTGAGGTGCCTAGCGTGCCTGGAGTGCCTGAGGTGCAGTTCACGCCGGTCGGGCCGGCAGCGCCAGTCAGGGCAGGAGGGCCGGACGTGCCTGGAGTGCCAGGCATACCTGAAGTACCCGGCACGCCCGAAGTACCCGGCACGCCCGAAGTACCCGGCACGCCCGAAGTACCCGGCACGCCCGAAGTACCCGGCGTGCCCGAAGTACTCGGCGTGCCTGGAGTACTCGGCGTGCCTGGAGTGTCCGGTGTGCCTGGAGTGCAGTTCACGCCGGTCGGGCCGGCAGCGCCGGTCAGGACAGGAGGGGCGGTCAGGCCGGGGGGGCGGGTCGGCGGGGCGCTGTCGAGGACGTGGTGGGCGGCGGCGTCGGGGGTCATCGTCATGCCCCGCGACCAGAGCGCCACGGTGCGGCCGTCGCCGAGCTTGGCGCGCGCCCGGGCGAGCAGGCCCTCCGTGCGGCTGCTCGCGCTGTGCTGCCGAATCTCCTCCCGCAGGCCGGCCGCCGCGGCGGCGGTCAGCACGGCGCCCTCCAGGTCGCCCTCGGCCTCGGCCAGCACGGACAGGCCGACCAGGCACCGGGCCACGCCCTGGCGCTGGCCGGTGCGCCTGCTCAGCGCGAGGCTGCGGCCGAGGCGTTGCCTTGCCGCCGCGAACTCGTGCAGCATCGCCGCCACCCTGCCGCCCCGCGCCAGGCAGCGGGCCAGCTCCACGCCGCTGCCCAGCTCGCACAGCCAGGGCACGGCCATCTCGTAGTGGGCCATCGCCGTCACCAGGTCGCCGCGCGCCTCGGCCACCGCGCCGAGCTGCGTCGCCGCCCTCGCCATGATCCACCGGTGGCCGTGCTCGCCGGCCCGCTGCAGGGCCAGCTCGCCGTGCCGCTGCGCCTCGCGCAGCCGCCCGCGGACGAGCGCCACAGCCGACAGCCCGGCCAGCCCGGACGCCTGGTTCCACGGGTCGTCGGCGGCCGTGGCCAGCTCCAGGCCCTGCCGCGCGTGGCGCAGCGCCTCCTCCGGCCGGCCCAGGCGCAGCAGCACCATGACGAACAGGCTGTGCATGACGCCCATCGCGAACGGGCCGGCGCCGTCGAGCCCGTCGATGGCCTCGCGGGCCAGCCGCAGCGAACGGTCCAGCTCGTCGCGCGCCTCCAGCCCGTAGGCGAGGTAGGCCTTGGCCTGGGCCACCTGGTCGTCGGGCACGCCGGACAGGTCGAGGGCGAGCAGCCGCTCGGCCCAGCCCACGATCTCCGTCAGCCCGCTGACCGGCAGCAGGCCCGTGCTGTGGAAGCACAACTGCAACCCGAGCCACGCGTTGCGGGACTCGACCGCCCAGTCGAGCGCCACCCGCACGTCGTCGGCCAGAGCCCGGCCGGCGGTCAGCGCGGCCAGCCTGCGCGGCCACGGCACGCGACCCTCGGCCATCTCGGTGGTGAAGTGGTGTCGCTGCAGCTCGCACAGCACACTCAGGTGGCGGTCGCGTAGGGCGTCACGCTCCCCGGCCGCCTCCAGCCGCCCGGCCGCGAACCGTTTGATGGTCTCCAGCAGCCGGTAGCGTCTGCGGTCCTCGTCGCACTGCACCAGGGACTTGTCGACCAGGCCGCCCAGCAGCTCGACCATCTCCGGCCGGGACAGGGGCGGGGCGGCGCAGGTCCGCTCGGCGAGGTCGAGGTCGAACGCCCCGGCGAACACCGACAGGCGGCGCAGCAGCACCTGCTCGTGGACCGACAGCAGGTCATGACTCCACTCGACGGCGGCGAGCAGCGTGCGCTGCCTGGCGGGCGCCGTCCGCCCGCCCGTGGTCAGCAGGGAGAAGCGGTCGTCGATGCGGTCGGCGATCTGCCCGGGGCTGAGCAGGCTCGTGCGCGCCGCGGCCAGCTCCAGCGCCAGCGGCAGCCCGTCGAGGGCCCGGCAGAGCCGCACGGTGTCGGCGAGGCTCTCCTCGCCCAGCCGGGTGCCCGCGGCGGCGGCCCGGTCGAGGAACAGCCGCACCGCCTCGGCGAGAGGCGCACCCGGACCGGATGCGCCGGGCTCGGGCAGGTCGAGCGGCGGCACCCGCCACACCAGCTCGCCCGCGATGCGCAGCGGCTCCCTGCTGGTGGCCAGGATGCTCAGCCGCGGGCAGCCGGCGAGCAGCCGGGCGCTCACCTCGGCGCACCGGTCGACCAGGTGCTCGCAGTTGTCGAGCAGCAGCAGGCAGCGGGTGTCGCCCAGCCGGGCGGCCACGGTGTCGAGCAGCGGCCGGCCAGTCTCCTCGCGCACGCCGAGGACCCTGGCCAGCTCCTGCTCGACCTGCTCGGCGTGGCCGATCCTGGCCAGCTCGACCAGCCACACGCCCGCCGGGTAGGCGGGCACGAGCCGGGCGGCGACGCGCAGGGCCAGCCGCGTCTTGCCGATGCCGCCGACGCCGCACAGCGTCACCGCGCGCGCGTCGACGAGCAGCCCGGACAGCTCGTCAAGATCTCTGTCACGTCCGACGAAGCGGTTGGGCTCGGCCGGAAGGTTGTGCCTGGGGGGTTGCGGCATGTGGTCACCCTGCGTTGCGGAAGGATCACACTCTCCCACAGTGTCGCACTTCTCACAGGGCCAGCGAACCGGCCAGTGCCCTTTCGTCGACGACACGCAGCGCGGGATCGCCGGACAGCCTCCTCGCCAGCTCGAACGGGGCGACGGCGAGCGTCACGGCGTGCTCGTGGGCCAGCACCCGGCAGCCCGTCAGCGTCGGCTCCTGCGCGACCACCACGTGCGCGCCCGTCATCAGGGCCAGGTCGAGCACGCGCAGCCCCTTCACGATGTCGCTCACCGCCGCGAGGACCACGTCGCCCCTGCCGACGACGACGCGGGCGGACAGCGCGCGCAGGTCGTCGGCCAGCTCGTCGTGGTGCAGGACGCGCCCGCCGTCCACGCCGAGCGCCGGACCGGCCAGCGGCCCGAACTCCACGGTCGCGTCGCCCATCAGCTCGGCGAACGGCGTCGCGCCCGGGATCGGCTCCAGCGAGAACACCCGCTCGACCTCGGCGGCGGGATCCAGGCGGCGGTGGACGATCATCATGCGGGCGCTGCCCCGCGAGCCCAGCACGGCCACCCCGCCCGACCAGGCCACCGAGTGCACCGCGACGGCGAACCCGGCGCCGAGCGGGACGTCGACGAGCACCCGGTCGCCGTAGCGGAGCCCGTGGCGGCGCAGCCCGGCGGCCGATCTGGTGACCCGCCGGGCGAACGCCGCATGGGAGAGGACCTCGCCGGTGCGCACGTCGGTCACCGCGGGCCGCTCCCCGCGTGTCGGGGCCGCCCCCATCACCAGCTCTGTCCAGGTCATGCCGCCAATGTAGGGACCCCAGGCCCCGCGGGCATGCGTACAAATGTGCAACCGCATATGTACGTCAGCCCCCCGGGGACGGGCACCCGCGGGCGGGATCGGTGCGGACGGACGCAGAGGGCATCTGAAGGGATCAACTAGACTTGATGGCGCCGCGCCATCGCGTGGTGGCCCCACGACACAGAGCGAGACCTCATCATGCCTTTGAACAGCCGCGACGACCTGCGGAACATCGCGATCATCGCGCACGTCGACCATGGCAAGACCACACTGGTCGACGCCATGCTCTGGCAGTCCGGGGCCTTCCGCGCCAACCAGGACGTGGACGACCGGGTCATGGACTCCAACGACCTGGAGCGCGAGAAGGGCATCACCATTCTCGCCAAGAACACCGCCGTCCAGCACGGCGGCATGACCATCAACATCATCGACACCCCCGGCCACGCCGACTTCGGCGGTGAGGTCGAGCGCGGCCTGTCGATGGTCGACGGCGTCGTGCTGCTGGTCGACGCCTCCGAGGGCCCGCTGCCGCAGACCCGCTTCGTGCTGCGCAAGGCGCTGGCCGCGAAGATGCCGGTGATCCTGTGCATCAACAAGGTCGACCGGCCCGACGCCCGCATCAAGGAGGTCGTCGACGAGGTCTACGAGCTCTTCATGGACCTCGACGCGACCGAGGAGCAGATCGACTTCCCGATCGTCTACGCCTCGGCCAAGGCCGGCCGTGCCTCGCTCAACCGGCCCGAGGACGGCGGCATGCCCGACTCCGAGGACCTGGAGCCCCTGTTCGACATCATCAAGTCGACGATCCCGGCTCCGACGTACGACCCGAACGCGCCGCTGCAGGCCCACGTCACCAACCTCGACGCCTCCTCCTACCTCGGCCGCATCGCGCTGTGCCGCATCCACCAGGGTGTGCTGCGCAAGGGCCAGCAGGTGGGCTGGTGCCGCACCGACGGCACGATCCAGCGGGTGAAGATCACCGAGCTGCTGATGACCGAGGCGCTGGAGCGCAAGCCCGCCGAGGAGGCCGGGCCCGGTGACATCATCGCCATCGCCGGCATCCCCGACATCATGATCGGTGAGACGCTGGCCGACCCCGACGACCCGCGCCCGCTGCCGCTGATCACGGTCGACGAGCCGGCCATCTCGATGACCATCGGCACCAACACCTCGCCGCTGGTCGGCAAGGTCAAGGGCTCCAAGGTCACCGCCCGCATGGTCAAGGACCGTCTCGACAAGGAGCTCGTCGGCAACGTCTCGCTGCGCGTGCTGCCCACCGACCGGCCCGACGCGTGGGAGGTGCAGGGCCGTGGCGAGCTGGCGCTGGCCATCCTGGTCGAGCAGATGCGCCGCGAGGGCTACGAGCTGACCGTCGGCAAGCCGCAGGTGGTCACCAGGACGATCGACGGCAAGGTGCACGAGCCGGTCGAGCGCCTCACGGTCGACTGCCCGGAGGAATACCTGGGCGCGGTCACCCAGCTCCTCGCCGTCCGCAAGGGCCGCATGGAGCACATGACCAACCACGGCACCGGCTGGATCCGGATGGAGTTCGTGGTGCCGGCGCGCGGCCTGATCGGCTTCCGCACCGAGTTCCTCACCGAGACGCGCGGCACCGGCCTGGTGCACCACGTGTTCGACTCCTACGAGCCGTGGTTCGGCGAGCTGCGCACCCGCAACAACGGCTCGCTGGTGGCCGACCGCTCCGGCCCGGTGACGGCGTTCGCCATGCTCAATCTGCAGGAACGCGGCACCCTGTTCGTCTCCCCCACCACCGAGGTGTACGAGGGGATGATCGTCGGCGAGAACTCCCGGTCCGACGACATGGACGTCAACATCACCAAGGAGAAGAAGCTCACCAACATGCGCTCCTCCACCAGCGAGGAGACCGAGAAGGTGATCCCGCCGCGCGTCCTGTCGCTGGAGCAGGCGCTGGAGTTCATCCGCGAGGACGAGTGCGTGGAGATCACGCCCGACGCGGTGCGCATCCGCAAGGTCGTCCTCGACGCCGCCACCCGCAACCGCACCGCCGCCCGGGCCAAGCGCGCCTGACCGGAGCCGTCCGCCGCCCGCAACCGTCACGCACTGTCCCGAGCCGCCTCGCGCCGTCACGGCGGGGGCGGCTCCGGCGTTCGGGGCGCCGGGACAGCACACGGGCACGCGGGCGCGGTCACGGGCACGCGGTCACGGTTCGGCTCGGCCGGTGGCCCAGGCCCAGGCCGCGACGGCGACCCGGTTCCGCGCGCCGGTCTTGCGCTGGACGGCCGCGACGTGGTTCTTGACCGTGCCGGGAGAGAGGAACAGCTCGGCCGCGATCTCGGCGTTGGTCCTGCCCTGCGCGACGAGCCTCACGACCTCGTCCTCGCGCTCGGTCAGGACGACGTCCGGCTGTTGCCGCGGCAGGCCGCGCTCGCGCAGCAGCCGGACGGTGAGTTGCGGGCTGATGAGCATGTCGCCGTTCATCGCGGCCCGGATCGCCTCGACGAGCAGCGCGGGGCCGGATCGTTTGAGCACGAACCCGGAGGCGCCGTGCCGCAGCGCGGTGTGGACGTACCCGTCGAGCCCGAACGTGGTGACGATCACCACGTGGATGCCGGTGCCGGCCAGGGCGCGGGTCACCTCGATGCCGTCGGCTCCGGGCATGCGGATGTCGGCGAGCACCACGTCGGGCCGGATCGCCGTGGCGGTGTCGATCGCGGCGCGGCCGTCGGCGGCCTCGCCGACGACGGTCATGTCGGGCTGGGCGTCGAGGATGATGCGGAAGGCGCTGCGGATGCCCTCCTGGTCGTCGGCGATGAGGATGCGGGTGGGCACTCCAGCGATTGTGCCAGTGGCAGGCGGGCCGTCAGCGACCAGCCGTCCGGCAGGGCCCGCGCGACGAGCTCGCCGCCCTGCGCCTGGACCAGCTCGGTCAGGCCGGGCAGACCGGTCCCGCCCCTCCTGCCGCCCCGCCCGCCGCCGCGCGTGCGGCCGACGCCGTCGTTGGTCATCGTGAGCTCCAGGGCGCCGGATCCGGCTGTGACGTCCAGCTCGACCCGCCTCGCCCGGGCGGCGTGCCGCCGGACGTTGTTCAGTCCTTCGATCACGATGCGGCAGGCCAGGGCGGCGGTGTCGGCCGGAGCCGTCACGGCCGGGTCCATGCGCAGATGGACCCGCGCCGGGCCGGCGGCGGAGAAGCGCTCGGCCGCCTCGCGGATGCCGTTCAGGTCACCGGCGGCGGTGAGGGGCCGGTCGTGGTGCAGCGTGTCCAGGGTGCGGTCCAGCATCGACAGGGCCCGCTGGCCCGCGGCCTCGACGCGTTCGAGGGCCTGCGACGGGTCTCCGCCGGCCCGGCCCGCCTGGGCGTGCGCCACCATCTCGCTGATGTCGTGGGCGAGGAAGTCGTGCAGGTCCCTGGCCAGCCGCAGCCGCAGGACGGTGCGCATGCCGGCCATGGCGCGCTCCTGGCGTGCCTCAAGAGCACGCAGGTAGGCCCCCACCGCGGCGGCCAGCACCGCGCCCAGCCCCCAGAACGCGGCCGCGCCCACCCCTTCCAGCGGCGAGGCGGGCGTGAAGAAGCGCAGCAGCCAGACGGCCGAGGCCAGGCCCGCCGCCAGCGCGGCCGGCGCGGCCCGCCGGGCAGGCACGTGGCGGACGACCAGGCCGGCCAGCGCCATGAGCGCGACGCTCTCGATCATCCCCAGCGCTTCGGCGCCCCACGCGGGGCGCGCCATGCCGGCGACGTGCGCCAGGGTGACGGCCGCCGAAACGGTCGCGGCCACGCAGGTCGGCACGGGCAGCCGCGGCCTGAACCGCGGCCGGCACGACCCGGCCACCGCCACCGCGACGGCCGACGACACCGACACCAGGGCGGCGACCCACATCCAGCTCACCGGAGCAACTGTACGTCCGGGTGAGATCCGCCTCCAGGTGCCGAACGGCACGTTCGCCGGTGGCGAGGGGTGCCGAACGGCATCTGGCCCGGCGCCCCGGCGGCCCGCGACGCTGATCTCATGAAATCCCTCATTTCCGGCCGGCAAGGCCATGCGGCGGCGTTGTGGGCGCTGGCCTACGGCCTGCTCGGCTCGGCATGGGCACTCGGGATGCCCGGCTTCCCCTGGGGCGCCTCCGACCCCGACCCGGACGGCGCACTGTCCGTCCTGGCCGGCACGACGCCACGTTTCGGCTGGTGGATCGCGGCGTTCTCACTGCTCACCGCGTTGACGGCGGTGGCGCTGGCCCGCGGGGGCGGTGGCCGCGCTCCCCTGTTCCTGGCCTGGCCGATCGCCGCGCTCCTGGTCCTCGTGGTCCCCGACTCGCGCCTGATGATGGGCGTCGCCTACACGCCGCTGCTGCTGGTGGCGCCCCTGTTCGGCTGGAGCCTGGGCGGCGCCTCGTTCGCCGACGCCTGGCCATGGCCCGTGCTCAACCAGCTCGTCTGCGTGCTGGGCGGGCTGCTGCTGGCCGCCGCGGCCGTGGCCTACGGCCGCGGGCGGAACCGCCCGAGCTGGTTCACCCCGGATCGGGGACGCAGGGCCGTGTACGTGGCCGTCGTGGTGCCGCTGGTGTACTGCGCCACCCGGTGGGCGTGGGCCCTGGGCATCCCCCTCGGCGTGAGCCCGGAGTTCCTCGCCGAGGGCGAGCGGGGCCTGTGGCTGGCGGGCGCCTACCTGGCGACCTTCGGCGCGCTCGGCGGCGTGCTGACCTTCGGCCTGACCCAGCGATGGGGTGAGGTCTTCCCGCGCTGGATCCCCGGCCTGCGCGGGCGGCGGGTGCCGCCGTCGCTGGCGGTCGTCCCCGCCGGGTTCGTCTCGATCATCGTCACCGTGGCCGGGCTGACGTACGTCCGGTGGTCGGTCGCCGGCCGGTTCGCCCTGGCCGAGTGGGGCGCCTGGCTGCCGGAGTGCCTCTGGCCGATCTGGGGCGCCGCGCTGGCCACCGCCACCGTCTCCTACCACCTGCGCCGCAAGCACGACGCGCAGCCCTGTACCCGCACGAACTCCGTCGAGCACGGACATCTTGACAACTCCCGTGACCACAACGTTACCGATTGAGTGCGAACATTCGCGCTCCCGCGTGGATCATCCCCACTGTGGGGAATCTCCGGATCGTCCTTGCGTTCGGGCTGGCTCTGCTCTCGCTGGGGGCCGTGGTGTGGTGCACGGCGGCGGCGCGGCCGGTGGGCGACCCCCCGCGGCCGACGGCCACCGTCCCGCCCGATCCGTGGGAGCCGGTCACGAGCCCGTCCGGGCTGGAGACGTCGCCCGAACGTGAGGCCACCACCGAGGTGACCGTCGCCAGGGCCGTGGACGCCGACCTCGCGGGAGTGCCTGACGGTCGGCTGGACGAGCGGCGGCGGCAGGTGAAGGTGTCCGTCACGCACCGGCTGCTGATGGACGCCGACGACGAGCTGGTCGCGACCCTGCGGCGGGGCAGCGGGTTCCCGGAGGGCATCCAGCGCTTCACCGACGACGGGTTCGGGCCGCTCAAGGTGGGCGGGACCATCCTCGCGCCGACGACGAGACGTGCTCCGGTGCTGACCACGGTCGACGGGCGGACCACGGTCGAGTTCAGGGTGACGCTGCTGCGGCAGCTGGAGCCGGACGACCTGCTGGAGCTGTCGTTCGGGGCGCCCACCACCAGCCCGCCTCTCGTCGGCGAGCGCGTGGTGACGTTGCTCCCCGGCGAGTGGAGCGTGCTGCGGACGTGGGGCGTCCTGCCGTCGCGCGAGGAGCCGGAACGGCTGGAGTTCCGAGCGGGGGCGCACTCGGCCGACGTGACGCTGGCCCACGAGCTGCACGGGTTCCCCGACGTGCAGCGGGAGGACGACTTCTCGTGGGAGACCGCGCTCGGCGTGCTGACCGCCGTGGTGATGGTGGCGCTGCTGCTGCGGGCGCTCGGCCTTTCGTGGTGGGAGCGGGTGCCGAACCGCGAGCTGGCCGTCGGCCTGGCCCTGGCCGCCCCGGCGATGCTGGTCACGATCGTGGCGACGGAGTGGAAGCCGGTCGCGTACGTGATCCTGTTCTTCGCGGTGCCGTTGCTGGCCGTACGGCACGCGGGGCGGTCCCTGCCGACGAGCCCGCCCTGGACGGTCCGCGACCTGCTGGGCGCGACCGCGCTCGGCGTGCTGCTGGCCGTGGGCATGCTGTCGTGGTCGTGGGTGCACGGGCAGTTGCCCGGCCGGACCCTGGTGGCCGGCGCCCTGGTGGCGGCGCTGGCGGCGGCCGGCGCGGCGGTGGGGTTCAGCGCCGACCTCGGTGTCCGCATCGTGATCGTCCGGCTGGCGGTGCTGGCCGCGGGCGCGGCGGTCACCGTGCTGGCGCTCGCCCTGTGGGCCAAGGCGCTGCTGACCGGGGCCTACCCGCCCGACAGCGTCCGGCTGGTGCTGGCCCTGGCGTGGGCGCTGATCCCGTTCTCCGCCGTCGCCGTGGCCACCCGGCAGTGGACGCACGGGGGGCTGCTGGCCGCCGTGACGGCGAGCCTGCTGGTGCAGGGCTGGCCGACGGAGTGGCTGGACGCCGGGTCGTGGAGCCTGCCGCTGCTGTCGGAGGCCGCGCCGCCGAGGATCGGCTTCCTGGTGCTCGACCCCATGACGCGGGGGCTGCTCGGGCTGCTGCTGCTGGGGTTCGCCCTGCTCGTGCTGCGGCTGCGGCGCCTCGGCGACACGGTCTCGGCCATCAGTCACCCGTCGGCCGAGGCCACCATGATCGTCTGCCTGATGGTGCTCTACCTCACCCCGCGGGGCAGCATCCTGATCGCCGGCAGCAACGTGCCGCTGCCGCTGCTGTCGATCACCTCGGTCGTCGCCTGGATCGCGGTCCGCTCGCTGCTGGTGACCCCGCACCCGGCGATCGTCGAGCCGACCTCCGCCGACGAGCACCGGGAGCTGGTCAGGAAGGCCCTGCACAAGCGGCTGCTGCTCGTCTCGGAGCAGGAGCTCTACCGCATCGGCCGGGGCAGGATCGGCGCGGGCGAGATGTCGATGGCCGAGTTCGACGGCCGGCGCCACGACCTGGAGGAGGCGCTGCGGCTGCAGGGGCGCGACCCGGAGACGGCGTTCGCCACGGCCGCGGGCTGCCCGCCGTGGGTGAACGGCGTCCACGGTTTCGTCGTCGGCCTGCTGCTGAGCATGCCGTTCGCGTTCCTGTACGGCTGGCCGTCCGGGGTGGACCTGAGCAGCTTCGTCTTCGACACCCGCTATCTGCTCACGTTGCCGGCCTTCGGCTTCCTGTTCGGCTACTTCTACCCGCGTGTCCGCGGCACCCAGCCGATGACCAAGGCGCTGCACCTGATGGCGGCCGCGCTGCTCACGGAGCTGTCCGGGTACGTCTCCACGCTCGTGGAGCCCGACATCGGGGTCATGGACAAGGTGCAGGCGGTGGCCATCGTCGGGGGTCAGGTGGCGCTGGTGTGCATCGGGCTCGGGCTGACCTGGGAGTGGCGGCTGATGCACCTGGCGGGCGAGCCGTGGGGGCGGGTGCGCAACGTGCGCAGCCTGCGCAGCCTGGCCACACCGCTGCTGGCGATCGTCATCGCGGCCGTCACCACGGCGGCCACCTCGGCGGCCGGTCAGACGGTCGAGCGCATCCTCCAGGGCGACGACCACCTGACGGGCGCTCCGAGGTGAGCACCACGCCGCACGCCCTTGCCTCCCCTCGCGGCTCCCACCCCGTCAGCGGCGGGGCAGCTCGCTCCCCCGTACGTGCGCGCACAGCCAGTCGACCAGCGGCTCGAAGGCGCGCCAGCTCTCGCGCACCCGCTTCACCACCTCCCCGGTGTGCACCCACGGCTCCGGCTCGAAGCGGCGGCCGGCGTACAGCGACCGATGGCGCAGCAGCTCGATGCGCGGATGGTCGTCGGTGAAGCCGCGCGGCCTGGTCTTGAGCCGGTCCCCCTCGACGGCGTAGCCGGCGGACCTCAGCGCGGCGACCACGGCCTCCAGCGGCCGGCCGGTGAGGTCCTCGTCCACGGCCGCGCGGTAACGGGCGACCTGGTCGGAGGCCTGGCTGTAGAGGCCGCCCGCCGCCCGGATGCCGTCGGCGTCGATCTGGACGTAGAGCCCGATGCCGGGCTGCCTCTCGACGAAGGCGCCTTGGTGGGTCTTGTACGGCGACTTGTCCTTGGCGTAGCGGACGTCACGGTGGGGCCGGAACAGGTGGGCCGTCCCGAACTCTCCGGCCAGTTCCTCGGCCAGGGCGAGCATGGGTGCCCGCACGGCCTCCTCGTAGAGGTGCTTGTGGCGGGTGAAGTAGGTCTTGGAGTTGTCCGCCTCAAGGCCCTCGTAGAACAGGAAAGCCTCGTCGGGAAAGCCGCTGAAACCCATGCGTCCAAGCCTGCCACGCCGCACCGGCGGTCAGCGCTTCGCGGCCGACGCCCGCCGCCCCCCGCCGGCCAGCTCGGACACGGTGACGAACCGGTAGCCCCGGCGGGAGAGCCGGTCGAGGACTCCGGTCATGGCCCTGACGGTGGCGCGGTGCAGGTCGTGCATGAGCACGACCGAGCCGGGCGAGGCGCGGGCGGCGCGCCGCGTCACGTCGGCGGGATCGCGGTCGCGCCAGTCGCGCGTGTCGACGTCCCACAGGATCTGCGCCATCCCCTGGCGACGGGTCTCGCGCGCCACCCTGCCGTCGGTCATCCCGTACGGCGGGCGCATGACGCGCATCCGCACCCCGGTCAGCCGGCGTACGAGGTCACCGGTGCGCAGCAGCTCGCGTCTGAGCCGGTCGTCCGGCAGCGCGGTGAGCGCCGCGTGGCTCCAGGTGTGGTTGCCCAGCTCGTGGCCCTCCTGGGCGATGCGCCGGACCAGCCCGGCCCGACCGGCGGCCACCATGTGCCCGACCACGAAGAACGTCGCCCGCGCCCGCCGGGCGCGCAGGAGGTCGAGCAGCCTGCCGGTGTGCGGACCGGGCCCGTCGTCGAAGGTGAGCGCGACGCACCTGTCGCGCCGGCAGTCGGGCGCCGGGGCGGGCCAGCCGGGCTGCATGGCGGCCAGCCGCCTGGCCAGCAGGCCGAGGTCGACGACCTGCGGCGGACGCGACACGGGCATGCTCGGGGGTCGCGGCGCGCAGGCCCCGCCGACCAGCAGCACGACCAGCAGCGCGGCCAGCGGCACGACCAGCGGCCACCCGCGATTCCTCGGCCGGTTCATCCCCTCACAGTGGGATATCGGACCGGAGTCCGGTAAGGCGACGCGCCAGCCTTATGGCATATCCGCTCCTGATCCGTGCCCGGATGCCGACGTTCGGGAGCGGAAGGCGTCATTGGTCGGGTGCCTCCCGAGGCTCGGCGACGGCCATGATGAGCCGCAGCTCCTCCTCGCCCGCGTTGGCGTAGCGGTGCGGCCGGTCGGCGGCGAAGAGCACGGCCGCGCCCGCCCTGACCAGGTGGCTGCGGCCGTACACGATGAGGGTGAGCTCGCCGGTGAGCACGGTGAGCATCTCGCGGGTGCCGGGCGGGTGGGCGTCGCCGTCGTGGTGCTCGCCGGGGGCGATCCGCCAGTCCCACAGCTCCAGGATCATCGGCGAGTCGGCGCCGACGAGCAGCCGCGCCTGCGTGTTGCCCTGCTCGAAGGTGACCACGTCGGCCTGCTCGACCACCCTGACCACCGGGACGTCGGACACCTCGACCAGTCTGGCGACGGTGACGCCGAGGGCGGAGGCGATGCGGGTGAGCGTGGAGACGCTCGGGTTGGTCCGGCCCTGCTCGACCTGGACCAGCATGCCGCGGCTGACGCCGGACCGGGCGGCCAGCGCGTCGAGCGTCAGGCCGCGGTGCGAGCGCTGGGCCCTGACGTTGTTGGCGATGGCCTGGGTGATCGTCTCCGGGTCCTCCATGGAGTCCAGTGTAGTGACAAGGATTTGCACTGTGGTGCACTCTATGTGTTGTACTAGAAGTGCAATCCATTGAACTACGGACGGGTGACGACGTGACCGCGGTGGTCCTGGCGACGGCATGCGCGCTGGTGTACGGAACGGCCGACTTCCTCGGCGGGCTGGCCACCCGCCGCTCCAGGGTGCTGCCGGTCGTGGCGCTCTCGCAGACCGCCGGCCTGGCCCTGATCCTGGCGCTGCTGCCGCTGTTGCCCGGTGCCCTCAGCGGCCAGGCGCTGCTGTGGGGCCTCGGCGCGGGCCTGGCCGGCGCGGGCGGGCTGGTGCTGTTCTACCGGGCGCTGGCCACGGGCGTCATGTCGGTGGTCGCCCCGGTCGCGGCGGTGACCTCGGCGGCGCTGCCGGTGCTGTTCGGACTCGCCACCGGAGACCGGCCGGAGCCGATGGCGCTCGCCGGGGTGGCGCTCGCCCTGGGCGCCGTGCTCCTCGTCAGCCAGGACCGGTCGGCCGCCAGGGGCGGCTCGTTCGCCTCGGTGCTCGTCGCGCTGGCGGCCGGCGCGGGCTTCGGCGGCTTCTTCGTGCTGCTCGCCATGGCTCCCGACGGCTCCGGCCTGTGGCCCCTGGTGGGCGCGAGACTGTCGTCGGTGACCCTGGTCGCGCTGATCGCCGTCACCACCGGCCGCGCGCTGCGGCCCGGCCGCGGGGCGCTGCCGGTGATCGCGGCGGCCGGCATGCTCGACATGGCCGCCAACGTGCTCTACCTGCTCGCCCAGCGCCAGGGCATGCTGAGCCTGGTGGCCGTGCTGGTGTCGCTCTACCCGGCCAGCACCCTGCTGCTGGCCAGGCAGGTGCTCGGCGAGCGGCTGCACCCGATCCAGATCACCGGCGTGGCCTGCGCGCTCGGGGCGGTCGCGCTCATAGCCGTTGCATAAGAGGCAAGCGCTTGCTACCTTTCGGCCGTGCGCCCTCGCCGGCCTCGACCTGACAGCGAGTCGTTGAGGCATGTCGCGTTGCCGTACGACTCCGACGAGCGGTTCGCCGCCGTGGTGCTGCCGCACGTGCGCGAGGCCCTGGACGAGGGCAGGCGGGTGCTCGTCGTCACCTGCACCGCCAGGCTCGGCCTGCTCGCCGAGGCGCTCGGCCGCGACGCGGGCCGCATCGACGGCAGGATCGCGGCCGCCTGGTACACCCATCCGCAGCGGACGCTGGCCGCGTACCACGAGTACGCGACGGAGGGGCCCGCGCTCATCGTCGGCGAGCCCGTCTGGGCGGGCCGTGGCCGGCGGGAGACCCGCGCGTGGATCCGCTACGAGTCGGTGCTCAACGTGGCGCTGCGGGGCACGGGAGCGCGGCTGCTGTGCCCGTACGACAGCCGCGGGGTGCCACCGGACGTGCTCGCGCACGTGGCGCTCACCCATCCCCTGGTCCTCGGCCCAGGCGGCGAGGCGGCGAGCGACGCCTACGTCCGGCCGCACGAGCTGGTGCTCGACGGGGACCACGCGCCGCTCCCGGACCCGGACGGGCGGGTGGAGGCGCTGCGTTTCACGGCGCCCGAGCTGAAGGCGCTCAGGCACGCGGTGGGCGACTACGCCAGGGCGGCCGGGATGGACCGCGACCTGATCTCCTCGCTGGTGCTCGGCGTCTCGGAGATCGCCGCCAACAGCGTCGAGCACGGCGCCGGGCACGGCACGATCAGGATGTGGGTGAACGGCAGGGAACTCGTCTGCGAGATCGCCGACCCGGGTGGCGCGCTGGACGACCCGCTGCCCGGCTACCTGCCGCCGGAGCCCGAGGCCTCACGGGGATACGGGCTCTGGATCAGCCGCCAGCTCTGCGACCACGTCGAGCTGCGCGCCGATCGGGGGACGCTGCGCGTGCGCCTGCACATGCGCCTGAACGCGGGATGAGGCGGGCGACCCGCCGCCGGCGTCAGGCGACGCCGGCGCTCTGCGCGGGGACGCGGACGGCGCCCTCCTCACGGGCGTACGACTCGAGCATGCCGCGGAGCTGGCGGCGGCCACGGTGCAGGCGGGACATCACGGTGCCGATCGGCGTGCCCATGCGCTCGGCGATCTCCTTGTAGGGGAAGCCCTCGACGTCCGCCAGGTAGACGGCGACGCGGAAGTCCTCGGGGAGCGAGCGCAGCGCGTTCATCACGACGCTGTCGGGCAGCCGGTCGAGCGCCTCCGTCTCGGCCGACTTCAGGCCGGTGGAGGAGTGCGACTCGGCGGCGTGCAGCTGCCAGTCCTCGATGTCCTCGGCGGCGGACAGTTTGGGAGAACGCTGCCGCTTGCGGTAGTCGTTGATGAAGTTGTTGGTCAGGATCCGGTGCAGCCAGGCCTTGAGATTGGTGCCCTCGCGGAACTGGTGGTAGGAGGTGTAGGCCTTGGCGACGGTCTCCTGGACGAGGTCCTCCGCGTCGGCGGTGTTGCGGGTCAGGCGCATCGCGGACGCGAAGAGCTGCGACGTCACGGGCACGACATCGCGCTCGAACCAGTCCTGACGCTGCTCATCGGTCATAGTGATCAAGTCATATCCCCCTAGCGCTATAGCCCCATCCCGGCACAGGCCTGCCGACAGTAGATTCCATGGTCGCAAGGCCCACGTAAGGGCCGCGTTAACGGTTACGCCTGGTCAGGGAGGTGAAGAGTCCATCTGGCTCGCGGCGTGCGTTATCACGTCCACGGCTGGACTTGTCTCATTACCATAACACTGCCCTTCCGATTTGCCGGAAAAAGTGGCGAGAG
Source organism: Nonomuraea muscovyensis (assembly GCF_014207745.1). NCBI lineage: Bacteria > Bacillati > Actinomycetota > Actinomycetes > Streptosporangiales > Streptosporangiaceae > Nonomuraea > Nonomuraea muscovyensis. The sequence continues at coordinate 396,828 of NZ_JACHJB010000004.1, forward strand.
TCACATGAGATAGCGTATGACCATGGAATTTGTCGATCGTCACGACACCGGCACGCGTCACTGGGTGGCGGAGGCCATCCGCAAGGTGGAGGCCGACGCCAATCGAAGCTGTGACACGCACCTTCATGTCTTTCCGTTGCCCCCGCAGTGGGGGGTAAACCTCTACTTGAAAGACGAGTCGGTGCACCCGACCGGTTCACTCAAACACCGTTTGGCCCGTTCCCTGTTCCTGTACGGCCTGGCCAACGGCTGGATCGGGCCGTCGACCACGATCGTGGAGGCGTCCAGCGGATCGACGGCGGTGAGCGAGGCCTACTTCGCCCGGCTGCTGGGCCTGCCGTTCATCGCGGTGATGCCCGCCTCCACCTCGCCGGAGAAGTGTCACCTGATCGAGTTCTACGGCGGCAAGTGTCATCTGGTCGACGACCCCACCACGATCTACGAGGAGTCGCACCGGCTCGCCGCCGAGACGGGCGGCCACTTCATGGACCAGTTCACCTACGCCGAGCGGGCGACGGACTGGCGCGGCAACAACAACATCGCCGAGTCGATCTTCGCTCAGCTTGCGCTGGAGCCGCATCCGGTGCCCACCTGGATCGTCGTCGGCGCCGGCACCGGCGGCACCTCCTCCACGATCGGCCGCTACCTCCGCTACCGCCGCCACCCGACGCGCCTGGCCGTCGCCGACCCGGAGGGCTCGGCCTTCTATCCGAGCTGGGTCTCGGGCGACCCCTCGATCACCGCCCGCGGCTCGCGCATCGAGGGCATCGGACGGCCCCGGGTGGAGCCGTCGTTCCAGCCGACCGTGATCGACCGGATGCTGGCCGTGCCCGACGCCCGCTCCATCGCCGCGATGCACTGGGTGCGCGAGGTGACCGGTCGCGACGTCGGCGGGTCCACCGGCACCAACGTCGCCGCGTGCGTCGAGCTGATCAAGCAGATGCGCGAGGCCGGCGAGCGCGGCAGCGTCGTCACCCTCATCTGCGACGGCGGCGAGAGATACCGGGGCACCTACTGCGACCCCGCCTGGCTCGCCGCCCAGGACCTCGACATCCACCCGCACCTGGCCGATCTGCGCGCCTTCCTGCCCGGCTGACGGGCGCACGACCGACGCGGGGCGGGCAGGGACGGCAGCACGAGCGGGACGGGCGGGACGGGCTAGGAGGTGGCCTTGGCCGGGTCCACCCCGAAGATCTTGGCCACGTCGTCGAGCATCGCATGGGCGCCCTGGATGCCCACCGCGGTCATCCACGTCTGGTCGCTCACGTCGTGCTTCTCACCCTTGAGCTTGTTCCACAGCGGGTTGCCGACGAACTTCGCCTTGGGCCCGTCGCTGGTGGGGTCGGGGTAGGTCGCGACGAAGATGTGGTCGGCGTCGAGGTCGGCGATGCGCTCCTGGCTGACGTCCACCACGATCGAGTCCTCGACGGTGGGCTGGCCCTCGGGGCGGGGGAAGCCGACGTCCTTCATGACCAGGCCCGAGTACGACTTCTCCACGTACAGGCGGACCGTGGGCTCGCCGGCGAACCGGACGATGGAGATGGCCGGCAGCTTGCCGCCCTCCTTCTCCTTGATCGCCGCGCCGATCTTGGCGGCGCGGTCCTCGAACTCCTTGAGCCTGGTGTCCGCGAGGTCCTCCTTGCCGAGCGACTGGCCGACGAGGCGGAGGTTCTCCTTCCAGATCGCGCCGGTCGTCTCGCTGAAGACCGTCGGGGCGATCTTGGCGAGCTTGTCGTAGAGGGCCTCGTGCCGGACCTTGGCGGAGACGATCAGGTCGGGCTTGAGCGCCGCGATCTTCTCCAGGCTCGGCTCCTCCAGGGTGCCGACCGGGGTGGCCTCCTTGCCGTGCTCGGCGGCGACCGTGCCCAGGTAGTCGGGGAGCTTGTCCTCGATCGACCGGTAGGTCGTGTAGCCGACCACCGGCGTCTCCAGGGTGAGCACCGCGTCGACGAAGCTCTGGTCGAGGGCGACGACCCGCTTGGGCTGGGTCGGGATCACCGTCTCGCCCATCGCGTGCTTGATGGTGCGGAACGGCTGTCCGCCCTGGTCGGCCGTGGCCTGCCCGGCCGCCGGCGTCCCGGAGTCTGTCGAACCGCAGGCGGCAAGCCCCGCGAGCAGAGCCATGGCGCCCACAAGCGCGCGCAACGGTCTCATCGGAATCCCTCTCCCTTGCAAAGTTTAGGTAACCCTAATTTAGGTTAGCCCTGCCTAAGCTGACATACTTCACCGGGATCGGGCAAACGCTTGGAGGGAAACGTGACCGCCACCGCCGTCGCGCCACGTCTCCACGACCTGCACCGCCGGCGCCTCGTCGTGCTCACCGCCCTCCTCGCCGCCCTCGGCGTGGCGGTGGTGCTCAGCATCACCATCGGGGCCAAGGCCGTCCCGCTCCACGACGCCTGGCGGGCCCTGACCGACCCGACCGGCACCGAGAACGACATCGTCATCCGCTCGCTGCGCCTGCCACGGACGGCGCTCGGCGTGCTGGCCGGCCTCGCGCTGGGCGTGGCCGGGGCTCTCATGCAGGGCCACACCCGCAACCCGCTCGCCGACCCCGGCCTGCTGGGAGTCACTCAGGGCGCGGCGTTCGCGATGGTGTCCTCGATCATCCTGCTCGGCGCGCAGAGCGTGTTCGCCTACATCTGGTTCGGCCTGGCCGGCGCCCTGCTCGCCAGTGTCGGCGTGTTCGCGCTCGGCATGGTGGGCGGCAGGGGCGGCCCCACTCCGGTCACGCTGGCGCTCGCCGGAACCGCCGTCAGCGCCTTCCTGTACGCGCTGACCTCCGCCATCGTGCTCCTGGACGAGCAGGCCATGGACGTCTTCAGGTTCTGGCAGGCCGGCTCGATCGCCGCCCGCGGGTCCGACGTGGTCTGGCAGGTCCTGCCGTTCATCGCCGCCGGACTGGTGCTGGCCATGGCCAACACCCCGGGCCTGAACGCGCTGTCGCTCGGCGAGGACGTGGCCCGCGGCCTCGGCCAGAACATCGCGCTGACCCGTGCCGTCGGCGTCACCGCCGTCACGCTGCTGACGGGCGCCTCGGTGGCCGCCTGCGGGGCGCTGGCGTTCGTCGGCCTGCTGGTGCCCCATCTGACCCGGCCGCTGTCCGGCACCGACCACCGCTGGCTGGTGCCCTACTCCGGGCTCGCCGGCGCCGCGCTGCTGCTGCTCGCCGACGTGATCGGCCGTGTCGTCGCCCATCCCGGGGAGCTGGAGGTGGGTGTGGTGCTCGCCCTGGTCGGCGCGCCGTTCTTCGTCGCGCTGGTGCGCCGCAGGAAGCCGGTGAGGCTGTGATGACCGCCTTCCCGCTGCGCGTGGCCGGCCTGTCCTGGCAGGTACGGCTGCGCGGCACCGTCGTCACGCTGGGCGGCCTGCTGCTGCTCGGCCTGCTCATGGCCCTGAACATGCGCCTCGGCGACATCGAGATGAGCCTCGGCGAGGTCGTGCGGGCCACGTTCGACCCGGCCGACGCCGGCCACTTCGTGGTCATGGAGCTGCGCCTGCCGCGCGCGCTGACCGGCGCGCTGGTCGGCGGCGCCCTCGCGCTGTCCGGCGCGATCATCCAGTCCATCGCCCGCAACCCGCTGGCCAGCCCGGAGATCCTCGGCGTGACCACCGGCGCCTCGGTCGCGGTCGTCGCCGGCGTCGTGCTCAGCGGCAGCGCGTACGGCGGCGCCAGCGGCCTGTTCTCGGCCGTGGGCATCCCGGTGCTCGCCCTGCTCGGCGGCATGGTGGGCGCGGTCACCGTCTACGCGCTGGCCTGGAGGCGCGGCCTCGACGGCTACCGGCTGGTGCTGGTCGGCATCGGCGTGGCCGCCGTGTTCACCAACGTGAAGTACTGGCTGCTGACCGTCGGCGACGTCAACGACACCGGCCGGGCCATGGTGTGGATCAGCGGCTCGCTCAACGGCCGCGGCTGGGAGCACGTCGGCCCGGTGGCGCTGGCCCTGGCCGTGCTGGTGCCCCTGACGCTGCTCGGCACCCGCTCGCTGGCGGCGCTGCGGTTCGGCGACGACACGGTCACCGCGCTGGGCGTGCGGATGAACCCGGCCCGCGCGCTGATGATCCTCGCCGCGGTCCTGCTCGCCGCCGTGGCCACCGCCTCGGCCGGCCCGATCGCGTTCGTCGCCCTGGCGGCGCCGCAGATCGCCCTGCGGCTGGCCCGCTGCCCGCAGCCGCCGCTGCTGTCGTCGGCCGTCGTCGGCGCGGTCCTCACGGCCGGCGCCGACCTGATCGCCCGCACGGCCTTCTCCCCGCTCGAACTGCCCGTCGGCATCGTCACCGCCGTGCTCGGCGCCCCGTACCTGATTCACCTGATCTGGAGGGCAAGGAAATGAGGCTTCAGGCGGCCGGCGTCACGCTCGGGTACGGCGAACGCACCGTCGTCGAGAAGCTCGACCTCGGCGTCCACTCCGGCACGGTGACCACGATCATCGGCCCGAACGGGTGCGGCAAGTCCACGCTGCTGCGCGCCCTCGGCCGGCTGCTGAAGCCGCAGGGCGGCGAGGTGCTGCTGGACGGCAAGCGCATCGACCGGACGCCGACCCGCGAGGTGGCCAAGGTGCTCGGCGTGCTCCCCCAGGCGCCGACCGCTCCCGAGGGGCTGACGGTGGCCGACCTGGTCGCGCGGGGCCGCCACCCGCACCAGACCTGGTACCGGCAGTGGTCGTCGGACGACGAGGCGGCGGTGGGCCGGGCCCTGGAGATGACCGGCCTGGCCGACCTGGCCGAGCGGCCCCTGGACGAGCTGTCGGGCGGGCAGCGGCAGCGGGCCTGGATCTCGATGGCGCTGGCGCAGGGCACCGACCTGCTGCTGCTCGACGAGCCGACCACGTTCCTCGACCTGGCGCACCAGGTGGAGGTGCTGGAGCTGGTCCGGCAACTGCACCGGGAGGCGAGCCGGACCATCGTGATGGTGCTGCACGACCTCAACCTCGCGGCCCGCTACGCCGACCGGCTGGTGGCGATGCGCGAGGGCCAGATCGTCGCCGCCGGCGATCCGCACGAGGTGCTGACGGAGGACCTGCTGCGCGAGGTGTTCGACCTGGACGCCAAGGTCATTCCCGACCCGGTGGCGGGGACTCCTCTGGTCGTGCCGATCGGTCCCCGTTCCCGTCCGTGAGCGACCCCGGGAGGTCGGGGGCGAGCGCGGCGGCGCCGGCCGGTGGACCCCGGTGCCCGCGCGATGGGTTGACGGCCGGCGGCGGCCGGTCCTCGACGGCTCACTCCCCGGCGAGCGCCCGCGTGATGTCCGGATCGTCGGGAGCCAGCTCGGCGGCTCTGAGCAGGTCCTGTCTCGCCTCGTGCGCGCGGCCCGCGGCCCGGTGCACCAGTGCCCGGTTGAACAGCAGCTCGGCCGACTCGGCGAGCTTGAGCGCCTGGGTCAGGTCGTCCAGGGCGGCGGCGTGGTCGCCCGACTCGAACGCCAGCGCGCCCCGGCTCGCCCAGGCCGCCACCAGGTCGGGATCGAGCTCCAGCGCCAGGTCGAAGGCGGCCAGCGCCGCGGCCCGGCTGCCGGCGGCCGCCTCCACCTGCCCGAGCACGCACCTCAGGTGGGGGTCGCGCGGGGCCAGCGCCAGCCCGCGCTCGGCGTCGCGCCGGGCGGCGTCGTGGTCGCCGGCGGCCGCCAGCAGACCTGACCGGTTCGCGTAGGCGGGGACGAACTCGGGGTCCAGCTCCAGCGTGTGACCGAGATCGGTGAGGGCGCCGTCGAGGTCGCCGGTGGCGTAGCGCACCTCCGCCCGGTTGTAGTACGCCTCGGGGAAGGGCGGGCTGAGCCGGATGGCGGCCTCGTAGTCGGCCAGCGCGTCCGCGTGCCTGCCCAGCCCGTGGAGCACGGAGCCGCGGTCGAGGTAGTAGTCGGGGTAGCCGGGATCGGCGCCGATGGCGACGGCGTAGTCGGCCAGCGCCTCCTGGACGCGGCCGGCCCGGGCCAGGAGCTGGGCGCGGTTGGCGTACAGCACGAGCCGGTGGATCGGGTGCTCGCCGGGCAGGTCGCGCTCGGCCAGCTCGACGGCCTCCTCGACCAGGGCGAGCGCGGCGGCCATGCGGCCCCTGCGTACCTCGACGAGGGCCTTGCCGTTGAGGTCGAAGCCGAGGTGGAAGGCCCGCTCGCGGCGGTCGGGGAGCAGCGCGGTGATCGTGACGGCCTCGTTGATCCAGGCCAGCGCCTCTTCGGGGTCACGCCGGGCGTGGTCATGGTGGCGCACCAGGATCATGGCGGTGCCGTACGCGAGGGTGGCGCGGTGGCGGGGGTCGGTGCTGTCCCGGCGGGCGCGGTCGTACAGGGCGCGCGCCTCGTCCTCTCGTTCGACGGCCTCCAAGGCCGCCGCCACCCGCTGGACGAGGAGCCGCCGGCGCTCGGGCGCGGACGCGTACGACGTCCCGCGCAACGCCTCCAGACCGGCCTCGGCCATCGCGTGATGGAACCCCTCGTCGCGGAAGCGGTCGAAGTCAGCGCGCAGCGGGCCGGTCCGGGGTTCGGCGCCGCCGGGGACGATCCGCAGCAGGCCGGGGTCGATCCGCCTCCGCAGCACCTCGACCAGCTCGGTGTCGGTGGGGTCGGCCTCGCCGAGGTTGTCGGCCGTGACGGTCAGCGGCCCCGCCCGCTCCAGGTGGTCGCGGACGAACTCGGCCAGCCCGTTGGCGATCCGGAGCGTCCGGCGGGCGCCGGGGATGAGGATGCGCTGCGCTCTCGGCAGACCTTCGGCCAGCGTCCGCCTGCGGGCCGTGATCCCCAGGCCGGGCGCGGCCACGCGGATCTCGATGTCGTGCGCGGCCACCAGGTCGGGGCTGCGCTCCAGTGCCTCGGGAACCAGCCGGCCCAGCAGCGCGGCCCCGAGCGTGTAGGGGCCGCGGATCCGGCGGTCGGCGTCCAGAACGATCGTGTCCATGCGTCCCTCTCCCGTGGTGCGTGTCCGGTGCGGCCGCGGCCGGCGTCCCGGTGCGGGACGCCGGCGCAGGCCGTTTCAGACGCCGTGCCTCGGGGCGGCGCTCCCGGAAGGCTTCACGGTTCCGGGCTTGTGAACGACGATCTTCTTCATCGGGACCCTCTCACGTTCCAAACACGACGAGATCGCCCGAAAGGCGATCTCGGAGATGACCGGTTCATGTGAACACACGCCACCTCGGCGATCAAGGCTTGTCCCGGTAAGAGGTATTTCCTGTCACCCTATGAAAAAGGCCGAAATATGAGTGATATGTCGCCAAAAAGCGGGATCTAGTCGCCGAGGATGGCGTCCACGAAGACCTCGGGGTCGAACGGCGCGAGGTCGTCGGGCCCCTCGCCGAGACCGGCCAGCTTGACCGGCACCCCCAGCTCCCGCTGGACGGAGATGACGATGCCGCCCTTGGCCGTGCCGTCGAGCTTGGTCAGCGCGATGCCGGTGATGTTGACCACCTCGGCGAACACCTGGGCCTGCCGCATGCCGTTCTGGCCCGTCGTGGCGTCGAGCACGAGCAGCACCTCGTCGACCGTGGCCTTCTTCTCGATGACCCGCTTGACCTTGCCCAGCTCGTCCATGAGACCGGTCTTGGTGTGCAGCCGGCCGGCGGTGTCGACGATGACGACGTCCGCCTTGGCCTCGATGCCCCTGGCCGTCGCGTCGAAGGCGATCGACGCCGGGTCGGCCCCCTCCGGTCCGCGCACGACCTCCGCGCCGACGCGGTCGCCCCACGTCTGGAGCTGGTCGGCCGCCGCGGCGCGGAACGTGTCGGCCGCGCCGAGCACGACCTTCCTGCCGTCGCCGATGAGCACCCGGGCCAGCTTGCCGGTGGTGGTCGTCTTGCCCGTGCCGTTGACCCCGACGACGAGCACCACCGCCGCCCGCTCGCCGTGCTTGGCGACGTTGAGCGTGCGGTCGAGGCCGGGGTTGATCTGGACGAGGAGCTGCTCGCGCAGCAGGGCGCGAACGTCCTCGGGGCTGCGGCTGCCGAGCACCTTGACCCTGGTGCGCAGCTCCTCCACGATCGCCTGCGTCGGAGCCACCCCGACGTCGGCCGTGAGCAGGAGTTCCTCGATCTCGTCCCACACGTCGTCGTCGAGGCGGTCACGCGAGAGCAGGTCGAGCAGCCCGCGGCCGAGCGCGCTCTGCGAGCGGGCCAGCCTCGACCGCAGCCGCACCATCCGGCCGGCGGACGGCGGCGGCACCTCCAGCTCGGGCTTGACGACGACCGGCTCGGCCGGCTTGACCGGCGGCGGGACCGTGGTGGTCGCGCCCTCACCCTCCTCGCCCGCCGGCGCCGGGCGCTTCTCCTTCTCCTCGGGAAGCGGCACCGTCTCGGGCGGCTTGACCGGCGGCGGCGCTACCTTACGGCCCGGTCGGAAAAGCAGGAACAGGCCACCCGCCGCCAGCAGGGCGACGAGTGCCACGATCACGATGACACCGAGGTAACCATCCACAACATGTCAGTTTTCCAGATCAACCGGCATGGTCGGGCCCAGGGCCACGCCGATCGAGCGGACTTGTGGCTGATCAGGCGGGTTCGCACTCGCGCAGGCGCCGGCCGATCAGGCGGGCTCGCGCTCGCGCAGGCGCTGGCTGACCACCTGGGTGACGCCGTCGCCGCGCATCGACACGCCGTACAGCGCGTCGGCGATCTCCATCGTCCGCTTGTTGTGCGTGATGACGATCAGCTGCGAGCTCTGCCGCAGCTCCTCGAACAGGGTCAGCAGCCGCTGCGTGTTGGTGTCGTCGAGCGCCGCCTCGACCTCGTCCATGACGTAGAACGGCGAGGGCCGCGCCTTGAAGATGGAGATCAGGAACGCCACCGCCGTCAGCGAGCGCTCGCCGCCCGACAGCAGCGACAGCCGCTTGACCTTCTTGCCGGGCGGCCGAGCCTCGACCTCGATGCCGGTGGTCAGCATGTCCTCGGGGGCGGTGAGCACCAGCCGCCCGTCGCCGCCGGGGAAGACCCGGGTGAAGATCTGCTCGAACTCGCGCGCCACGTCCTCGTAGGCCGAGGCGAACATCTGCTCCACCCGGTCGTCGACCTCCTTGACCACGGTCAGCAGGTCGCGCCGGGTCTTCTTGAGGTCCTCGAGCTGCGAGTTGAGGAACGCGTGGCGCTCCTCAAGGGCCGCGAACTCCTCCAACGCCAGCGGGTTGACCTTGCCGAGCTGCTGCATCTGCCGCTCGGCGACCCGGGCGCGCTTCTCCTGCTCCTCGCGCACGTACGGCGTGGGCGGCTCGCCGGGGACGGGCGCCTGCGGGCCGTACTCGGAGATCAGCGTCTCGGCCTCGACGCCGAACTCCTCCAGCGCGCGCTGCTCCATCTGCTCCAGGCGCATCCGCTGCTCGGTGCGGGCCATCTCGCTGCCGTGGACGCGGTTGACCAGCTTGTCGAGCTCCTGCCCCAGCTCGCGGACGCGCACCCGGACCTGCTTGAGCTCGGCGTCGACGGCCACGCGGGCCAGGTCGGCGTCGTCACGCTCGCGCGCGGCGAGCCGGACCGACTCGGCGAGAATGGCGAGGACCTGCTTGGCGCCCGTGCTCACGGCCTCGGCCACCGCCGCCTGCCGCCTGCGCCTGGCGCGCTGGGCGGCGGCCTGGGCCCGTTCCTGCCGTTCGCGCTGCGCGGCGCGGATGAGGCCGTCGGCCCGGCCCTCGATGCCCTTGACGCGCTCCTCGGCGGTGCGCACCTGCAGACGGGCCTCCACCTCCCGCTGCCTGGCGCTCTGGCAGGCGGCGGCCAGCTCGTCGCGGGCGTCGGTCGTGGGTTCGGTCTCCAGCTCCTGGGAGTATTCGGCCTCGGCCAGCCGGATCTCCAGCTCGGCCAGCTCCTCCAGACCCTCGGCGCGCGCCTCCTCGGCGGCGGCGACGCTCCTGGCCAGGCGTTCGGCCTCGTCGTGGGCGGCCTTGGCGGCGGCCTCGAACTGGGCCAGCCGCCTGGCCACGGCGGCGTGCCGCTGGTCGGCCTCCCGCTGCCGGGCCCTGACCTGGTCGAGACCGCTCTGGGCGGCGCTCACCCCGGCCTGGGCGGTGCCGGCCGCGGTCTGCGCCTCGCTCACCCTCGCCTGGGCCGCCTCCAGCGCGGCCCGCGCCTCGTGCTCGGCCGCCACCGCCTCGTCCAGCGCCAGGGCGGTGCGCTCGGCCCTGGCCTCGGCCTCCGCCAGGTCGGCGACGGCCTCGTCCAGCGCGGCCCGCACCTGAAGCACGGACGTGCCTCCCTCGGAGCCGCCGCTGGCCAGGTGGGGACCGACGAGGTCGCCGTGCCGGGTGACGGCCCGCAGCCCGTGGTGCCGCTCGGCCACGCGGTGCGCGGCGTCGAGGTCGTCCACGACGACGACGCCGGCGAGCACGTGGTCGACGGCCGCCCGAAGGTGGCCGGGCACGGTCACCAGCGCGGCCGCCCACTCCCCGCCCTCGGGCGCCGGTCCGCGCGCCGGAGCGCCTTCGGAGTCGGCCCGGACCGAGCCTGGGACGTCGGTGCCGGGCGCGCCCGCGACCAGCAGGGTGGCCTGGCCCCCGTCCTTGGCCCGCAGCAGCTCCAGAGCCTGGACGGCCGTGCCGAGCGCGACCACGGCGACCGACTCGGCGACCGGCCCGAGCACGGCCGCGACCGCCGGCTCGGCGCCCGGCGTGACCTGCAGCGAGGCGGCGAGCGGCCCCAGCACCCCGTCGAGGTCGGCCTCCAGCAGCCTCGCCCCGCCGTCGCCCCCGCGGGCCAGGCCCAGCTCCAGGGCCTCTGTGCGGGCCCGGAGAGCGGCCACGGCCCGCTGGGCCTCCTGGTCCGCGGCCCGGGCCGTGCCGACCGCCGACGAGGCCGCCTGGAGGGCCGCGCGGGGCGCGTCAAGGCCGGCCTTGGCCTCCTCGACGGCGACACGGGCCTCGTCGGCGACGGCCTTGGCCTGCTCGACCAGCTCCTGGGCGGTGGCCAGTTCCTCGGCCAGCACCGGGTCGGCGGCCGGCTCCTCCTGGCGCTGCGTCTCCAGGTCGTCGAGGGCCCGCCGCTCGCGGTCGGCCGCGTCGGCGACGGCCCGGCTGAGCCGGCCGATCTCCTCCTCGGCGGCGCGCGACCTGCTGCGTACGGAGTCGACCTTGCCGCGCAGCCGGGCCAGTCCCTCGCGGCGGTCGGCGGCGGCCCGTGCGGCCAGGGCCAGCCGCTGCTCCTCGGCGCCCAGCGCGGCCTCCGCCTCGGCGCGCCGCTGCACGGCGTCCTCCAGCAGCTCCTGGGCCTGCTCCAGCTCCGCCCGGAGGATGAGCTCCTGCTCGCGCACCTCGGCGGCCTCGCGTTCGAGGTCCTCGGGGTCGCGTCCGCGGCGTTCGACGGCCGCGGCGTCGAGGGCGTGGCGGTGGCGCTCGGCGGCGAGCTGCTCCAAACCGGTGATGCGTTCGCGCAGGGAGGACAGCCGGAAGTAGGTCTCCTGGGCGGCGCTGAGCCGTGGCTGGGCCTCGGCCTCGGCGCTCTCCAGGGCGGTCTCGCGCTGCTGGGCCTCGGCCAGCTCGGCCTCCACCTGGGTGCGCCGGGCCAGCACCGCCGCCTCGTCGGCCGCCTCCCGCTGGAGGGTGTCACGCAGGATGCCCACGTCGTCGGCGAGCAGGCGCAGCCGCGCGTCGCGCAGGTCGGCCTGGATCACGGCGGCCTTGCGGGCGATCTCGGCCTGGCGGCCGAGGGGCTTGAGCTGGCGCCGCAGCTCGGTGGCGAGGTCCTGGACGCGGGTGAGGTTGGCCTGCATCGCGTCGAGCTTGCGCAGCGCCTTCTCCTTGCGCTTGCGATGCTTCAGGACTCCGGCGGCCTCCTCGATGAACGCCCGCCGGTCCTCGGGGCCGGCGTGCAGCACGGCGTCGAGCTGCCCCTGGCCGACGATGACGTGCATCTCACGGCCGATGCCGGAGTCGGACAGCAGCTCCTGGATGTCCAGCAGCCGGCAGGTGTCGCCGTTGATGGCGTACTCGCTCTGGCCCGACCGGAACATCAGGCGGCTGATCGTGACCTCGGTGTAGTCGATCGGCAGCGCGCCGTCGGAGTTGTCGATGGTCAGCGTCACCTCGGCGCGGCCCAGCGGCGGCCTGGACGAGGTGCCCGCGAAGATGACGTCCTCCATCTTGCCGCCGCGCAGCGACTTGGCGCTGTGCTCGCCCATGACCCAGGCCAGGGCGTCGACGACGTTGGACTTGCCGGAGCCGTTGGGGCCCACGACGCAGGTGATGCCCGGCTCGAAGCGCAGGGCCGTCGCGGAGGCGAAGGACTTGAAACCGCGCAGGGTGAGGGTCTTCAGATACAAGCGCCGGCCCCCTTCTCCCTGGACGACCTTCGACGTGCCCGGCGTCCCTGGACGGGACCCGGAGAAGCCTACTGGTCATCACCGGCCGGGCGCTGGCCGCCGCGACATCCTCAGCGGCCGGCCAGGCAAAACGCCGGGAAAGAGCTCCCGCAAGAGGGCAAATAACAAGGGACGCCTCGTGGAGACGTCCCTGGATCTTGCGTTCCGATCACTCTCAGGTGAGTGCCGGCTCGCGCTCCTGCATGCGGCTGAGTGCCTCATCGCGGGTTTGCGCCGCAAGAGCGTCATTCTGGGCCTGAAGCCGGATGAGTTCTGCCTCCAGGTCGCGGATGCGCTGCTGCAAGCGACGCATCTCGGAGACCATCCGAGGGTCAGGACCACCGACGTGGCCGAGTAGAGCCTTCGCCATGGTAAAGGGTCCTCCACGCTGAGTGACCAGACTGGTTCGCGCACTTCTTATTCCGCGGGAGGGGTGCGCGTGGTACCTAACAAGAGTCGCACCGGCAGTGTGGGCGGTCAAGTCGGACGGACCACCACGCCCCGCAGAGGGGCACTCCCGACATATAACTATACCCCATTTGGGCGGTTTAGCGAAACCGGCTACCGCTCCCTGAAACCGCCCAAACTACCTCGGACTTCGCTCCATCGTTCCACTACTCCATCGACCCTGCCCGGCGTGTCGCAACCCCTCAGCAGCTCCAGCAACTTGACGCACGCTTGACGCGGCCCCTGGGCCACCACCTCGACCCGGCCGTCGTCGGTGTTGCGAGCCCAGCCCTGCAGGCCCAGCTCCAGCGCCCGCGCCCGGGTCCACCAGCGGAACCCGACGCCCTGCACGTGTCCCCTGACCCACGCGGTCAGCCGCACGTCCTCCACATCCCACCCCTTCCCGGCGGATCTCACGCCACCCGGTGACGCCCGGCGGCCTCCTCGGCGGCCACCTGCGCGGTCACCTCGGCGAAGGCGCGCACCGCGGCGGTCTCGGCCGCGCCCAGCCACACCAGCCCGAGCACCGAGGCGGGCAGTCCCGTGACGGGGACGAAGGTCACGTCGTCCCGCTCGTGGTAGACCGCCGTCGGCGTGCAGAACAGCATCCCGCCCCGGCCGAGCGCCACCAGCGTGATGCCCTCCTGGCTGGTGGCGACCGTACCGCCCAGAGTGACGGGACGGCCCGCCGGGGTGCTGGCCGGGGCCACCAGCTCGCGCCAGCGGCGCGGCGCCGGCCCCTCCAGGCCGATCAGCGGCAGGTCCGCCAGCTCCTCCGCCGCGATGGCGGACCTGCCGGCGAGCGGATGCCCGGCGGACAGCCCGAGCCGTACGGGCACCTCGTTCAGCCCTGGACTCGTCCGCAGGTCGGGCTCGTCCACCGGCAGCAGGGTGAAGGCCACGTCCACCAGGCCCGCGCGGACCTTCCCGAAGGGGTCGGCGAGCGGCACCTCCACCAGATGGACCTCACACGACGGGTACAGCCGCTCGAACGCCCGCACGGCGCCGGTGACCAGGCCGGTCGGCGTCCCGAGGAAGCCGGCCCGCAGGACGCCCGTCACCTCGCGGGCGGCCGACCTGGCCCGCTCCACCGCGCCCGTCAGGCCGTCGTAGGCCGGTCGCAGGTCTGCCAGGAACCGCTCGCCCAGCGGCGTGAGCCGGACCCGCCTGCTGGTCCGCTCGAAGAGCCGGGCGCCGATCCGCGTCTCCAGCCCCCGGACGAGCTGGCTGACCCGGCCGGGCGACAGGTACAGCCGTTCGGCGGCCCGCGCGAAGTGCAGCTCCTCGCTCAGGACGACGAAGCACTCCAGTTCTCTGAACTCCATGTCACCCCTTAGTCCCACTAAACCAAGCCTGAGGGTCCCGTCATTGTTCCCCCGGCGCCACAGTCCGACGCTGGAGCGCATGACCACGACCACGACCCCGCCCCGGGACACCGGGGCCGCCTGGCTCGCCGTGACCACGGTCGCGGTGGGCACCTTCACCGTCGTCACCGGCGAGATGCTGCCGGTCGGGCTGCTGACCCCGATCGCGGCCGAACTGGAGGTGTCCGAAGGCACTGCGGGGCTGACGATGACGGCTCCCGGCCTGGTCGCCGCCGCCTCCGCCCCGCTGCTGACGCTCGGCGCGCGGCGCCTCGACCGGCGGACGGTGCTGTACGGGCTGATGGCGCTGCTGGCCGCGGCCAACCTGCTGGCCGCGCTGGCCCCCGCCTACCCGGTGCTGCTGGTGGCCCGGGTGCTGACGGGAGTGAGCATCGGCGGGTTCTGGGCGTTCGCGTTCGCCATGGCGGGCCGGCTGGTGCCGGAGCCCCAGGCCGGCCGGGCGGCGTCGGTGGTCGCGTCGGGGATCGCGGTGGCGTCCGTGCTGGGTGTGCCGGCCGGGACCCTGGTCTCCTCGTTCGCCGGCTGGCGGGTGGCGTTCGCCGCGGTCGCGCTGCTGGCGGCGGGCGTGTCCGTCGCGCTGGCCAGGGTGCTGCCGCCGCTGCCCGCCGAACGGGCCGCCCGCGCGGCCGATCTCCGGCGGGTCTGGCGTCCCGGCCCGCTCAGGGTCGTGCTGATCGTCACGGCTCTGGTGGTGACCGGTCACTTCGCGGCCTACACCTACGTCCGGCCGTTCCTGGAGCAGGTGGGGGGTGCCGGCGCCGCGGGCGTCGGCGCGATGCTGCTCGGGTACGGCCTCGCCGGTGTGCTCGGCAACTTCGCCGCCGGCGCCCGCGCCGCACGGCGGCCGGCGCGCGTGCTGGTCACCCTGGCCGCGCTGATCGCCGTCGCGACGATCGCCCTGCCGGTGGCCGGGGCGGCGACGGGCCCGGCCGCCGCGCTGCTCCTGCTGTGGGGCGTCGCCTACGGAGGGGTCTCGGTGACCCTGCAGATCTGGGTCGCCGGGACGGGCGGCGGCGAGGCGGGCACGGCCATGCTGACGGCCGTCTTCAACGCGGCCATCGCGCTCGGCGCGCTGGCCGGCGGGCGCGTGGTGGACGGCGTGTCGGTGTCGGCCGTGATGTGGCTCGGCGCCGGTCTCGCGCTGGTCAGCGCGGCCGTCGCTGGCATCGCGGGCAGGAGAACGACGAGCGGTTCATGAACGCCTCACGCATGATCGGGGTCCCGCAGCGCGAGCAGGGTCGATCGCGCCGGCCGTACACCTCCAGCGAGCGTTCGAAGTAGCCGCTCTCGCCGTTGACGTCGACGTACAGGCTGTCGAACGACGTGCCGCCCTGGTGCAGGGCCGCGGTCATGACCTCGCGCACGGCCGCCAGCAGTTCGGCGATCTTGGGCCGGGTGAGGGTCTGGGTCGGGCGGGCCCAGTGCAGCCTGGCCAGCCAGAGCGCCTCGTCGGCGTAGATGTTGCCGACGCCGCTGATCAGCGACTGGTCGAGGAGGGCCCGCTTGACCTCGGTCCTGCGCCTGCGCAGGGCGGCGGCGAACCGGTCGTCGTCGAACGACTCCTCGAACGGGTCGGGGGCGATGTGCGCGATCGGCTCCGGAACCCCGCCGGCCAGCGCGGTCAGCATGACGTGGCCGAACGTCCGCTGGTCGACGAAGCGCAGGTCGGAGCCGCCGTCGCCGAAGCCCAGCCGGACACGCAGGTGCTTCTCCGGCGGCGAGCCCGGCGCCACCACCAGCAGTTGGCCGCTCATCCCCAGATGGGCGAGCAGCGCCTCCTCGGGACCCGAAAGCGGGAGCCACAGGTATTTGCCGCGGCGTTCGGCGGAGAGCACCACCCGGCCCTTCAGCCGGGCGGCGAAATCGTCGGGGCCGGCGAGGTGGCGCCGGACGGCGCGCGGGTGCAGCACCTCGGCCGAGGTGATCTCCCGGCCGGCCACCCACTGCGCCAGGCCGCGCCGGACGACCTCGACCTCAGGCAGCTCAGGCAACCTAGCCCGCCGGCTGGCTCTCGCGCTGCTCGCGGCGGGCCCGGATGCGGGTCCAGGCCGCCTCGGCCGCCTGCTGCTCGGCTTCCTTCTTGCTGCGGCCGCTGCCCGAGCCGTAGGACTCGCCGCCCACCCGCACCTCGGCGATGAACGACTTGGCGTGGTCGGGACCGCTCTCCTCGACGTGGTATTCGGGCACGCCGAGCGCCTCGGAGGCGGTGAGCTCCTGCAACGAGGTCTTCCAGTCGAGCCCGGCGCCGAGCGAGGCCGAGCGGACGATCAGCGGGTCGAACAGCAGATGGACCGCACGGAAGGCCTCGTCGAGGCCCTTGTCGACGTAGACGGCGCCGATCAGCGCCTCCAGCGTGTCGGCCAGGATCGACGACTTGTCTCGCCCTCCGGTGCCCTCCTCGCCCCGGCCCAGCCGCAGGAAACGGCCCAGCCCGAGGCCCCGGGCCACGTCGGCCAGGGCACGCATGTTGACCACCGCGGCCCGCAGCTTGGCGAGCTGTCCCTCGGGCAGGTCGGGATGGTTGCGGTAGAGGGTGTCGGTGACCACCAGGCCCAGCACCGAGTCACCCAGGAACTCCAGGCGCTCGTTGGTGGGCAGGCCACCGTTCTCGTAGGCGTAGGAGCGGTGCGTCAGCGCCCGCTCCAGGATGTCGGGGTCAAGGCTGACGGACAGCACCCGATCGAGCTCTGCTCTGGCGACCTCCACGGCCACCGGCTTGGGACCTGCGCCCACGGCTTTCCTCCTCGGACATCTTCACAAGGCGCGACGGCTGCGGAGATGCCCGAAAACGTGGTGGGCGTCGGGGAGACTGAGCCCCGGCGTCCACCACGACCGCGGGCGAACCACTACCGCACGCATCTAGACGTTAACGCCGACCGGGGCACAATGGCACCCGGTCGGCAACACGTCAACTACGCGGGATCAGGCAGACGGCTCGACGACCTGACGGCGGTTGTAGGTGCCGCAGGTGGGGCACGCGATGTGCGGCTGCTTGGGCGAACGGCACTGCGGGCAGCTCACCAGGGCGACAGCAGTCGTCTTCCACTGGGAGCGACGGGCGCGGGTGTTGCTCCGCGACATCTTTCGCTTCGGGACGGCCACGTCACTTCTCCTGATCGTTATCGTTCTCGGTAATCAGACCTTGCAACGACGCCCATCGAGCGTCGATCTTCTCGTGCCGGTGATCGGCGCCGGCCTCGGCCAGCTTGACCCCGCACTCCACGCAGAGCCCCTCGCAGTCGTCACGGCAGACGGGGCTCAACGGCAGTGCGAGCACCACCGCGTCGCGGAACGTCGGCTCGAGGTCGAGCAGCTCCCCGTCGAGCAGCGAGTCGTCCTCCGAGGCGTCCTCGTCGGAGTAGAAGAACAGCTCCTGCAGGTCGACCTCGATCTCCGAGGTCACCGGGTCAAGGCACCGCGCGCACTCCCCGGCGAGCGGGGCCTGCGCCGTGCCCGAGACGAGCACGCCTTCCATCACTGCTTCGAGCCGGAGGTCCAGCTCGACTTCGGCGTCCTTGGGGACACCGATCATGTCGACGCCGAGATTCGCCGGAGCCGGGAGGGTCAGGGTCAACCGCCGCATCGTGCCCGGCCGCTTTCCCAGGTCGTGAGTGGAGATCACCCAAGGGGAGCGGGGGTCGAGGTGCTTAGTCATCCTGCTCTCGCTAGGCATGGCGGAACTGTCGCCGTCGTACAAGGCCGAAATGAAAGGATAGCAGGTGCGGCTCAGCCCCTGAGCCGCTCGGTGAGCAGCTTGTGCACGAGGTCCGGCACCAGACCCGACACGTCGCCCCCGTACCTGGCGATCTCCTTGACCCTGCTGGACGACAGGAACGAGTATTCGGGGTTCGTCGGCATGAACAGCGTCTCCACGCCCGACAGCCGGTAGTTGAGCTGGGCCATCTGCAACTCGTAGTCGAAGTCGCTGACGACCCGGATGCCCTTGACGATGGCCGGGATGTCGTTCTGCTTGCAGAAGTCGACCAGCAGGCCGTGGAACTTGCGCACCTTGACGTTCGCGAACTCCTTGGTCACGGTCTGCAGGATCTCTATCCTCTCGTCCACCGTGAACAGGCTGCTCTTCTCCAGGTTGATGAGCACGGCCACGGTGACCTCGTCGTACAGCCGGGCGGCCCGGCCGATGATGTCGAGGTGACCGTTCGTGATGGGGTCGAACGACCCCGGGCAGACAACGCGGCGCAAGACGCCTCCCAGGTCTAGGGGCAGGTCTACGGGTTCCCGGCGGCGCGACCGTACCAAACGGACGCTTCCCCATAACGACGGACCCTCTCCTCAACGTAGCCTTCGGGCCACATCAGGGCCTTTCCCCTCGTCTCCCTCTCGAACGCCACCAAAGCGCCCTCCCCCAGCCACCCGTTGTCCCGCAACAGCTCCAGCACCCGGGTGACCTCCTCACCGGACACGGCGTACGGCGGATCGGCGAACACGATGTCGTACGGCTCGCCTCGCGGCTCCTCGGGCGACCCCTCGCCCCGCCCCCCTCCCCCGGGCGGCCTGGCCAGCAGGCGCTCCACCTTGTCCGCCACCACCTGGGCCCCGTCCAGCTCCAGCGTCCGGACGTTGGCCCTGATCGTGCGGACCGCCCTGGGGTCCGACTCGACGAGCAGCGCGTGGGCCGCCCCCCGCGACAGCGCCTCCAGCCCGACGGCCCCCGAGCCCGCGTACAGGTCCATCACCCGCGCGCCCGCCAGCCCGTACAGCGAGTCGAGCGTCAAGAAGATCCCTTCTCGTGCCCTGTCACTGGTCGGCCTGGTGCCGCGCCCCGGCGGCACGACCAGGCGTCGCCCACCCGCGACGCCCGCGATGATCCGAGTCATGGGGGTCATTGTTCCGCATATCGGCGCAGGTCAAGAGTGGACAAGTGTCGGCCTCGACAGCGCAAGGGTGATTCACAACACCCCGCCTGCCACGCATGATGAGTCTGCGGCCTTCGAGGTGACCCATAAGAAGGCCGACCGGCGTGGTCGTGAGCCCTTCCGCACGCCGGTTCCCCCGGCACCTGACCCGGGGGGCTGGGCCCAGCCGGGGACGGCATTCGGGGGGAGGCCGTCCCCAAGGCTGGGCCCAACACCTTTTCCACACCGGCCACCCGTACGGGGCCCCAGGGCCTCGCCCACGTCCGGCCGCGGCTCCTGCAACGGGCCCCGTGTGGTCAGCGGTCGCCGGACCGGGCCGTCAGGTCTTCTCCAGGTATTCGGCCCGCTCGTCCGCCAGCAGCCGGTCGATCTCCGCCCGCAGCCCCTCGTGCGCCACCAGCTCCGGATCGCCGGCCAGCAGCAGCGCCGCCTCCTCCCGGGCCGCCTCGATCACGTCCTCGTCGCGCAGCAGTTGCAACAGCTTCAGCGACGACCGCTTGCCCGACTGGGCGGCGCCGAGCACGTCGCCCTCGCGCCGCTGCTCCAGGTCCACCCGCGACAGCTCGAACCCGTCGAGCGTCGAGGCCACCGCTTCGAGCCGGGCGCGCGCCGGGGTGCCCTCGGGGAAGTCGGACACCAGCAGGCACAGCCCCGGCAGCCCGCCCCGGCCGACCCGGCCGCGGAGCTGGTGGAGCTGGGAGACCCCGAACCGGTCGGCGTCCATGATGACCATGACGGAGGAGTTGGGCACGTCGACGCCCACCTCGATCACGGTCGTCGCCACCAGCACGTCGAGCTCGCCCTTGGTGAACGCCCGCATGACCGCGTCCTTCTCCTCCGGTGGCAGCTTGCCGTGCAGGACGCCGAGGCGCAGGCCGTGCAGCGGCCCTTCGGACAGCAGCTCGGCCACGTCGAGGACGGCCAGCGGCGGCCGGCGCTCGTCGTCGGCGGGAGGCTGGTCAGCCGACGCCCGCAGGTCGCCCTCGTCGCCCTCCAGGTCACCGATGCGGGGACAGACGATGTAGGCCTGCCGGCCCAGGCCGACCTCCTCGCGCACCCGCTCCCAGGTGCGATCCAGGAAGTGGGGCTTCTCGGCGGCGGGCACCACGTGGGTGGTGATCGGAGCACGCCCGGAGGGCAGCTGCGACAGCGTGGAGACCTCCAGGTCGCCGAAGACGGTCATGGCGACCGTGCGCGGGATCGGCGTGGCGGTCATGACGAGCACGTGGGGCCGCCCGCCGCCGGCCTTCTCGCGCAGGGCGTCGCGCTGCTCGACGCCGAAGCGGTGCTGCTCGTCGACCACGACGAGACCCAGATCGGCGAACTGGACGTGCTCCTGCAGCAGGGCGTGCGTGCCCACGACGATGCCGGCCGTGCCGGAGGCCGCGTCGAGCAGGGCGGAGCGGCGGGCGGCGGCCCCCATGGAGCCGGTGAGCAACGTGACGGCGGTGCCGCCGAACATGCCGCCCTGCGCCAGGTCGCCCAGCATGGTGGTGATCGAGCGGTGGTGCTGCTGGGCGAGCACCTCGGTGGGGGCCAGCAGCACGGCCTGGCCGCCCGCGTCGACCACCTGGAGCATCGCGCGCAGCGCGACCACGGTCTTGCCCGCGCCGACCTCACCCTGCAGCAACCGGTGCATGGGGTGCTCGCGGGCGAGGTCGTCGGCGATCTCCTCGCCGACGAGCGCCTGCCCCTCGGTCAGCGCGAACGGCAGGCGGGTGTCGAAGTCGGCCAGCAGCCCGTCGCCGCGGCGCGGACGCGCCTTGGCGGGCCAGGCGACCGCCGCCTGCCTGCGCTGCAGCAGCACGGCCTGCAGCACGAACGCCTCGTCGAACTTCAGCCGCTGCCTGGCCCGGTGCACGTCGGCGAAGTCCTTCGGGCGGTGGATCGCGATCAGCGCCTCGCCGAGGTCCTGCAGGCCGTGGCGCACGCGCAGGTCGCCGGGGAGGGGATCGTGGAGCGGCCCGAGCGTGTCGAGCACCACGCCGACCGCCCGCCGGATCACCCAGGGCGTGAGGTCCTTGCCGGCGGGGTAGATCGGCACCGGCGCGGCCGAGAACTCCTCGGCGCTGGCCTCGCTCTCCTCGAACAGCTCGAACTCGGGGTGCGCGAGCTGCCACCGGGGGTGGGCGCGCGCGCCGAACAGCCCCACCTTGCCGGCGAACATGCCGCGCCGCCCCGGCTTGAGCCGCGCCTCGGCGACGTGGGAGCCCTTGCCGAAGAACGCCAGGTAGATCTTGTTGCGGGCGCCGTCGACGACCTCGACCTCCAGCCAGGTGCCGCCGCGGTTGCGCATGGGCTTGCGCATGAGCCTGCTCACCTCGCCCACCACGGTGACGTGCTCGTCGACCTCCAGCGCGTCGAGCGAGGTCAGCTCGCCGCGCTCGGCGTAGCGGCGTGGGTAGTGGCGCAGCAGGTCGCCGACCGTCTCCAGGCCGAGCACGCTGTGCAGCAACTTGGCGGTCTTCGGGTCGAGCGCCTTGGTCAGCGGCTCGTCGAAACGGCTCACGGCTCTATGTTCTACCGCCTGCGACCGACAGGAACCACGCGCCGCCTCACTCCACGCCGATGAGCAGCGGGTAGCCGCCCTGCTCCCCGTCGTAGACCACGAGGTCGGCGTCGGGCCGTGTCCTGCCCAGGTGGTGTTCGAGCCGTACGGCCAGCTCGGCCGGCGCGTCCACCCCCGTCACCAGCGTCACGAGCTCGCCGCCGCCCGCCAGCATCCGGTCGACCACCGCCTCGGCCACCTCGTCGAGCCGCGCGCCGATCACCGCGACGTCGCCGTCGATCAGGCCCAGCACGTCGCCGGGACGGCACGGCCCGGCGCTGGTGACGGCCTCCCTGTCGGCCACCACGACGTGCCCGTGCCGGGTGTGCCCGGCCGCGTCGGTCATCGCGACCACGTCGTCGTCGAAGCGGCGCAGCGGGTCGTGGACGGCCAGCGCCGCCAGCCCCTGCACGGTGGCCCTGGTCGGGAGCACGCTGACCACGGCCCCGTCCTCGCGGGCGATCTCCGCCGCGGCGACCGCGACGGCCCGGGCGCCCTCGTCGTTGGGCAGCACGGCCACCTCGCCGCCCGCCTGCCTGATCGCGGCCAGCATGTCGGGCAGGGAGGGGCTGGTGCCGGGCGCCCGCCGCACCACGACCGCGCCGCACTCCTCGAACAGCGCCGCGATGCCGTCGCCGGCCGCCACCGCCACCACTCCCCTGCCGGCGCCGCCGCGGTGGGTCCGCTCGGCCAGGTAGGTGATGCGGATCCGGTGCGGACGGCCCACGCGCAGCGCCGCCTCGACGGCGGGGCCGGCCTCGTCCACGTGGACGTGCACGTTCCACAGCCCGTCGCCGCCCACCACGACCAGCGAGTCGCCCATCTCGTCGAGCTCGCGGCGCAGCCCGGCCACGGCCGGGTCGTCGGCGTCGAGCAGGTACATCACCTCGTACCCGGCGCCCACCTCGCTCATCGGCGCCACCCGGCCGGTCGGCGCCGGCACCTCGAAGCGCTCGCTGGTGGCACCGGTGACCACGGCCACCAGGGACTCCAGGATGATGGCCAGCCCGGCGCCGCCCGCGTCCACGACGCCGCTGCGCGCCAGCACGTCGAGCTGCTCGGGGGTGCGCCGCAGCGCCGAGCGGGCCGCGCCGGCCGCCCGCCGGGCGACCTCGGCCAGCCCGCCGTCACAGTCCTGTACGGCCCGCGCCACCGCGCCGAGCACGCTCAGCACCGTGCCCTCGACGGGTCTGGCCACCGCCTCCCGGGCCAGCGACGCCGCCCTGGCGAGCCCGGCGCGCAGGTCGGCGCCGTCCTTCAGCACGTCGGCGAGCCCGCGCAGCGCCTGGCTGACGATGACCCCCGAGTTGCCCCTGGCGCCGACCAGCGCGCCGTACGAGAGCGTCTGCCACACCACCGACGCCTCCACGTCGTCGGGCAGCGCCTCGACGGCCTCGGCGGCGGACAGCATGGTGAGGTGGAGGTTGGTGCCGGTGTCGCCGTCGGCGACGGGGAAGACGTTGAGCGCGTCGATCTCGGCGCGGGCCCGCCCGAGCGCGTCGGCGGCCAGACGTATCCAGCGGCGTACCCCGGACGGGTCGAGAACCTCCATGCGCGACGTTCCAACCTCCCGGGTGCGCTACCGTTAGCGAGGAGAATATCTCCGCATCCGTCCGAGTCCAGTGCTCGAGTTCGCACCGAGGGGTGTGGATCGGATATCCTCGGCTGGCTAGCCGGTTGTCCCGGCATGCCCTCCGCCCGACAGCATCAAGCGGACTGGGCTACATCGACTGTTAAAAGGAGCGATACCGTGGCTGCCGTCTGCGATGTCTGCCGCAAGGGGCCGATCTTCGGCAACAACGTGTCCCACTCCCACCGCCGCACCCGCCGTCGTTGGAACCCCAACATTCAGACGGTTCGCGCGGTCGTCGGCGGCACGCCGAAGAAGCTCAACGTCTGCACCTCGTGCATCAAGGCGGGCAAGGTCACCCGCTAGTTCGACTTCCGTACGAAGGCCCGCCGCCCGTGACTCACGGGCGGCGGGCCTTCGTCGTGCCCGGCGGCTCAGCGCCAGCGCCAGGCGTGGTCCACGGGGCCGATGCCGTCACCCAGCGGGAAGCCCTGCCGGATCGCGCCCGTCACGTACTCCTTGGCCCTGCCCACCGCGCCCGGCACGTCCTCCCCCAGCGCCAGGTACGACGCGACGGCGGAGGCGAGGGTGCAGCCGGTGCCGTGGGTGTGGCGGTTGTCGAGCCGCTCGGCGGCGAACCGGTGCTCGCTCGTGCCGTCCGTCAGCAGGTCAACCGGCTCGCCCGGCAGATGGCCGCCCTTGATCAGCGCCCACGCCGGCCCCAGTTCCAGCACGGCGTCGGCGGCGCGGCGCAGGTCGTCCTCGCCCTCGACCTTCACGCCGGTGAGCTGCTCCACCTCCCACAGGTTGGGGGTGACGACGGTGGCGAGGGGCAGCAGCCGGGTCTTGACCGTCTCGACGGCCTCGGGGGCGAGCAGCGGGTCTCCATGCTTGGACACCCCCACGGGGTCGACCACCAGCGGCGCCCCGTACGCGCCGAGCGACTCGGCCACGACCTCGACGAGCCGGGGCGAGGCCAGCATGCCGGTCTTGACGGCCTGCGCGCCGATGTCGCCCAGCACGGAGTCGAGCTGCGCGCGCACCGCCTCGGGCGGCAGTTCCCAGTAGCCCTGGACGCCCAGGGAGTTCTGGGCCGTCACCGCGGCGATGACGCTCATGCCGTGCACGCCGAGCGCGAGCATGGTCTTGAGATCAGCCTGGATGCCCGCCCCGCCGCCGGAGTCGGATCCGGCGACGGTGAGCACGCGAGGAGGGGTCAAAGCGGTCATGTACCCCATCCAACCATTCAGCTGACGGCGCAATCCCCACCGATCAGCCCACAGTTGGCCGGCGGGGCTGCCTTGCCCGTCGCGGAGAAGGTGACCGTGGCCGACCGGCCCGCCTCCAGCGAGCCCTTCATGTCGATGATCAACAGGTCGCCGTCCTGCGACCACTCGGCGCCCTGCACCTTCAGGACGCGCCCCTCGACCGGCAGGGACAGGGTGGGCGACCGCAGCGTCTCCGCGGAGGCGTTGACGACGTCCACCTGCGCCGTGTAGGCGGTCACGTTCTGGCGGACGACGTCGAAGTCGACGTTCACCGTCTGCCCGCCGCCCTGCGCCGGGGCGGTGACGGTGCCGGTCGGCAGCGGGGCGGCGGTCGTGCCGTCGGTCGGCCGGCCTCCGGGGTCGATGATCGTCGTGACCTCGTCGGTGGGCGTCTCGGCCGGAGTGCTCTCCTCGAAGGTCGTCGGGAACGGGTCCACCGTCGGCTTGGCCGTCGCCTTCTTCGTCCGGGTCGGCTTGGGCTCCGGCGAGCTGGTACGGCGGGGCGCCGGCCCGGTGGCCGTGGCCCGCGGCGTCGGGGTGTCGGACGGCGCGGCTTCCTCGGTGGGCTCCTCGGTGGGTTCCTCGGCCTCCTCTTCCCCCTCCGCCGGTGCGTCGGCTTCACCGGCGGGCGAGGAGGCGAGCGGCTGGTTGGAGCCCTGCACGGCGGCGCAGGTGGCGCCCTGGCACTGCTCGGGCCCGCCGGAGCCGCTCATCAGCTTCACCCCGGCGACGGTGCCGCCGAGCACGACGACCACGGCGGCGACGGAGAGCAGCGCGAGCCGTCCCCTGCGCCCGCCGTTCGGGGCGTCGATCCTGCCGTCGTCGCCCTCGCCGGGAGGCGGCTTGCGGCGCCCGCGCCGGCGCGAGACCGGCTCCTCCTCGCCCTTCGGCTCGTCGGACGACCAGCCGGAGCCGAGGAAGCCGTTGTCGCGTTCGGACCATTCCGGCGCTGGGGCGTCGACCATCGTGGGACTGCCGTACACCTTGATGTCACCGGGCTCGGGCGGTCCGGCGGGAGCCTGGAGCACCTGGGTGCCTTCGGCGCCGTCCGGGCCGTACGGAGCCCCGTGGCCGTCGACGGGTCCCGCCGGGCCGGGTGCGCCGAACGGGTCCGCTCCGGGCGGCGCGGCCGGCCGCCCGAAGCCCTGGGTGCCGGTGTCGCCGAAGGCCGGCTGCGGGCCCGTGTCGCCGAACGCGCCGGCTCCCGGCGCCGCCGTGGAGGGCCCGAAGACGTGGGTGTCGGACGGCTCCGGCACTCCGGGACGTCCGGCGGCCGGGAACGGGCCGGAGCCGCCGCCGAAGGGATCGGCCGGACGGGGGCCGTCGAAGGCGGGCGGGCCGCCGAAGGCCTGGGTGCTCTCCGAGACCTCACCGGCCCCGGGGGTGTCCCACTCGGGCGGTCGCGTGAACGCGCCCGTCGTCTCGAACGGCTGCTCGGCCGGTGGTACGGCGGGGCTGTCGGCGCGGGGCGGCGGCGGGGCGAAGGCCCCGGTCGTCTCGAAGGGGTCGGGCTGCGACTGGCGGATCGTCTCGCCGGGGTCGCGCTTGGGCATGGGCGCCCACTGGCCCGTCACCTCGGCCCGGTCCGGGAGCTCCGGCCAGCCGGGCGGCTCGGCCCGCTGCTCGTCCACCTTGTCCCAGAAGGAGCTCTTGGCGGTCGGGTCCGGCACGGCGGCCCACTGCGCGGCGCGGTCGGCGTTGATCCCGAGGTCCCCCTCCGGAGAGTCGTCGGATCTGCCGTTCCCCCGTTCGTTCGCGTCGTCGGATCCACCTGTGCCGTGGCGGCCCATTTGGCTGCCCTTTCTGCCGGTTACCGATGGCCGCCAATCTTCATAACACCTTTGCTACGCCTTTGTCACAGCAATCCCGTGAGTCAAACCTCATATAGGCAAAAATGTCCGCAATCCGGAACAAGCGGTCACCGAAAGTGATCCCATCCGCCCTGAACCGCGGACCGTCCTCGTACGTACACTCCTTCGCCCGCCACGACCCGCCCCACGACCTGCCACGACGGCGGCAACGCCACGTCCGGCGGGAACGTCGCAGCTAGTGCGTGGTCATCACCCCCCGTGAGCACCCAGTCGAGCGGATCGGCCCCGAGCTCCTTCGCGGCGGCGGCCACCGGCTCGCCCACGGTGAAGGCGGCGGGATCCAGCTCGATCCGCACCCCGCTCGCCTTCGCGACGTGCCCGAGGTCCTGCAGCAGCCCGTCGCTCACGTCCAGCATCGCGCCGGCTCCGAGCCGGGCCGCCTCGGGACCGCACCGGTACGGCGGGCGCGGACGCCGATGCGCCGCCACGGCCTCCCCCAGCGCCGACCCCTCCTCGACGGGAGCCTGCCCGTAGCGGCCCGCCTCCAGCAGCGCGAGCCCGGCGGCGGCGTGTCCCAGCCGCCCGGCCACGGCGACCACCTGCCCCGGCCGGGCCCCGGACCGGGTCACCGGCGCGCTCCCGCCCAGGTCGCCCAGCGCCGTCACGCCGAGAACCACCAGGTCGCACCCGGTGACGTCGCCCCCGGCCACGCTCGCCCCCACCTCGGCGCACTCGTCGCGGAACCCGTCGGTCAGCGCGTCGAGCCAGTCGACCGGCAGGTCCGCCGGCATCCCCAGCCCGATCACGAGGCAGGTCGGCACCGCCCCCATCGCGGCCACGTCGGCGAGGTTCTGGGCGGCGGCCTTGCGGCCGACGTCGTAGCCGCTGGACCAATCGCGACGAAAGTGCCTACCCTCGATCAGGAGGTCCGTCGACACCACGACACGCCCGTCGGGCGCGCTGACCATCGCGGCGTCGTCTCCGGGGCCGAGTAGAACAGCCGCACTCTGGGGTAGACGTCCGGAAATCCGACCCACCGCTCCGAATTCGCCTAGATCACCTACTCTGATGACACACCTCCTGACCCTCTCAGGGTACGGTGGCCCTTCGGCGTGATCCAATCGCCCGGGAGGACGTAATGGTGCAGGCCTACATCCTTATTCAGACCGAGGTGGGCAAGGCCGCGAGCGTGGCCCACGAGATCTCCGGCATTCAGGGGGTCACACAGGCGGAGGACGTCACGGGACCCTATGACGTCATCGTCCGCGCTGAGGCCCACAACGTCGACGAGCTGGGCAAGCTCGTCGTCGCCCAGATTCAGGCGGTGGAAGGGATCACACGTACCCTGACGTGCCCGATCGTCCATATCTGAGGTAGATCTTTCGTATGCGTGCCGCTGCCGTCCCGCTGCTCCTGCTCGTGCTCGCCGGGTGCGGTGCCGTTCACGTGGAGCCGCCCGCCCCCCAGGGCGAGGCGGCTGCGGCGTGCGACCGGCTCGCGCCGTTGCTGCCGCGGACGCTCGACGGCGCGGACCGGACCACGTCCACGCCCGAGTCGCCGTACGTCGCCGTGTGGGGCGAGGCGGAGATCGCGCTGCGCTGCGGCGTGCCCCGGCCGCCCCGGATGGCCCCCACCGACCAGGTGCAGGAGATCAACGGGGTGGGCTGGTTCGCCGATCCCGACAAGCCGGCCCTGTACACCGCGATCCAGGCCCCCCTCTACGTCGAGGTGACCGTCGCGGGCACGCACACCCCCGGCCGGGTGCTCACCGAGCTCTCGGAGCCGATCGGGCAGGTGTCAGCGCAGACCCGCTGACCGGTGCAGCGCGAGCTGGACGAGCCGGTCGACCAGGGCGGGATAGGACAGCCCGGACGCCGCCCACAACTGCGGCGCCACCGACAGCGAGGTGAACCCGGGCATCGTGTTGATCTCGTTGAGGACCAACTCGCCCTCGGGCGTGTAGAAGAAGTCGACCCGGGCCAGCCCCTCGCACTCCAGCGCCTCGAACGCCCGCACCGCCATCGCCCGTAGTTCCTCGGCCACCTCGGCCGGCAGGTCGGCGGGCACGGTGAGCGACATCTGGTCGGGGTAGTACTTGGCCTCGAAGTCGAAGAACTCCTGCCCGCCCTCGACCTTCACCTCGCCGGGCATCGACGCGCCGGGCGGCTCGTCGCCGAGCGACTCCAGCACCGCGCACTCGATCTCGCGACCGGGGATCGCCGCCTCGATGAGGACCTTGGGGTCGTGTCGCCGGGCGAACTCGACCGCCTCCTCCAGCGCCGCGCGGTCGTTCGCCTTGGAGATGCCCTGCGACGACCCCGCCCGCGCCGGCTTGACGAACACCGGCCAGCCGAGCGCCTCGGCCTCCTTGAGCACTCTCTCCCGCTCCAGCCGCCAGTCGCGGTCGCGCACCACCACGTAGCGCCCGACGGGCAGCCCGGCCGCCGCCATGACGGTCTTCATGTACGCCTTGTCCATGCCGACCGCGCTGGCCAGCACGCCGGAGCCCACGTAGCGCACCCCGGCCATCTCCAGCAGCCCCTGGATGGTGCCGTCCTCGGCGAACGGCCCGTGCATCACGGGGAACACCACGTCGACCGAGCCCAGCTCGACCGGGATGCTGCCCGGGTCGTAGGCGACCAGCGTGCCCTGGCCCGAGGGCAGCGCGAGCGCCGCGCCGGACGTGTCGACCGCGGGCAGCTCACCCTGCTCGATGGCGAACCGCTGGTCGGACGCCCCGAGCACCCACCTGCCGTCCTGGGCGATCCCGATGGGGATCACCTCGTACTTGCTCTTGTCGATCGCCTCCAGCACGCTGCCCGCGCCCATCAGGGAGACGGCGTGCTCGGAGTTGCGACCACCGAAAACGACGGCGACGCGTGGCTTGCTCATGAGGTCCGAATCTACCGGCGTGTCCCTCCTACAGCGAGTCAAGGCCGGGCGTGGTGTCCGCAATGGTCGTTCGGCCCGGGCCTGACCGGAGCGGTCAGACGCCGTACCGCTCGGGTTTCGGCGACCGCGACATGAGCAGCATCCCCGCCTCGGTCGGCGACATGCCGTCGTGCACGACGCCCACGACCACCTCGGTGATCGGCATCTCGACGTCGTGCTTCCTGGCCAGCTCCAGCACGGACTCGCAGGACTTGACGCCCTCGGCGGTCTGCCGGGTGGCGGCGATCACCTCGGCCAGCGTCATGCCACGGCCGAGGCGCTCGCCGAACGTGCGGTTGCGCGACAGCGGCGAGGTGCAGGTGGCCACGAGGTCGCCCATGCCGGCCAGCCCGGCGAAGGTGTGCGGGTCGGCGCCGAGCGCCGCGCCCAGCCGGGAGATCTCGGCCAGTCCCCGGGTCATGAGCATGGCGGAGACGTTGTCGCCCATGCCCATGCCCACGGACACGCCCACGGCCAGCGCGATGACGTTCTTGACGGCGCCGCCGAGCTCGACGCCCACGACGTCGGGGTTGGTGTAGGGCCGAAACCACGGCGGCAGGTGGCAGGCCTCCTGCAGCCGGGCGGCCACGCTCTCGTCCACGCAGGCCACGACCGTCGCGGCGGGCTGGCGCTGGGCGATCTCCTTGGCCAGGTTGGGCCCGGAGACGACCGCGACCCGCTCCTCGGGCACGCCCGCCACCTCGCGGATGACCTCGCTCATCCGCTTGGTGGTGCCGAGCTCGACGCCCTTCATCAGGCTGACCAGCACGGCCTCGCGCGGGAGGTGCTCGCGCCAGGCGGCCAGGTTGGCCCGTAGCGACTGAGAGGGCACGGCCAGCACCACGAAGTCGGCCCCCTCCAGCGCCTCGGCGGGATCGGTCGTGGCGCGCAGGGACGGGGGCAGCGCCACGCCCGGCAGGTAGTCGAGGTTGGTGTGGGTGCGGTCGATCGCCTCGACCAGCTCCGGCCGGCGTCCCCACAGCGTGGTGCGGGTGCCGGCCTCGGCCAGGATCATGGCGAACGTGGTGCCCCACGATCCGGTGCCGAACACGGCGGCCTTGGTCATCGGGTCACCGTCCGGCCGGGTCGTAGGGGTTCTCGGGCGCCTTCTCGCCGCGCAGCTCGGCGAGCTGCGCGGTGATGGCGGCCATGATGTCGGCGGTCGCCTCGCGCAGCACGCCGGCGTGCGGCGGCTGGCCCGCGTACGTCGACAGGTCGACCTGCGGCCCCACCGACACGCGGAACGTCTTGCGGGGGAACAGCCGCGGCCGCTTCTCCCCGTAGGGCAGCAGCTCGTGCGCCCCCCAGTGGGCGACCGGGATCACCGGGGCGCCGCTCTCCAGCGCGAGCCTGGCGGCGCCGGTCTTGCCGACCATCGGCCACAGGGCGGGGTCGCGGGTGCAGGTGCCCTCCGGGTAGAAGAGGATCGCCCCGCCGTCCTTGAGCCGCTGCGCCGACTCGTGCAGCGACCTGGCCGCGTCGCTGCTGCCGCGGTAGACCGGGATGGCGCACAGCGAGCGCACCGCGTGACCCAGCAGGGGCACCTTGAACAGCGCCGACTTGGCCAGGACGACCGGCCAGCGGCCGTTGTTGTACAGGAAGTGCGCCAGCAGCACCGGATCGGACCACGACAGGTGGTTGGCGGCGATGATGATCCCGCCCTCGCGCGGGATCCGCTCTCCGTGGCGCCAGTCCCTCTTGACCAGGAGCAGCGACAACGGCTTCACGATCACCACGGCCAGGCTCTCCCAGAAACGCGATGGTCGCGTGAGGCGCCTCATGCTCTCCTCCAAGCCGAACGGTGTGCGCCCCAAGTCTCCCGGTTGGTCGCCGGGGATGTCGAGGCGCGATGCTTACCCTATGAGCAACCGCTGGTCACTGGTCATCCCGGTGAAGACACTGGTCGCCGCGAAGACCCGGCTGGCCGCCGCGACGGGTCCGCACCGCACGCGGCTGGCCGTCGCGGTCGCCTGCGACACCGTCTCGGCGGCGCTCTCCTGCCCCGTGGTGGAGCGGGTAATCGTGGTGACCGCCGACCCGGCCGCCGCGGGGCCGCTCGCGGCGCTGGGCGCCGAGGTGGTGCCCGACCCGGACCGGGGGCTCAACACCGCGCTGCGCACGGGCGCCGCGCACGCGGCGCGGCTCGCGCCCGGTTCCCCGGTGGGCGCGCTGCAGGCCGACCTGCCCGCGCTGCGCCCGGCGGAGCTGGCCGTCGTGCTGGCCTCCGCCGCCGAGTTCGACCAGGCGTTCGTGCCCGACGCGCTCGACGTCGGCACGACGTTCTACGGGGTACGGCCGGGCGTGCCGTTCACGCCGCGGTTCGGCGGGGAGTCGCGGGCCAGGCACCTGGCCGGCGGCGCGAAGGAGCTGTGCCCGGACGGGATCGAGTCGGTCCGGCGGGACGTGGACACCCCCGACGACCTGCGCGCCGCCAGGGCACTCGGCCTCGGCCCGCACACCGCCGCCGTGGTCGAGGAGCTGTGGCCCGCGCCGTGACCTCGCCCGCCGGGGGCGATCGGTTTACGCTGGTGTCCGTGCAGGCCACGGTGCGCAGCTTCGACGAGACCACCCGATCGGGCACGGTCTTCCTCGACGACGGAACGGTGCTGGCCTTCGGCGCGCCCGCCTTCGACGCGGGGCCGCTGCGGCTGCTCCGGCAGGGCCAGCGGGTGCGCCTGGTGACGAGCGGCGGCGAGATCACCTACATCACGCTGTCGACGTTCGCCGTGCCGCCGGAGTGACGTCGCCCCACATGCGTGAAGCCCGGCTCCCCAGATGTGCGGAGCCGGGCGCTTGCGCTGTCGTTACTTCTTCTTCGCGGCCTTCTTGCCGCCGGCGTTGACCAGTTCCTTGAAGTCGGAGCCCGGACGGAACTTGGGCCCCCAGCTTTCCTGAACCTTGATCTCCGCCCCCGTCGACGGGTTCCTGGCCGAGCGAGCCGGCTTGTGAACCATCTCGAACGCGCCGAAGCCCGTGATCGAGACCTTGTCCCCGCTGGCTACCGCCTTCTGGACGACATCGATGATCGCGTTGACGGCTTCGGTGGCCGTGCGCCGGTCGCCGACCCGCTCTACGATGGCGTCAACGAGCTCTCGCTTGTTCATATACGTTGTGCTCCCCCCGTTACGGCTCGGGGTTCCAGCTCACGAAGCTAAGACGTAGAAACCCCTTACTCTCCCGAAACTAAGCCTGATTGCGGGCGAACTCAATCACCCGGCGTGCTTTCAGCTGCGCGTGGCGTGTCGAAATCGCCGTCCAGCGAGGCCAGGAGGGCCTCCAGCCGGGCCGCGGCCCGCGCGGGATCGCGCTTGGCGAGGTCGCAGATTGCCAGGTATCTACGGGCATATCGTGCTTTGTCGGCGCTGGTGAGCGCGCGAACGCGGCGGTGCGCCTCGCGCAGCCGCCGCGCCAGCTCGTCGTCTTCTAGACGGTCGTCGGCAGCCATGGCTGCCGACCATTCTCGTACACCGCCACCTCGTCGGCGTGA
This sequence comes from Nonomuraea muscovyensis, assembly GCF_014207745.1. Classification (NCBI taxonomy): domain Bacteria; kingdom Bacillati; phylum Actinomycetota; class Actinomycetes; order Streptosporangiales; family Streptosporangiaceae; genus Nonomuraea; species Nonomuraea muscovyensis. The sequence goes on from NZ_JACHJB010000004.1 coordinate 429,414, forward strand.
CGCAGGGTCAGTCCGATGTCGTCGAGGCCCTCCATCAGGCGCCAGCGGGTGTAGTCGTCGATCTCGAAGCCCACGGCCTCGTCCGCCCAGCGGACCTCGCGTCCGGCCAGGTCGACGGTCACCCGCAGCGACGGGTCGGCCTCGACGGCGGCCTGCAGGGCCTCCACCTTCTCGCCCGGCAGGACGACCGGCAGCAGGCCCATCTTGGTGGAGTTGTTGCGGAAGATGTCGCCGAACCGTGCGGCCACGACCACGCGGAAGCCGTACTGCTGCAGGGCCCAGACGGCGTGCTCGCGCGAGGAGCCGGTGCCGAAGTCGGGGCCGGAGACGAGGATCGAGGCGCCCTGGTACACCGGGTCGTTCAGCACGAACGCCGGGTCCTCGCGCCAGGCGGCGAACAGGCCCCTCTCGAAGCCGGTGCGGCTGACCTGCTTGAGCCACACGGCCGGGATGATCTGGTCGGTGTCGACGTTGCTGCGGCGCAGCGGCACCGCCGTACCGGTGTGGGTGGTGAAAGCGTCCATGGTCGGGATCTCCTAGAGGTCGGCATAGGGAGGCGCGTCGGTGAGGCGGCCTGGCCGCCTCACCGAGACCGCGCTAGAGGTCCGCCGGGGCGGTGAGGCGGCCGGTGACCGCGGTCGCGGCGGCGACCTGCGGCGACACCAGGTGGGTGCGACCGCCCTTGCCCTGGCGGCCCTCGAAGTTGCGGTTGGAGGTGGAGGCGCTGCGCTCGCCCGGCTGGAGGGTGTCGGGGTTCATGCCGAGGCACATCGAGCAGCCGGCCTCGCGCCACTCGGCTCCGGCCTCCTTGAACACCTCGTGCAGCCCCTCCTGCTCGGCCTGCAGCTTGACCAGCATCGAGCCCGGCACGATGAGCGTGCGGGTCCTGACCGTGCGGCCGCGCAGGATCTCGGCGGCCGAGCGCAGGTCCTCGATGCGGCCGTTGGTGCACGAGCCGACGAACACCGTGTCGACCTCGATCTCGCGCAGCGGCGTGCCGGCGGTCAGGCCCATGTACTCCAGGGCGCGCTCGGCGGCCGAGCGCTCGATCGGGTCGGCGAAGCTCTCCGGCTCCGGCACGGCCGCGCCCAGCGGCAGGCCCTGCCCCGGGTTGGTGCCCCAGGTGACGTACGGGGTGAGCGTCGAGGCGTCGATCTCGACGACCTTGTCGAAGACGGCGTCGTCGTCGGTGCGCAGCGTCTCCCAGTAGGCGACGGCCTGGTCCCACAGCTCGCCGGACGGCGCGTGCGCGCGGCCCTTCAGGTAGGCGAACGTGGTCTCGTCGGGGGCGATCAGGCCGGCCCGGGCGCCCGCCTCGATCGACATGTTGCACACCGTCATCCGGCCCTCCATGGAGAGCTTGCGGATGGCCTCGCCGCGGTACTCGACGATGTAGCCCTGGCCGCCACCGGTGCCGATCTTGGCGATGATGGCCAGGATCAGGTCCTTGGCCGTGACGCCCACGGGCAGCTCGCCCGACACCTCGATGGCCATGGTCTTCGGCCGGTAGGCCGGCAGCGTCTGCGTGGCCAGCACGTGCTCGACCTCGGAGGTGCCGATGCCGAACGCGATGCCGCCGAAGGCGCCGTGGGTGGAGGTGTGGGAGTCTCCGCAGACGATCGTCATGCCGGGCTGGGTGAGCCCGAACTGCGGGCCGATGATGTGCACCACGCCCTGGCCGGCGTCGCCCATCGGGTGCAACCGGATGCCGAACTCCGCGGCGTTCTTGCGCAGCGTCTCGACCTGGGTCTTGGAGACCGGGTCGGCGATGGGTCCGAGCACGGTCGGCACGTTGTGGTCCTCGGTCGCGATCGTGAGATCGGGCCTGCGCACCTTACGGCCGGCGAGCCGGAGCCCGTCGAACGCCTGCGGGCTGGTCACCTCGTGGATGAGGTGCAGGTCGATGTAGAGCAGGTCGGGCTCGCCGTCGGCGCGGCGCACGACGTGCTGCTCCCAGACCTTCTCCGCCAGTGTGCGGCCCATGATCTCCTCCTGTTCGATGCGATGCACCGCATCGCGGCTCGCTCGCTCAGACCCGGTCTCGTGCCTCGCGGCCCCGGCGGCCACGCCCCCTGCGCCCCTCGGCCCGCGGACCGGCCCGACTTGCCTTCTCATATGTCGAGACGGCAGTATCGGTCTATGGACAACTCTAGCGGAGTCGGAGTACTCGACAAGGCCGTTCTGGTGCTCAACGCCCTCGAAGCCGGCCCGGCGTCGCTGGCACAGCTCGTTCAGGCCACCGGATTGGCCCGCCCCACCGCGCATCGGCTGGCCGTCGCGCTTGAGCACCACCGCATTGTGAGCCGTGACACACAGGGCAGGTTCGTCCTCGGCCCGCGCCTTTCGGAGTTGTCCACGGCCGCCGGCGAGGACCGCCTGCTGGCCGTCGCCGCGCCGGTGCTGATGCAGTTGCGCGACCTGACCGGCGAGAGCGCGCAACTCTACCGGCGCCAGGGTGACGAGCGGGTCTGCGTGGCGGCGGCCGAACGCACCAGCGGCCTGCGTGACACCGTGCCCGTCGGCTCGGCGCTGCCCATGACGGCGGGTTCGGCGGCGCAGATATTGCTGGCCTGGGAGGAGCCCGACCGGCTGCACCGGGGGCTGCGCGGGGCCAAGTTCACCGCCGCGACCCTGGCCTCCGTACGGCGCCGGGGATGGGCGCACAGCGTGGGCGAGCGCGAGCAGGGCGTGGCGAGCGTGTCGGCCCCGATCCGGGGCAGCGGCGGCAAGGTGATCGCGGCCGTGTCGGTGTCGGGCCCGATCGAACGGCTCACCAGGGCGCCCGGCCGGCTGCACGCGGTGCCGGTGATGGCGGCCGCCGAACGCATCACCGAGTCGATGCGCCGCACGTCATGATCAGCCAAACCACGTATTTGGGGAGCCGAGTGCCTCGCGGGCGCACTAGCCTGAGTGCGTGACAGACCGCATCGAGGTAGCCGCCACTGAGCTGCGACCCCTGCTCGAAGAGTTCATCATGTGGGCGCGCGCCAACGCGCCCGACAGTGACCCCGAGCTCGTGGGGCCGGCAGCTCTGTGGCACCGTCTCGCCTTCTCCCAGGATCTCGGCACGTGGAAGCGCGCCGACCTGCGAAATCTGCTGCTCGACCGCATGCCCAAGGTGGTGGAGGACCCCGACTCCGCCGCCGACGGCATGCTCCCGGCCGTCGACGCCTACCTGACGTTCCTGTCCCAGACCGGCAGGCTCGCCACGGGCTCCGACTCGCTCGCCGAGCTGCAGGCGGAGCTCGACGATGTGGAGGACGAGTTCGTCGAGCTGATGGAGGACCTCCTCGACGACACCGAGGGCGACGACGAGGACGAGGACGAGACCGGCGACCTCGGAGACTTCGAGCCGTTCGCCGACGAGCTGGCCGACCTGCCCACGATCCGGCTGCGCCCCGACACCGAGCTGGCCGCCGCCGCCCGGGAGGTGCCGCTGATCGCCAAGGCCCGTGACCTGGCCCTGTGGGTCGGCTCGGGGCGCCGAGTGGGCGAGGACACGCTGCTGTCCGACGCGGAGGTCGAGGAGGCGCTGACCGCCATCGGGCTGCCCAGGCCGCAGACCGACGGCCCGCTCGCCGAGGCCGTCCCCATGCTGTGGAACATCTGGAACCTCGCCGTGGACCTCGAGTTCCTGGAGCCGGGCGACGGCGACACGGTGGCGGTGCAGGACGACACCTCCGAGTGGCCGTTCGACGACGACGAGGACGTGCTCGAGGCCTGGATGCTCGGCCTGCACTCGGTCGACTACGGCGACCCCGAGCTGGCCGACGACGACCTCGCCATGGCGCTGGCGGGGCTCACCCGCGGCCTGCTGGTCCGGCTGTTGCTGGCCGGCGGCACCCGCGACCTCGACGGGCTGCGCCAGGAGCTGGCCGAGGCGGCCGCCGACCTCGACGAGCTGGGCGCCGACGCCTGGGAGGCCGCCGGAGACCCGCTGACCCCGGTCATCGACTGGCTGGTCGGCTACGGCATGATCACCGTCGAGGGCGCCGCGATCGTCGACGGCGTGGCGACCGGCGGCACGCTCGCCCTGACGCCGCTCGGCACCGAAGGCGTCGTCCACCTGGTCGACGACGCCGACATCGAGGTGGACGCCCGTCCCGCCATCGAGTCGATGAGCGCCCACGAGCTGCTGGCCCTCAGCGCGGAGCTGCCGGAGGAGGAGGCCGACGCCGAGTTCGCCGCCTGGATGCGGCTGCGCGAGCCCGGCCGGGCCGCCGAGGAACTCCTGGAGGCCGCGGCCGAGGACGAGAGCGACGCCCTCATCCGGGTGCAGGCCGCCAGCGTGGTGGGCACCCTCGGCGAGGCCGCCGTCCCGGCCTGGCAGGAGGCGCTCAAGCAGGCGTCGCTGCGGCCGTACGCCGCCACCCACCTGAGCCAGCTCGGCGTGGAGGGCGCGCCCGAGCCGACCCAGGACGACACCCACTGGCTCATCCTCGACATGTGGACCATCTCGGCCGGTCTGGGCCGGGCGGAGTTCGTGGGCAGCCTGCGCGACATCGGGCCGGAGCTGCTCAACAGCCTCCTCGAGGTGATCTGGAAGATCCCGCACGCGCATGTGGAGGAGCTGCTGGACCTCATCTCGCAGGTCCACCCGGACAAGCAGGTGGCCAAGGCGGCCCGCCGCGCGCTGTTCAAGGCCCGCTCCCAGACGTGACGTGACCCACGGGCCCCGCCCTGGGTCGTCGGCCGGGGGCGGGCCGTCCCGGCCCTCAGGAGGCCCGTCCGCCCATCACCGGCGGCGGGTCGCCGTGCGGCATCGTGGCGGGGCTCAGACGAACAGGTCGTCGACCGATGCGACCGTGACCGCCCGGCGGACCCACGCCCGGACCTGGTCGAGGTCCGCGCAGGAGGTGATGCGGGCCCTGTCGTCGTCGTTCACGGCCAGCCCACGCGCGTCCAGGACGGTGAGCAGCGCCTCGACCTCCCCTTCGACCCGCCCCTCCTCCCTGCCTTCGGCTTTTCCTTCGGCCTTACCTTCGGCCTTTCCTTCGGCCTTGCCCTTGCCGAAGTGCTCACGAGCGAAGGGGCTGTAGACCGGCCACGCAGTGGACGACATGATCTCCTCCAGGAACCGTTTCGCGGCTGTCGAGGCCAGGCGGTATGCGTATTCATAGTACTGCGGAGCGTGTTCGCCGCCCACCTTCGTCAACGCGGCGACGAACGCCTCGAGGACGGGCGGCTGATCGCCGTGCACCATGACGGACACCGTGGCCAGTTCCATGCAGTCAGCGGCCTGTACGGGGTCGGTGATGGCCGGGATCTGCTCCGGGCCGAGAACCAACGGGCTGAGCGTGAAGCCGGACAGATCGGTGACGATCGGCTCGCCGGCCCAGGTCGCGAGCCGGCCGGTGGGACAGACGACGAGCACCACGACCGGACAGCTGAGCCGCAGCCAGAGCGCCGCCGCGTAGCGAGGCCAGGCGAGACGTTTGTCGTCGTCGGAAGCGAGCTGGACCTCGACGACGACAGCGAGGTCGGGGCTTTTCGGAGGACCCACGGTGATCACCGTGTCCGCGTAGAAGTCACGCGAGGAACGGTCGTTGAATTCTCCTGAGGAGACCTCGACATAGCTGTCTGTCGAGAGGGTGGGGTCGTACAGCCGTTGGAGGATCTCCACGGCGAAGGCCGGGCGGCTTCTGAAGAGCGCGTTCAGCGTGTCATGCACGGGGGATGGCATGTCACGTGACGTTAGCATTCATGTGCGGATAGTGATGAAGCTTCCGCAGAAGTCATCTGGCCACCGATACGCCGGGGGGAGAAAAGCGAAAACGCCCCGGGCACAAGAGGCATCCGGGGCGTTCGAGAAGGCTGTGTAGTCCCGACCGGATTCGAACCGGCGCTACCGCCTTGAGAGGGCGGCGTCCTGGGCCACTAGACGACGGGACCTTCGCGATGACTTGTGTGACTGTGGTAGTCCCGACCGGATTCGAACCGGCGCTACCGCCTTGAGAGGGCGGCGTCCTGGGCCACTAGACGACGGGACCGTGTCCCACAAGTGATCGTTGCCGGGCCTCCCCGGCAACGGAGGTAACTCTACCGCACCCCGAGGAGCACAACCAAACCGTCGCCGGCTCGGCAGATCGGGGCCTGTGGCGGCGGACCCGGTCGCCCGCGGGCCGCCTTCCCACCGCCGGCCCGGCCGACCGGCCGGCGGTCCTCAGTGAGCCATGGCGGGCGGGGACGACACCGGGGCGACGTCCGGAATTCGCCCATAAACAAAAAGCGGATGTCTCTGTGAGACATCCGCTACATGCTGGGGTACCAGGACTCGAACCTAGACTAACTGAACCAGAATCAGTCGTGCTGCCAATTACACCATACCCCACCGGATCGAGCCCCTGCTGGGGCGCGTTCTGGCGACGTCCGAAAGAATAGCCCAGCTTGGCCGCCACCACCAAAACGATTGCCGGCAAGCGCCCGGCGCGGGTTCGGTCGTGCCAAGCTGAGGGGGACAAAACCCCACGTGGAGGAGCCCGACCGTTGGCCGAGAACCCGTTGTTCGCCCCCAGCAGCCTGCCCTACCAGCTGCCGCCCTTCGCGGAGATCCGCGAGGAGCACTACCTGCCCGCCTTCGAGAGGGGCATGGCCGAGCAGCTGGCCGAGGTCGAGGCGATCACGGGGAGCGACGAGCCGCCCACGTTCGACAACACGATCGCCGCGCTGGAGCGGTCCGGGCGCGTCCTGCAGCGCACGGCCACGGCGTTCTTCAGCGTCGTGGCGTCCGACTCGACGGACGGCGTCATGGAGATCGAGAAGCGGATCTCCCCGGAGCTGACCCGCCACAGCGACGCGATCCGGCTCAACCGGGCGCTGTGGGCGCGCATCAAGCAGGTGACCACCGAGGACCCGGAGGAGGCGTGGCTGCTGGAGAAGTACCGCGACGACTTCGTCCGGGCGGGCGCCGACCTGTCGGAGGAGGAGCAGGCACGGCTGCGGGAGCTGAACGAGGAGCTGTCGCGGCTGTCCACCGAGTTCGCCCAGAACCTGCTCAAGGCCTCGAACGACTCGGCCCTGGTGGTCGAGGACGCCAAGGAGCTCGACGGGTTCGACGAGGCCCGGATCGCCTCGCTGGAGCGCGACGGCCGGTACGTCCTGCCGCTGCTGAACTTCACCAACCAGCCGGGCCTTGCCCAGCTCACCGACCGTGACGTGCGCCGCAGGCTCTACACGCTGAGTGTGGAGCGCGCGCCGCAGAACTTCGGGCTGGCCGTGCGGATCGCCGGGCTGCGCGCGGAGCGGGCCGGCCTGCTGGGCTTCCCCAACCACGCCGCCTACCGGGTCGCCGACCAGACGGCCAAGACCGTCGAGGCGGTCGAGGAGATGCTGGGCCAGCTCGTCGGCCCGGCGGTGCGCAACGCCCGCAAGGAGGCCGAGGCGCTGGCCGAGCAGGCGGGGTTCGCGATCGAGCCGTGGGACTGGTCCTTCTACTCCGAGAAGGTGCGCCAGGCCCGCTACGACTTCGACGCCTCGGCGATGCGCCCGTACTTCGAGCTCGACCGTGTCTTCCGCGACGGCATCTTCCACGCGGCGACCAAGCTGTACGGCATCACGTTCGGCGAGCGACCGGACCTGCGCGGCTACCACGAGGACGTGCGGGTCTTCGAGGTGTTCAACGAGGACGGCAGCGCGCTCGGCCTCTTCGGGCTCGACCCGTACGCGCGGCCGGGCAAGCGCGGCGGCGCGTGGATGAACAACCTGGTGGACCAGTCGTTCCTGTTCGGCGAGAAGCCGGTGGTGCTGAACAACCTCAACATCACCAAGCCGGCCGCCGGTCCGACGCTGCTCACCTACGACGAGGTCAACACGGCCTTCCACGAGTTCGGGCACGCGCTGCACGGCCTGTTCTCCGAGGTGCGCTTCCCGCGTGTCTCGGGCACCAGCGTGCCGCGCGACTTCGTCGAGTACCCGTCGCAGGTCAACGAGATGTGGGCGACCTGGCCCGAGGTGCTGGCCAACTACGCCAGGCATCACGAGACGGGCGAGCCGATGCCGGCCGAGCTGGTCGAGAAGATGCAGGCGGCGGAGAAGTTCAACCAGGGCTTCATGACCGTCGAGTATCTGGCCGCCACCCTGCTCGACTGGGCCTGGCACAAGCTGGCCCCGGGCGAGGACGTCGCCGACGCCGAGGCGTTCGAGCAGAAGGCCCTGGAAGCGGCTGAGATCGCCTTCCCGCTCGTCCGGCCGCGCTACCGGACCAACTACTTCGCCCACATCTTCTCGGGCGGCTACAGCGCCGGCTACTACTCCTACATCTGGAGCGAGGTGCTCGACGCCGAGAGCGTGGAGTGGTTCAAGGAGAACGGCGGGCTGAAGCGCGAGAACGGCGACCATTTCCGGCGGACGCTGCTGTCGAGGGGCGGCAGCCTCGACCCGCTGGCCGCCTTCCGCGACTTCCGCGGGCGTGAGCCGTCCATCCAGCCGCTGCTGGAGCGCCGCGGCCTGGTCTGACCCAGCCGCCCGGCGCCGTGGCGGGGTGCGTCATCGCATCCCGCCGCGGCGACCGGTCACAGGAACGCCTCGGCGTGCTCCTCCGCCCACTGCCGGAAGGTGCGCGGCGGGCGGCCGATGACCTGCTCGACGGTCGGCGTCACCCGGTAGGCGCCCTCGGGCACCTCGCCGAAGGCCTCGATCTGGAAAGCGATCATCTCCTCGGGCACGCCCTGCGCGCGGTAGCGCTCGCGCATCTGCTCGACGGCGAGCTCCACGTACGCGATCTCCCGGCCGAGCGCCTCGCCGAGGACGCGCACCTTGGCGGGCATGTCGAGCAGCTCGGGCCCGGTCAGCCCGTACGACCGGCCGGCGTGGCCGTCCTCGGTGAGCGCAGTGGCGATGACGGCGCCGATGTCGGCCTCGTGCACCATCGCCGTCCTGGTCGCGCCGAACGGCTCCTCGACCACTCCCCCGGCCCGCACCGACTCCGTCCACGCCAGGGCGTTCGCCATGAACTCGGTGGGCTGCACGTACGTCCACTCCAGGTCGCCGCCCGTCACGGCGGGCTCCAGCGTGCCCGGCGCCCAGCCGCTGAGCAGCGTCACCCGGCGCACGCCCGACCGGGCGAGCAGGTCGGCGATCTCCTGGCCGTTGGGCAGGGGCGCGTAGTTCGCGCCGCCCACGTCGATGAGGTGGACACCGGTGACTCCGTCGAGGGCGGGCGCGAGGGTCTCGGTCCTGCCGAGATCGCCGCGCACCACCTGGACGCCTTCGGGCAGGGCCGCTCGGGCGGGGTCGCGGGTGAGCGCGCGAACCGGGTGACCGGCCCGCAGCAGCTCATCCACCACGTGCCTGCCGACGGAACCGGTCGCGCCTGTCACGAGATAGGTCATGCGGCCGACGGTAGGGACTATCGCGGAAGATCCAGTTCCGCGATCCGCCCTCTGAGCCAATCCCGCTCGGCCTGGCTGGCGGCTCGGGCGATCACCAGCATGCCGCGCCGGTACGGGTCGGGCTCGTCGCGCGCCCGGACCGGCCGGCCGCCCTCGTAGAAGAAGCCGGCGGGAGCCTCCAGGAAGGCGAGCCGGCGGCGCAGCACCCGTGCCTGGTCGGCGGGGTCGGGCAGCGCCGACAGGAACGCGAGCAGCGCGAAGAACCTGCTCTGGTCGCTGATCTGCAGGTCGGCGGGCTCGCGCAGCCGCCCCAGCAACTCTTCGCGGCCGGCGGGGGTGATGGTCAGCACCTGCCTGCGCGCGGCGGCGGCGCCGGCCTCCTCGTGCCGCTTGACGAGTCCGGCCGTTTCGAGCCGGGAGATGGCGGGATAGAGGGCGCCGTCGCTGACCGGGCGCAGGTGGCCGGACAGCCCCGTCAGGCGGGCCTTGAGCTCGTAGCCGTGCATCGGCCGCTCGTTGAGGAACCCCAGGATCGTCAGGGCGAGGTCACCGCCGCTTGCCATGGGCGCATCGTAGCGCTATACCTCTAATCGAGATACCACGAATCGAGGTACACATGATCCGGCTGGCCCTTCCCGTCTACGTGGAGCTGGTCACGGCGGTGGTCGCGGTCGGCCTGATCGACCTGCTGTGGGTGTCCGGTCTCGGCGAGGCCGCCATCGCGGCGGTGACCGTCGCCACCACGGCCGAATACCTGGCCTACGGGCTGTTCCTGGCCGTGCCGACAGGTTTGACGGTGCTGGTGGGCCGCCGTGACGGCCGCGAGCCGCTCGGTCCCGTGGTGCGGGCCGGCTGGAAGCTGTGGGCCGTCCTGTCGGTGGCGATCACCGTGCCCGCGGTGCTGCTGCGCGAGCCGCTGGCCGCCCTCTTTTCTGCGGAGTGGCGGCTGACGGCGGAGTTCTTCCTGATCTCGCTGGGCGGCCTGCCGGTCTACTTCGCCCAGACGGTGGCGGACGGCGTGCTGAAGGGACGGGGCGACACGAGGCGGCCCATGCGGCACGCGCTCGTCTGCAACGCGCTCGTGGTGGCCCTGGACCCGCTGTTCATCCACGGGCTCGGCCTGGGTGTCCAGGGGGCGGCGCTGGCCACCGTGGCCGCGCGTGCGGTCACGCTGGCGATCACGCTGGTCGCCCTCTCACGAGCGCTGTCACAAGCACTGTCACGAGCCCCGTCACAAGCTCTGCCGCGCGTGCCGTCACCAGTGCCGTCGCGGACGGCCGGGGCGTCCCCGAAGGCCGGACCGGGCGGCGCGGGCCTGGCCCGGGAGGTGGTGCGGACCGGACTGCCCATGTCGGGCGACTTCCTGGCCCGTTCGGCCGTGGGCCTGGCTCTGGTGGACCTGGTGGCCGGGTTCGGGACGGCGGAGCTGGCCGGTTACGGCATCGGGCAGAAGATCATGCTGGCCGGGGTCATGGTCTTCTACGCCCTGCGGCAGGCCGCGCTGATCCGCACGGCCCGCGGCGAGGCCACCGGCTCGCCCCTGTGGCTCGGTCTGGGAGCCGGGGCGGCGGTGGCGGCCGTGCTGAACGCCGTGGCGGTGCCCGTCACAGCGCTCTTCGCCGCCGACCCGGCTCCCGCCGTCGGCTTCCTGCGCTGGATGGCGCTCTATCTGGTGCCGTTCGGCGGGCTGATCGCCGTGGGCGGGGTGCTGCAGGCGAGCGGGCGTGGCGGCCGCCTGCTCGCCGCCACGCTGGCCGGCTTCGCCGTGCAGCTTCCGCTGGCGTACGCGCTGAGCGGGTGGCTCGGCGTGACGGGCGTGTGGCTGTCGATGGCGGCCGGCGCGTGCGTCAGCCTCGCAGGCGCGCTAGTGCCACGCGGATCCGGTCCTGGGTCCGCTCGCGGCCGAGCACCTCGATCGACTCGAACAGCGGCAGGCCCACCGTCCGGCCGGTGACCGCCACCCGCACCGGGGCCTGCGCCTTGCCGAGCTTGAGCCCGTGGGCCGCGCCGACCTCCTCCAGCGCCGACTTCAGCGACTCGGGGTCCCAGCTCACGGTGTCGAGCCGCTCCAGGAAGCCGGTGAGGATCTCCACCGGGGAGTTCTTCATCGCCTTGTCCCAGGACGCCTGGTCGAACACCGGCTCGTCGAGGAACAGGAAGTCGACGTTCTGCCGGATCTCCGACAGCAGCGTGATGCGCGTCTGCGCCAGCCCGGCGACCTTGCTGAACGTCTCGCGGTCCCAGTCGGGCTCCAGGTAGGGCGCGCAGCGGTCCTCGAAGGTGTCGACGGGCAGGGCGCGGATGTACTCGCCGTTGAACGCGCGCAGCTTCTTCTCGTCGAAGTACGCGCTGGAGCTGTTGACGTCCTCCAGCCGGAACAGCGGCACCATCTCCGACCACGGCATGATCTCGCGGTCGTCGCCGGGCCCCCAGCCGAGCAGCATGAGGTAGTTGACCATGGCCTCGGCGAGGTAGCCCTCGGCGCGGTAGTCCTCCAGGGCCACCTTGTCGCGCCGCTTGGACAGCTTCTTGCGCTGCTCGTTGACGATGACCGGCAGGTGGGCCCAGACCGGCGGGGTCGCGCCGAGCGCCGGCCACAGCAGCTGCTGCTTGGCGGCGTTGCCCAGGTGCTCCTCGCCGCGCACCACGTGGGTGATGCCCTGGGTGATGTCATCGACCGCGTTGGCCAGCACGTAGAGCGGCGAGCCGTCGGTGCGGGCGATGACGAAGTCCTCCTGGGCGTCGTTGGGGAACTCGACCCGGCCCCGGATCACGTCGTCGACCACGGTCACGCCCTCGTCGGCGGTGCGGAAGCGCACCGCGCCCTCGGTCAGGCCCCGGTCGCGGCAGTGGCCGTCGTAGCCCTTGTGCTCGGAGCCGGTGCGGCGCTGGAGGTCATCGCGCGTGCAGTCGCAGTGGTAGGCCTTACCGTCGGCGAGCAGCTTGGCGACCGCCTCGCGGTGCTGCGGCTCGTACGCCGACTGGAAGTAGGGGCCCTCGAACGCCGGGTTGGTCCCGTTGATGCCGATCCAGTCGAGGGCCGAGATGATGCCCTCGGTCCACTCGGGCCGGTTGCGGGTCGCGTCGGTGTCCTCGATGCGCAGCACGAACCTGCCGCCCGCCTGCTCGGCCAGCGCCCAGTTGAACAGCGCCGTCCGGGCGCCGCCGACGTGGAACATGCCGGTGGGAGACGGGGCGAAACGCACCCGTAGATCAGTCACGAGCGACCACCTTGTTCGTCAGAGTGCCGATGCCTTCGATGCCGACGCTGACCTCGTCGCCGATCTCGATCGGGCCGACGCCGGCCGGGGTGCCGGTCAGGATAACGTCACCGGGGATCAGCGTCATGACCGCGCTGACATAGGCCACCAGGGCCGGGATGTCGTGGACGAGCTGGTTGGTGCGGCCGCTCTGGCGCACCTCGCCGTTGACCGTCGTGGTGAGGGCCAGGTCGCTCGGGTCGAGGTCGGTGCGGATCCACGGGCCGAGCGGGCAGAAGGTGTCGAAGCCCTTGGCCCGGGTGAACTGCACGTCGCGCTTCTGCAGGTCGCGTGCCGTCACGTCGTTGGCGCAGGTGTAGCCGAAGATGACGTCCTTGACCCGCTCGACCGGCACCTCGCGGCACAGCCGGCCGATCACCACGGCCAGCTCGCCCTCGAAGTCGACCCGGTGGGACAGCGTGGTGGGGTAGGCGATGGACTCGCCGTGGCCGATCACGCTGGTGGACGGCTTCATGAAGATGAGCGGCTCGTCGGGCACCTCGTTGCCCAGCTCGCGGGCGTGCTCGGCGTAGTTGCGCCCGATGGCCACGACCTTGCTGGGCAGCATCGGGGCCAGCAGCTTCACCTGGCTCAGCGGGTGGCGCTCACCGGTGAACTGCACCTGCCCGAACGGATGACCGGAGATCGCGGAGACGAACTCCTCGCCCGGGCCGCCCTCGACCACGCCGAACGACACGCCTTCGCCTGTGGAGAACCTCGCTATACGCACCCGTCAAGGCTATCGCCGCCGCCGGGTCGCGAGGTCCGGCGACGCCCCCCGGCGATAGCCTGGAGCTCGCACCGGTTCACGCAGGGGGGTGCGATGAGGCCGTCGCGAGAGGGGTCGCGTTGTCCGTCGTGAAGATCAATGTGCTGACGGTGCCCGCCGAGATGCGGGACGAACTGGAGCGCCGGTTCGCCGGCCGGGCCGGGATGGTGGAGTCGTCCGACGGGTTCGAGTGGTTCGAGCTGCTCAAGCCGGTCGACGGCACCGACCGCTACCTCGTCTACACGCGCTGGCGCAGCGAGGACGACTTCCAGGCGTGGCAGCAGGGGCAGTCCTTCGCCCGCGGCCACGCCCAGGCTGCCGCCGACGCCGGGCGCGGCGAGGCGCCGGGCGGGTCACACGGCGAGTCGGGCGCACAGGGTCAGGGGCACGGCCACGGGCGCGGCCCTGCCGCCACGGGCTCGGAGGTGTGGTCGTTCGAGGTCGTCCAGAGCGCCGGCCCCAAGCAGTAGAGCCGGCCCGGGCGGCGGGGAGGTTCTTTGATCGAGCGCCTCTACTTTCGGCGGCGGGTTGCCAGCCGCACGACGAGGAACACCAGGCCGCCGATCACAAGAAGCTGGAGGAGTTCGGGGACGCCTAAGTTCATGGTTGTCCTCGTGTCGAGGGTGGCCGTCTTCACGCCATATCCTACCCAGGATCGCGAAGTGTCACCGGAGTACTAGGAGCGGTCGAGCGGGTTGGCGGCGATGCGTTCGGCGATGCCGGACCGGACGAACCCGCCGGCCAGGCTCGACGGCTTGCGCTCGCCCTGGTCGGCCACGCACGCGGCGAACTCCTTGGCGATGTCCAGCCGGGGGTGGCGGGCCAGCACCTCCTCGCGCAGGTCGGCGGGGATCTCGTCGGTGCGCCGGCCGGAGATGTCCATGCCGGTCGAGAGCTCCAGCAGGTGCCCCTCGGGGTCCTCCTCGACCGGCACCTCCGCCCACATGTGCCGGACGATCACCTCGTGGGCGCGCTGCCTGCGCTCGGGCGACCAGCCGGCGCCGGCGCAGAAGGCCCAGGCCACGTGCCCGCCCGCCTCCTCGTACGGCACCGTGTGGCTGTCGAACTCGGCGGTCAGCCCGATGTCGTGCAGCATGGCCGAGACGTACAGCAACTCCGCGTCGAAGCCGATGTCGTGCAGCCGGGCGTGGGCCGCGGCCCACACGTACGCCCTGATGGAGTGGTTGAGCAGGGACGGCGAGTGGTAGCGGGCCGCCACCTCGTAGGCGGCGCGGCAGGCGGCGGTGTCGGGGAGCACGAGGTCGGTCAGGTTCATACCGCCCATCATGTCGGCAGGCGTCCGCGGACGGGAGCGGCCGTGCGGTCACCTATCGAAAAGATCCGGCCAACCTAGCCCACAGGCTGCTGAGACGCCCGCTCGGGCACCGCCCGCGGCGGTGAGCCGGCCGGGCGGCGGGCGACGGCGAGACCGGCGGCCAGACACGCGAGCGGCACGGCCGGCAGCACGTAGCGGTGGTCGAAGGCGGCGATCAGCACCGGCAGCACGAGCAGCGTCACCGACGCCGCCCACGGCAGCAGCACCTCGCCGCCGAGTCGCCGCCACCGGAGCACCACCCCGGCGAGCCCGAGCAGCAACAGCGCGGCGAGGAACGGCCCGCGCAGGAAACCGAACGCCTGGTAGCCGCGGATCCAGCCCGCGTACGGCTCCACCATGACCGTCTCGCCGGAGCGGCCCTGGTAGGCGATGGTGATCTCCTCGGCGGTGCGGTCGCCGGAGGCGATCGAGTCCTTGAACGGGGCCGGCCGCTCCGGGAAGACGTAGGCGCTCTGCGGCCCCTTGACGGGGTAGACCCGGCGGTCCCAGGAGAAGACGTGCGCGAGGTCTGCCAGGCCGGCGGCGAGGAAGTCGACCGGCTGGGCGAGGATGGCCTGCCTGGCGAAGGCGCCGGCCACCTCGTCGCGCCGGGCCGAGCCGCCCTTGACGGAGGTGATCGGCGAGTCGGCGGACCAGATGTACTCCGGCGGCGCCTTGCGCTGCCCGAGCGGCTCGGCCGGGCACAGCTCGGGCGTGTCCGGGTCGATCTTCGCGCAGTCGGCGAACGTCATCGTGCGCGCCCACAGGAACGTGCCGCCGCGGCTCAGCGCGTACGCGCCGTGCTCGGCGTGGAACCACACCGCGTAGCCCGCGAGCGGGATCGCGCTCGCCACGGCCAGCGCGACGAGGGGCCGCCACCCGGCCCGGCGCAGCAGCAGCGCGGCCAGCACCACGGCGATGAGCGGCAGCCCGATGGTCCTGGTGACGGTGGCCGCGGCCAGCAGCAGGCCGGCCGCCGCGGCGGTCCAGGGGGTGGCGGTCCACGGCGGCGGCCGCCACATCAGCAGCGCCACCGCCGCCATGACGAGGAACACGAACAGCAGGTCCGCCATGATCAGGTGTTCGAGCTGGATCTGGAAGGCGTCCAGCAGCACCGGCAGCGCGAACACCGTGGCCGCCCAGCCCGGCAGCCGGCGGCGCAGCAGCGCGTACACCAGCACGCCGATGCCCAGGCCGAGCAGGTGCTGCACGACGACGACCAGTTCGATGCCGGACAGCGGCCGCAGCGCCCACAGGAACAGCGAGTAGCCCGAGGTGCGCGTCTCCAGCGGGCGCGGGTCGAGCCCGGCGTTGAGATAGGCGAAGGAGTCGGCCCAGAACCAGATCGCGGGCTGGTAGCCGAGCACGGCGACGGCGCGCAGCAGCACCCCGGCCAGCAGGGCGAGGAGAAAGGCCCCGTGTGCGCGCACCCTGGACACCATCCGCCTCCTCAGCCTTGACATGGGCGAACCAGGATACAAAGGTCTGCGCGGCACATCGGGCCGCTAACGATCCTGCAGCCAACTTGACCGGTTGATCCAGATTCGGCCAGCATGTTCCGCCCCGAGACTTTTTGATCTGGAAGGACCCGGCGTGCGGCGCCTCGCGATCCCCCTTGCCCTCATGCTCGCCACCGGCATGCTGGGGAGCCCCGCGCAGGCGGCCACTCAGACGGGCACCCAGGCCGTCGCACAGACGACGGCGGCGCCGAAGCGGACCAGCCAGTGCCAGGGCGACTGGATCCCCGGCACACCGACCGTGGACGACGTCATGAAGGGCGAGATCTCCCTCGTCGGGCTGCCGCCGTTCAAGCTGGGCAAGAAGATCGACTGGGACGCGAGCCCGTACCGCAACCGCTCGTGGGAGTTCGTCTTCCACTCGCTGCGCTGGATGGGCACGCTGGTCGTCGCCTACGAGAACACCGGCGAGGAGCGCTACCTCGACCGGGCCGAGGAGATCACCAAGGACTGGGTGACCGGCAACCGTCGCGGCGCCCCCGGCACCCCGTCGTACGTCTGGAAGGACCACCCCGTCTCCCTGCGCTCGCAGGCGCTCGTCTGCCTGAGCATGCACGTCAAGGACGGCTGGCTGAAGAACAGCCTGGCCGAGCACGCGCGACTGCTGGCCGACCCGAGGCTCTACAAGAAGGGCCACAACCACGGCATCGACCAGGACATCGCGCTGATGAGCATCGGCTGCCGCTACGGCCGCAAGGACTGGACGGGCCTCGCCGTCAAGCGGCTCACCGGCACGGTCAAGCTGGACGTCGACTCCCAGGGCGCGCTCATGGAGCAGGCGCCGCGCTACGCCGTCTACGTCCACGGCCGCCTCCAGGTCGCCATGACCAACCTGAAGGACTGCGGGCGCAAGGTGCCCGGCGAGATCTCCCGGCGGGCCGAGGCGCTGAAGGACTTCGTCGCCCACTCGACCCAGCCCAACGGCTACATGGTGCCCATCGGCGACGGCAGCGCCGAGACCGAGCCGAGGATGGACACCGGCACGCCCGGGCAGAAGGTCAAGGTCTACCGGGCGGGCTACGTCTACGGCCGCACCGCCTGGGGCAAGCCCGACTCGGCGTACTACTCGATCAGGTTCGGCCCCGGCACGAAGTTCCACGGCCACGAGGACCACCTGGGCGTCACCTACTACGCGCACGGCCGCGACATCCTGGTGGACGCCGGTTTCCACTCCTACGAGAAGAGCGCCTACCGTTACTGGACGATGTCGCCCGAGGCGCACAACGTGCCCACGGTCGTCGGGCAGCGGTTCCGGCCGCGCACCGCCAGCAGGCTCACCAAGACCGCCTACGGCGACAACAGGCAGGCCTTCCGCCTCACCGACAAGGCCTACGGGGTGAGCCGCACCCGGTCGGTGCTGGTCAACCACGGCGAGGACCTGATGGCCGTGCACGACACCGCCTCGGGCGGCGAGAAGGTGCGCAACGTGTGGCGGTTCGCCCCGTCGTACAAGGTGGTGTCGAACGGCGGCGGCCGGGTCGTGCTGAGCGACGGCAAGTTCAGGGTGACGCTGCTGCAGCTCTCGCCCGACTGCAAGCCGGTGGGCGGGCAGAAGGTGGAGCGTGGCGGAAAGCTCGGCTGGGTGTCGCCGACCTACCTGTCGAAGCAGCCGGCCGAGGTCGTCGTCTCCCCCGCCGCCGAGTCGCTGCTGACCGTGATCGTGCCGGACACCGACGACCCGAAGGTGTCGTGCTCGGGCGGGAAGGTCAGGGTCCAGGGCATGACCTTCCCGGCCACGTTGCTCTAGCGGCTCAGGACGTCTCGCGGCCCGCGCGCAGCAGGCCGTACGTGACCGCCTGCTCCAGCGCCTGCCACGAGGCGTCGATGATGTTCTCGGCGACGCCGACCGTGGCCCACTCGGCCGTGTCGTCGCTGGAGGTGATGAGGACCCGGGTGATGGCGCCCGTGCCGTGGGTGCCCTCCAGGATGCGCACCTTGTAGTCGACCAGCTCCAGCTTGGCCAGCTCGGGGTAGAGCTTCTCCAGCGCCAGCCGGACCGCGCGGTCCAAGGCGTTGACCGGGCCGTTGCCCTCGCCGGTGGCGACGATCCGCTCGCCCTTGGCGTGCAGCTTGACCGTGGCCTCGCTGACCAGTTCGCCGCCCTTGGTCCGCTCGACGATCACACGCCACGACTCGACCTCGAAGTGGCGGCGCCGCTCGCCGTGCACGGTGTCGCGCAGCAGCAGCTCGAACGAGGCGTCGGCGGCCTCGAAGGTGAATCCCTGGGACTCCAGGTCCTTGACCCGAGCGACCAGCGTCTTCGTGCTCTCCGGGGTGAGCTCGTAGCCCAGCTCGCGGCCCTTCAGCTCGACCGAGGCCCGGCCGGCCATGTCGGAGACCAGCATGCGCATGTCGTTGCCGACCTGGGCCGGGTCGATGTGCTGGTAGAGGTTGGGATCCACCTTGATGGCGCTGGCGTGCAGGCCGGCCTTGTGCGCGAAGGCGGAGGTGCCCACGTAGGGGGCGTGGGAGTTGGGCGTGACGTTCGTGACCTCGGTGATCGCGTGGGCGATGCGGGTCATGTCGGCGAGCGCCTGCGGGGGCACCAGGTCGAAGCCGCGCTTGAGCTGGAGGTTGGCGACCACGGTGAAGAGGTTGGCGTTGCCGGAGCGCTCGCCGTAGCCGTTGGCGCAGCCCTGCACGTGCGTGGCGCCCGCCTTGACGGCGGCCAGGGTGTTGGCGACGGCGCAGCCGGTGTCGTCGTGGCAGTGGATGCCGACGCGGGCGTCGGTCTGGGCGGCGGCGTGCACGATCTCGGCCAGCTCGTCGGGCAGCATGCCGCCGTTGGTGTCGCACAGGGCGACGACGTCGGCGCCGGCCTCGGCCGCCGTCCTGAGCACCTCCAGCGCGTACGCTGGGTTGGACCGGTAGCCGTCGAAGAAGTGCTCGGCATCGAGGAAGACTCGCTGTCCCTCCGCACGAAGGTGGGAAACCGTGTCGCGGATCATCGCCAGGTTTTCCTGGAGACTCGTGCGGAGGGCCAGCTCCACGTGCCGGTCGTGGCTCTTGGCGACAAGAGTCACGACCGGCGCGCCGGATTCGCGCAGTGCGGCCACCAAAGGGTCGTCGGCTGCCTTCACACCGGCCCGGCGGGTCGCGCCGAACGCGGCAAGCTGCGCGTGTCTCAGGTCGAGCTCTGTTCGAGCGCGCCTGAAGAACTCCGTGTCCTTGGGGTTGGCGCCCGGCCAGCCCCCTTCGATGAAGCCGACGCCCAGGCCGTCCAGGTGGCGCGCGACGGCGAGCTTGTCAGCGACGGTGAGGTTGAGCCCCTCCTGCTGTGCGCCGTCACGCAGCGTCGTGTCATAGACGTGGAAGCGGTCGTCGGCCATGGTGTCGTCTCTCCCTGGAAAACCCTGAAACCCCGGAAAACAAAAAGACCCCTCACGGACGTGAGAGGTCTGCGCGCTGGCGGTGTCCCTTTGTCAGCCAGCGCGCCTGCTGATAATGAGCAGACCGTAGAACATGGTGCCTGGCAGTCTGCCACACGCACTCACGATCTGGCACATCGGTCTCATCCTCTGGGACGAACGATCGACCCGGGCCGGGCTCACACCGTGACGCCGGGCTCCCCGACGACGGCCGCTTCCAGGGCGTTCGGGTCGAACGCCTCGTCACCCAGCACCCGCCCGTCGAGCACCAGCGTGGGCGTGCCGTCGATCCGGACCTTGGCGCTCTCCTGCAGGTGGGCCTCGGCGTACACCTGGGAGGTCACGCACTCGTCCACGGCCGCGCCCGCCTTCCGCGCGGCCCCGGCGAGCTCCTCCACCGTGAAGCCCGACGCCTCGCCGTGCGGGGCGGGCTGCATGCGGTAGAGCTCGTCGCGGAAGGCGAGCCAGTTGGCCTCCGGGACGCACCGCGCGGCGGCGGCGGCCCGGACGGAGTTGGAGCGCATCGGCTCGTCGCGGAAGATCGTCACCGGGTGGAAGACGACCTTGACCTTGCCCTCCCTGGCCAGGCGCTGGATCGTCGCGTCGACCCGGGTGTGCAGCTCCTTGCAGACCGGGCAGTCGTAGTCCTCGTAGACGTCGAGCACGGGAGCGTCACCACCGGTGTCGGCCAGCACCATGCTGCCGTCGCCCTGCCGTACCAGCCGGACGCCCTGCGACGACGTCGCCGGCTCGGTGAGCCCCAGCGCAGCGATCACGGCCAGCACCGCGCAGGCGGCCACGACGGCCACCGCCAACCTCGTCTTCATTCCCCGCCTCACCTCGTTGATCGGCCGAGACACTACCCCAAAGCGGGCGCAAAGGGTCGGCCGGGCGGGCCGGGCGCCGCGAAGATCGTGACGGTCCGCCACAATGGCCTGATGAAGGCTTCCGTGCTCCAGCCCGACGTCGCCCGCTACCTCCTCGACCACTGCACGCCGCCCGACCGGCTGCTGGAGGAGCTCGCCGCCGAGACGCTCGCCGCGACCGGCGACAGCGCGGGGATGCAGATCTCCCCCGACCAGGGCCGCTTCCTCACCATGATCACCCAACTGGTGGCGCCGGACGTGGCGGTGGAGGTGGGGACGTTCACCGGTTACTCGTCCATCTGCATCGCCCGCGGGCTGTCCGGCGGCCGGCTGCACTGCTTCGACGTGAGCGAGGAGTGGACGTCGATCGCCCGGCGCCACTGGGAGCGCGCCGGGCTCACCGACCGCGTCACGCTCACCCTCGGGCCCGCCGCCGACACGCTCGCCGCCTTCGACCAGCCGGTCGACCTGGCCTTCCTGGACGCCGACAAGCAGGGCTACCCGGTCTACTACGAGCTGCTCGTCGAGCGGCTGCGGCCGGGCGGGCTGCTCATGGTGGACAACACCCTGTGGTCGGGCCGCGTCACGGACCCGGCGGACGAGACTCCGACGACGGTGTCGATACGTGAGTTCAACGACCTGGTGGCGGCGGACCCCCGGGTCACGACGGTGCTGCTGCCCCTGGCCGACGGGTTGACCATGATCCGAAAGAACTAGCGAACGAGTTTGCGAAAGCTTGGGCGAATGTTGACGCGCATCGTTACGGTGAGTATCTCACGAAGCACGTTGCGCTTATCGCCCAGGAGGGGATGATGGAAGCATGGCCAAGGTTCTGGAACGCCCCAAGACCGAGCACGTCCAAACGCTGCCACTCGACCAGCACTATCAGGCCGTCTGCGATCTGCTGCCCAAACACCGGGTGGAGCTCATCCACGACCGGATCGTGGTGAACGAGGTGCCGACATGGAACCACAACAAGGCCATCTCCAGGCTGCTCAAGCAGATCATCCACCGGGCCACCGAGCACGACTGGGACATCGGGACCCACATCACGCTCTTCCTCGGGGCCCAGGCTGATCGCTATATCCCCGACCTGACCGTCGCGTCGCCGGAGCCGCGCACGTGGGGTGACGACCAGCTCTACGCCGCCGACACCCTGCTGGTGGTGGAGGTGGTGTCGCCCAGCAGCGTCCACGACGACTACGCCATCAAGCCCGGCGGCTACGCGGCGGCCGGGGTGCCACTCTTCCTCCGGATCGACCCGCTCAAGGGCATCTGCAGCCTGATGAGCCATCCTTCCGACAGGGGCGTCTACCTGCACCACACCGATGTGGCCATCGGTGAGCCGCTGGACCTTCCCGGACCGTGGAAGCTCACTCTCGACACCGGCAAGCTCGTCGACGAGTGAGCCCCCATGGCCGGGGGTGACGGCTAGCAGATCTTGTGGACCCAGCCGTGCGGGTCGGGGCGCGAGCCGTACTGGATGCCGACCAGTTCCTCGCGCACCCGCATCGTGACCGGGCCGGGCGTGCCGTCGCCGATGGTCCAGGCGCGGCCGGCGCCCTTGACCGAGCCCACCGGCGTGACCACCGCGGCCGTGCCGCAGGCGAAGACCTCCGTCAGCTCGCCCGACTCGCAGCCGGCCTGCCACTCCTCCACCGAGACGAGGCGCTCCTCCGCCTCCAGGCCGAGGTCGGCGGCGAGGGTGAGGATCGATTCGCGGGTGATGCCGGGCAGCAGCGTCCCGGTGAGCGCGGGGGTGACGAGCTCGTCGCCGAAGACGAAGAACAGGTTCATCCCGCCCATCTCCTCGACGTACTCGTGCGCCTGGGCGTCCAGCCACACGACCTGGTCGCAGCCGTTCTCGACGGCCTGGCGCTGGGCGACGAAGGCGGCGGCGTAGTTGCCGCCGCACTTGGCGAACCCGGTGCCGCCCGGGGCGGCGCGGGTGTACTCGGTCGACAGCCACACCGAGACCGGCTTGACGCCACCGCTGAAGTAGGAGGCGGCCGGGGAGGCGATGACGATGTAGGAGTAGGTGCGCGAGGGGTAGTTCACGCCGAGGCCGACCTGGGTGGCGATGAGGAAGGGCCGCAGGTAGAGGCTGTGCCCTTCGGTGGTCGGCACCCACTCCCGGTCGGTCTGCACGAGCAGTTCCAGCGACTCGACGAACGTCTCCTCCGGCAGTTCCGGCATCGCCATGCGAGCGGCCGAGCGGTTGAGCCGGGCCGCGTTGGCGTACGGGCGGAAGGCCACGATGGAGCCGTTGACCTGGCGGTAGGCCTTGAGTCCCTCGAACAGTTCCTGCGCGTAGTGCAGGACCGACGTCGCCGGGTCGAGGCTGAGCGGCCCGTACGGCACGAGCCGGGCGTCGTGCCAGCCGCGGCCGTCGGTGTAGTCGATGACGACCATGTGGTCGGTGAAGGTCTGCCCGAAGCCCGGGTTCGTCAGTACCTGCTCCCGCTCGGCCGCGGTGCGAGCGTGGTCGGATAGCTGCACGTCGAAGCTGAGCTTCTGAGCGATGGTCATGACGGACGTCCTTCTCTCTACTGTGGCGCGGTGCCGGCCTGGACTGCTCGGCGGCGGTCAGTACTTCCTATTGTCTCGCCATTTGGGATGGCAAGGGGTGATGGGGTGTGTTTTGTGCCCTTGGCATGCGAAAAGCGCCTGGCGGGTCCGGTGCGGACCGCCAGGCGCTTGGTCGAGCTGAGGCGGCCCTAGCTCGATACTCGCGCGGTGATGTCGTCGCCGATCTCGTGGGTGGAGCGGCCCACCCCTCCGGCCGGCCGCTCGACGATGTCGTCGGCGACGGCCTGCTCGACGCGGGCGGCCTCGGCCCGCAGGCCGAGGTGGTCGAGGAGCATGGCGACCGACAGGATGGTGGCGGTCGGGTCGGCCTTGGCCTGCCCGGCGATGTCGGGGGCGCTGCCGTGCACCGGCTCGAACATGCTGGGCGCGGTGCGGTCGGGGTTGACGTTGCCGCTGGCGGCCAGGCCGATGCCACCGGCGATGGCGGCGCCGAGGTCGGTGATGATGTCGCCGAAGAGGTTGTCGGTGACGACCACGTCGAAGCGCTCGGGCTGGGTGACGAAGTACATCGAGGCCGCGTCGATGTGGCAGTAGTCGGTGGCGACCTCGGGGAACTCCTCGGCGACCTGGTTGACCGTGCGCTGCCAGAGGTCGCCGGCGAAGGTCAGCACGTTGGTCTTGTGGACCAACGTCAGCTTCTTGCGGGGCCGCGAGCGTGCCTTCTCGAAGGCGTAGCGGACCACGCGCTCGACGCCGTAGGCGGTGTTGAGCGACTCCTGGGTGGCGATCTCGTGCGGCGTGCCGCGCCGCATGGCGCCGCCGGTGCCCGCGTAGAGGCCCTCGGTGCCCTCACGCACCACGATCATGTCGATGTCCTCGGCCGAGGTGTCGGCCAGCGGGGTCTCGACGCCGGGGAAGAGCTTGACCGGGCGCAGGTTGACGTAGTGGTCGAAGGTGAAGCGCAGGCGGAGCAGCAGGTCGCGCTCCAGGATGCCGGGCGGCACGCTGGGGTCGCCGACGGCGCCGAGCAGGATCGCGTCGTAGCCGCGCAGCTCCTCCAGGACCGCGTCGGGCAGCGTCTCGCCGGTGCGGTGGTAGCGGGCGGCACCCAGATCGTAGTGGGTGGCCTCGATCTTGGTGCCGACAGCCTCGAGCACCTTGAGTCCTTCGGCGACGACCTCGGCGCCGATGCCGTCTCCGGGGATCACGGCCAGGCGTATGTTGCGCGACTCCATGGGCGGTACCTTACCGGCTCGTCTCGGCTGACGAACACCGCATCTCAAACACCGGACATCCCTTTTACCCGTATTGCGGTGCTTTGACCGTTTCGTTAGAGTCCCTCAAGCCTAATCCGCGCAGCCGTTGCGCGGAGCCGGGGACCCACTCCCCTCTGGGGCGAATCGGCACGTCCGCGCGCCGTAGGGCCACTTCCAGGCCCGAGCCCGTCAGCTAACCCGGCCGGCCGTGTGGAAGGACTCCTCGTGCCGCGCATCGCCATGCCCATCACCCTGCCCATCCCCCTACCCACCCCCGCGCTCATCCCCGCGCTCGCCGCCGCCGTGACCATCGCCGGACTCGCGGCCGCCTCCCCCGCCGCCGCGGCGGCGCCCGCCACGGTGGCCTCCCCCGCAGTGACCTCACCTGCGGCGGCCTCCCCCACAGTGGCGCCTGACCCCGAAGGCGTCACCCTCACCGGCGCCGACGTCAAGCGCGCCAGGACCCGGAACGTCCAGCTCCCCGCCTGGAAGATCGCCGTCAGGTACGCCCTGGACAAGCAGGGCACCCCCTACGTGTGGGGCGGGACGAGCACGAGCGGCTACGACTGCTCCGGCCTCATGCTCCGCGCCTACCAGGCCGCGGGCATCGAACTGCCTCGCGTCGCCGCCTCCCAGTACGGCGCCTTCTCCAGGAAGATCGCCTGGAAGGACCTCAGGCCCGGCGACCTCGTCTTCTTCCACGGCCTCGGCCACGTGGGCATGATCTCCCGCCCCGGCCACATGGTCCACGCGCCACGCACCGGCGACGTGGTCAAGGAGGAACGCCTGGACGCGGGACGCCGCAGCTCCTTCGTGGGCGCCGTCCGGCCCGATCCGAAGGGCGTCAAGCGCTGGGCGCACATCCGCGAGCTGCGCCAGGCTCCCCCACCGGCCATGCCGGTCGCCACCACGCTGTAGTCACCCGGACGGGTGCGGTCGCGCGTACTACC
The DNA here is from genome assembly GCF_014207745.1 of Nonomuraea muscovyensis. NCBI lineage: Bacteria > Bacillati > Actinomycetota > Actinomycetes > Streptosporangiales > Streptosporangiaceae > Nonomuraea > Nonomuraea muscovyensis. Next base: position 454,573 of record NZ_JACHJB010000004.1, read on the forward strand.
GTGAGGACATGGCAACCGAGAAGGTGCGACTGACCGCCGAGAAGGCCACGCTCCTCGCCACCCTGTACGGCAGGGCGCTCGACGCCCGCGCGCCGCACCCGATCCTCGCCGACACCCTCTCCCTGGAGATCGCCCGGCGGATCGACCACGACTTCCGCCGCACCGGCATGACGCGGGGCAGCGCCGCCGCCGTGGCGCTGCGGGCCCGGTTCCTCGACGGCTGGGCCCGGGAGTTCCTGGCCCGCCACCCGGAGGCGAGCGTGCTCCATCTGGGCTGCGGCCTCGACACGCGCGCCCACCGGCTCGACCCGCCGCCGGGCGTCGACTGGTACGACGTCGACTACCCCGACGTCATCGAGCTGCGCCGGCGCCTGTTCCCCGACCGGCCCCGGTACACGATGATCGGCTCGTCGGTCACCGACACCGGGTGGCTCGACCGCGTCCCTCAGGACAAGCCGGTGCTGGTCGTCGCCGAGGGTCTGCTCTACTACCTCGACCGGGACGGCGGCCGGGCCCTGCTGCGGCGGATCGCCGAGGGGTTCGCGAGCGGCCAGTTGCTCTTCGACGCGCTGCACTCCCGCGGCCTGCGGCTGCAGAAGCTCAACCCGCCGGTCCGCAAGGCCGGCGCCACGATGCGCTGGGGCATCGACGGGCCGGCCGACCTGCTGTCGATCAGCCCGAAACTGCGCTGCGTGGACGCGCTGAGCGTCTTCGACCTCGACGGCTACGACCGGCTGCCGGGGCCGTACCGGCTCCTGGTGCGGGTGGCGGGCAAGATGCCGGGCGTGCGGCGGCTGGCCGCGTTCTACCGGCTGGAGTTCGGGGCCTAGCGGCCCGGGCTCTCGGGGGCTCCGCCGTTGTCGCGGCGGTCGAGGGCGGTCTGCAGGGCCTCGGCGGCCTCGTTGTCGCGCTCGTCGGCACGATTCCAGGGATACATCTCGTACATGTCGCTGCTCATCTCGTTTCGCAGGGCGTCGGGTGAGGAGAGCCGGATCCCGGTCACGGATCCGACCGGGCCTGAACTCGTGGTCCGGGTCACGGACCGGACGAAAGGGACTGATGGCCGACGCGACGCCGCTCACCGCGGCGGGTGGTCGACCTGCCCTAACAGGCCCCGCCGCGGCAGGTAATGAGTACGAGAACCTGGCGCATCACAGAAAACAGTACCTGGTGGCAGACATGCTGTCTCGTTGGATGTCCTAATATCTCGTATCTTGAGACAAAAATGCGGCTGCCGCCGGACCACGCCGGCGGCAGCCGCACACCCGTACGGGCTCAGTCCTCCAGGTCGACCGTGCGGCCGCTCTCGGCGCCGATCTCGGAGACGATCTGCTCCAGCACCTCGGCCGGGATGGCCGAGTCGACGGTCAGCGCGATGAGCGCCTTGCCGCCCTTGACGTCACGGGCCACCTGCATCGAGGCGATGTTGATGCCGTGCTCGCCGAGAAGGTGACCGACGACGCCCACGATGCCGGGGCGGTCGGCGTAGGTCAGGAAGCACAGGTGCTCGGTCGGCTCGATCTCCATCTCGTAGCCGTTGACCTCGACGATCTTCGTGATCTGCCGGGGGCCGGAGAGCGTGCCGGACACCGAGACCTGGCGGCCGTCGGCGAGCACGCCGCGCACGGTCACCACGTTGCGCCAGTCGGGGCTGTCGGAGCTGGTCACCAGCTCGACGCTGACGCCGCGCTCCTTGGCCAGCAGCGGGGCGTTGACGTAGGTGACGGAGTCCTCCACCACGTCGTTGAAGACGCCCTTGAGCGCGGCCAGTTCGAGCACGCGCACGTCCTGCGAGGCGATCTCGCCGCGCACCTCGACGTCGAGCTTGGTGGCGACCTCGCCCGCGAGGGCGGTGAAGACCCGGCCCAGCTTCTCGGCCAGCGGCAGGCCCGGCTTGACCTCCTCGGCCACCGCGCCGCCCTGGACGTTGACCGCGTCCGGCACGAACTCGCCCGCCAGCGCCAGCTTCACGCTCCGCGCGACCTGGGTGCCGGCCTTCTCCTGGGCCTCGTGCGTGGAGGCGCCGAGGTGCGGCGTGGCCACGACCTGGTCCAGCTCGAACAGCGGGCTGTCGGTGCAGGGCTCCTTGGCGAAGACGTCGAGGCCGGCGCCTGCCACGCGGCCCTCCTTGATCGCCGTGTAGAGGGCGCCCTCGTCGACGATGCCGCCGCGGGCCACGTTGATGATCCGCACCGACGGCTTGACCTCGTGCAGCTCCTTGTCGCCGATGAGGCCGACGGTCTCCTTGGACTTGGGCAGGTGCACGGTGAGGAAGTCGGCCTGCTTGATGACCTCGTCGAGGGAGACGAGCCTGACGCCCATCTGCGCGGCGCGGGCCGGCGGCAGGTAGGGGTCGTAGGCGATCAGCTCGACGCCGAACGGCTGCAGGCGCTGGGCCACGAGCTGGCCGATCTTGCCCAGGCCGAGGATACCGATGATCTTGCCGTCGAGCTCGACGCCGGTGTACTTGGACCGCTTCCACTCGCCGTTCTTCAGCGCGGCGTGGGCCTGGGCCGTGTTGCGGGCGCTGGCCAGGATGAGCGCGAGGGTCTGCTCGGCGGCGCTGGTGATGTTGGAGGTCGGCGCGTTGACGACCATGACGCCGGCCTTGGTGGCCGCCTCGACGTCGACGTTGTCGAGACCGACACCGGCGCGGGCGACCACGCGCAGCTTCGGCGCGGCGGCGATGGCCTCCGCGTCGACCTGCGTGGCGGAGCGGACGATCAGCGCGTCCACGTCGGCGAGCGCGGGCAGCAGCTGGGAACGGTCGGCGCCGTCGGTGTGGCGGACCTCGAAATCGGCGCCGAGGACGGCGAGGCCAGCCTCGGAGAGCTCCTCTGCGACCAGAACGACGGGCTTTGTCACGGGATGGATCCTTAAGGCGTGCGGCGGGCTGGGGGACGCGTCGGCGAGTCCCCCGGGATCCCTCGCAGTCTATCCGCGCTTGTGAACGCGTTCACGAGGGACCCGGAATGTGAGACGGCCCGCCCTACCCCGGAGCCGCAAACTCATCCGCACGATGCCCATCTTTGTCTTGATAGAGAGATTTATTGGCCATTAGCCTGATAAGCCGTGGCCGACTACCTAGGGTTCGTCCTATGAGCATCGGGAATCCTGCGCTTGCCGACGTGCTCGCACAGCATGGCGCCCCGCACCGCCTGCTTGCGGCTCTGGCCGAGGGTGGAGTCCTGGTGGCCGTGCGACCCGACCGCTCCGTCGTCCTGGGCACGACCCAGGCCGGTGACCGGGTGCTGCTCGGATACACCGGACCGGTGACCTACGCCAGGCATCGGGGCAGCCATTCGCTGTCGGCCTGCGACGCCGACACCATCCTCGACATCCAGCGCGTCACCGGCGTGCGCGAGATCGTGATCGACGCGGCCGGGCCCGCGGCGGCGGCCGTGCCCATCGACGACCTGCAGCGCTTCCTCACCTCGACCCGGACCGGGCCCACCCCGGTGCTGTCGGGGGCCGCCCCCGCCGCGTACGCCACCGGTGCGATGGCCACGGTGTCGCGCGGAGCCGCGCTCGCCCAGGTGGCGCCGCCCTCGCCGGAGGCGCCGTCGCTGCCGTGGATCCCGGCGCCGCGACCGCATCTGTCGGGCCCCATGCAGCAGGTCGATCCGGGCTACCGGCGCTGCACGCACCCGATCCTGCCGGCGCTGCGCCGCGCGATCGGATACCTGCTGGCGGACTTCCCCCTGGTGCACCACGTGTGGATCTCCGAGGCGCGCACCGCGTCGGGCGCGCCGGGGATCATGCTGCACGTGAAGGTGCACATGTCGGCCGCCGAGGACGTGGTCCGCGACCTGCACCGCCTGGTGCGCGCCCGGCTGCCGCAGTTCGCGGCCAGCGAGGCGCCGATCCTCATGGCCCGGGTGGCGGACGCGCGCAGCGAGCGCCGGATGATCGAGATCGGCGCCCACGTGGTGTGCGCCGCGGTCTCCGACTAGCGACCCAGGGGACGGGTCAGGGCACGGGGTCACGCCGAAACCGGGCCTACCGAACAAGGGCTCGCTAGGTTTAGATGAGCCCATGATCACACCGGCCCTCGACGTGCCCACGGTCTCGCGAGGCGTGCGCATCGGCTACGGCGTCGGGTCCTTCTGCACCGCGACCTACAACGCGGTGCCCGGCCTGCTGCTGCTCTACTACATGACGAACTTCCTGGCCGTGCCCGCCTGGCTGGCCGGGCTGGTGGTCGCCGCCCCCAAGGTCTGGGACCTGCTGATCAACCCGCTGGTCGGCCGCTGGTCGGACCGCACGACGTCACGGCTCGGGCCGCGGCGGCCGTGGCTGCTGGCGGGCGCGTGCACGCTGCCGGTCGCGTTCTTCCTGGTCTTCGCCGGGCCGCCGCTCACGGGGGTCCCGGCCGCGCTGTACGTGGGGGGCTGCTTCATGGCCGCGGCCACGGCGTACGCGCTGTTCGAGGTGCCGTACAAGGCGATGCCCGCCGAGATGACCTCCGACTACCACGAGCGCACCTCCCTGCTGCAGTGGCGGATGGTCTTCATCGGGGCCGCCACCGTGATCAGCGGCATCCTGGCTCCGGCCATCGTCAACAGCCAGGGCGACGACGGCACGCTGGGCAGCTACCGGCTGATGGCCGTGACGATCGCCGCGGTGCTGCTCGCCTCGATGCTCGGGTCGTTCTTCGGTACGGCCCGCGCCCCCATGACCGGCGCCCCCGAGCCCGACGGCGGCCGGCTGCGCGACCAGATCGCGGCTGCCCGGGGCAACTCCGCGTTCATGTGGCTGCTGGCGCTGAGCTGCGCCCAGATGATGGCCGTCAGCATGATGCTGGCCGCCGCGCCCTACTTCGCCGCCTACGTCCTGGGCGATCCCAAGGCGACGAGCACCCTCTTCGCCGCGCTGGTCGGGCCGATGCTGCTGACGATGCCGGTCTGGGTCCGGCTGGCCAAGCGGTTCGACAAGCGCGGCGCGATGATCCTGGCCGCCCTGATGTTCGGTGTGGGCACTGTGGCGGCGCTGGCCACCCCCGCCATCGGCGCCTGGTACGCCCACGTCATGCTGCTGCTGGTGGGCATGGGCTATGCCGGGGTGCAACTGCTGCAGTTCTCGATGCTGGCGGACGTGATCGCGGTGGACGCCGAGGAGACGGGCAAGCGGCGGGCCGGGGTGTTCACCGGGTTGTGGACGGCGGTCGAGAGCGGGGTCGCCTCCTTCGGCGCCCTCGTCTTCGGCGGCATCCTGTCGCTGGGCGGCTTCCTGGAGTCGGAGCCCAGCCGGCCCGTCGAGCAGCCGGACAGCGCCCTGACCGCGGTCCTGGTCGGCCAGGCCGCGGTCCCGGCGCTCATCATCTTCCTGTCGGTGCTGATGACGCTGAAGTACCGGCTCAGGCCAGCCGACGCGCCACCACCAGCCGCGTCCGCGTGACCAGACCCGCCACGACGGCGGCCAGGATCGGCAGGCCCACGACGCCCACGGCGACGGGCAGCCACGGGACGGCGACCACGGTGGGACCCGGATCCAGGACGGAGTCACCGCCGACGGCGCCGTGGCGCGTCATGGGCCAGGTCAGGGCGATCCCGGTGACGAGGCCCGCGACCAGCCCCACCAGGGTGCCCGTGGCGGCGATGAACCCGGCCTGGGTGGCCACCACGAGCCTGCGCGTCCGCGGCGCGGCGCCGACGGCCGAGAGCGTGTCGAGGTCGCGCCGCATGTCCGCCGCCGCGAGCCCGGTGGCGGCGAAGGTGCCGCCGAGCGCCAGGACCGCCGCCAGCGCGAACGCCGCCATGTGCAGGAAGCGCGCGTCGTTCTGGTAGCCCCGCTCCAGTTCGGTCCAGACTCCGCGGTTCACCGCGCGGAGATCGCTCTGGAACTGCATCGGGTCAGCCGGCCGGTGCATGACGTGCAGGCGCCGCTCCGCCGTCTTGACCCCCAGCCGGGTCAGAGCCGACAGCGGGACCACCGCGCCGCGCTGCCGGGGTTCGGCTCCCTGGGCCGGCACGGCCGGGATCCTGAGCTCCCGGTGCCGCTCCTCCTCGCCCTTGCCGTAGGTCACCAGGTCCAGTACGAGCGTCCCGCCGCAGAGCATGGCGGGGTCGAAGACCACCGCCTTGCCGGCGGACAGGGCGGCGGCCGCCGCGGGGTCCGTCCGTCCCTGCTGGAACGCGAGCAGATCGGCGCCGCCGATCAGCACGTTGGGCTCGCTTCCCCGGCCGCACACGCTGTCCCATCCCATGTGTACGCCTTCGTCCTGCGCCGGGACGTGCGAGGCCACGACTGGCACCTCGGACAGGCGTTCCCGCACCGCCGCCCGGGCGGCGGCCCACTCACGGTCGTCCAGTCCGAAGCCGATGATCGTCGCGCTGCCGATGGGCCCCCTCGCCCGGTAGCGTGCCTCCTCCTCGGCGGCGTTGCTGGTGACGCCGACGCTCACCGCGACCGCCGCCATGGTGGCCGCCATGACAGCCGCGGCGGCCGACGCCGTGCGGCCGCGGTGGCGGCCGGCGTCCCGTACGGACAGGCGCATCGGGAGCGGCAGCGAGGAGGCGGCGCGCCCCACGAACCGCACCAGCCAGGGCATCAGCACCACCAGGCCGAACACCACGAGCACCGACGCCGCGACGATGGCCAGCTCGGTCCCCCGCAGGGCGTGGACCATGGCGGCGAGGCCCGCCACCACCAGCACGAGTCCCAGGAGCGGGCGGCCGGCCCGGTCGCGCACCTGTCCGCCGCGCCCCGCCAGGATCTCGGCGGCGCTCTGCCGCGCGGCCTGTACGGCCGGCACGACGGCGGCGACCAGACCGCTGATCAGGCCCAGCGTCGCGATCGCCAGCGTCTGCCACCAGGCCACCTCCAGCGGGCCGAGCGAGCCGGACCACTGGGCGAGGACGGCGGCTCCGGCCCATCCGGCGGCGACGCCCAGCGCGGCGCCGAGCAGCGCCGCAGCGCCGCCCAGGACCAGGCCGTCGGCGAGCACGATCGTTCTCAGGTGCCCGGCCGAGGCGCCGTGGGCGGCGATCACCGCGAGCTCCCGCCGTCGCCGGCGCAGGCCCACGGCGAACGCCGGCCCGGCCAGCAGGACCGTCTCCATGACGATGAGGACCACGGTGATGGCGATCCAGAGCGGCGCTTCCCGGTCGAGCGGGCGTTCCTCCTCCCAGAAGGGCTGCGGCGGGTCCTCGATCACGGCCCGGGAGACGACCCGGATGCCCGCCTCGTTGAGCCGTCGCACGTCGTTCCACAGGACCGGTGACGGGGTGTCGACGAGCCAGCCCGGGGCGAGCTGGTCGCGCGCGTTCGCCAGGCCCCCGGGGAAGGACACCACCTCCCTGTACGTGGGTTCGTGCGGGTGCTCGACCACGCCGACCACGCGGAAGGGCGCGTCCCGCTCGGTGAGCTTGATCGTGGTGCCCACTTTCGCACCGCGGTCGGCCATCGCCGGAGTGACGGCGATCTCTCCCGGGGCGGTGGGCAGGCGACCCTCGCTCAGGGCCCGGACGCCTCGCGTCATGGGGTCCCGCAGGTCGAGCTCGACGGCCGGGACGTCGGAGTAACCGCCGGGGAACCGCACCTCCAGATATCCCGTGTGGTACGGGATCAGCCGGCCCCGGAGCAGGGTGCCGACCTTGTCGGCCGTCCAGGTGGTGCGCGGCTTCTCCTGGGCGCCCTCGGTCGTGTAGCCACGGCCCGAGGGGTCCTGCCGCACGATTCTTCCCGGCACGGTGACGAGGTGGGCGTCCGCCTGCCCCAGCGAGGCCGTAATCCCTTCCTGAGGGTTGACCTGCATGGTGGCGTAGCCGGTGAAGGCGGCCGTGAAGACCAGCACCGGCAGGCCGATCATCACCATGATGAGGGCGGTGCGGCCCCGCGCGCGGAGCGCGTCCCGGCGGGCGATGCGCAGGGCGGCGCGGAAGGCGCTCATCGCGCGGTCTCCAGGCGGACCGCTGCCGCGTCGACGATCTGCCCGTCGCGCAGGTAGACGACCCGGTCGGCCCAGCCGGCGTAGCGCGGCTCGTGGGTGACCAGCAGGACCGCCGCGCCCCCGTCGCAGCGCTCCCGCAGCAGGCCGAGGATCTCGTCGCCGGTCGCCGTGTCGAGGGCGCCCGTCGGCTCGTCGGCCAGCAGCAGCCGCCGCTCGCCCACCAGGGCGCGGGCGATCGCCACGCGCTGGCGCTGGCCGCCCGACAGTTCCTCGGGGAAGCGGTCGGCGATCTGGTCCGCCCGCACCTCGGCCAGCACGGACAGCGCCTCGGCCCGGGCCCGCGCGGCGCGGACGCCGTCGAGCTCGCGGGGCAGCATCACGTTCTCGGCGGCCGTGAGCGAGGGGATGAGATTGAGGTCCTGGAAGACGTAGCCGACCTCGCGGCGCCGCAGCGCGGCCAGGTCCTTCACCGAGGCGAGGTCGGTGCCACCGATCGTCACACTGCCCGAGGTGGGCCGGTCGAGGCCGCCCGCCACGTTGAGCAGCGTGGACTTGCCCGAGCCCGACGGGCCCATCACCGCGACCAGCTCGCCGGGCGAGACGTCGAGGTTCACCCCGTTGAGCGCGTGCACGTCCCCGTGCGTCCGGGTCACCTCCCGTAACGTCACCACAGTCATCAGCGCTTCTCCTTGAGTACGGCCTCGCAGTGGTCCAGCCAGCGCTGTTCCGCTTCGGCCTTGAAGATCATCGAATCGAGGACGAGCCGCTCGGCGAGCCCGTCGGTCGCGGCGCGTTTGGCCCTGGTCAGCTCCTGCAGCGACCGCATCGTGGCGGTGCGCTGGGCGTGGATGACCGTGCGGACGTCGACGTCGTGGGCCGCGACGGCCATCGCGAGTTTGATGGCCAGCTCGTCCCGAGGCCGGTCGGCGGGGGCGACGGGGGTGCTGAACCATCGCCCGACCTCCTGCCGACCGGCCTCGGTGATCGTGTAGAGGGCGCGCCCCTGGTCGTCCTCGCCACCGGGGGCGACCAGGCCGTCACGCTCCATCCGCGAGAGCGTCGTGTAGACCTGGCCGATGTTGAGCGGCCAGGTCGCCCCCGTCGACGCCTCGAACTCCACCCGGAGTTGGTAGCCGTATCGCGGTCCCCTGCTGAGGAGCGCGAGCAGTCCGTGCCTGATCGACATGGATACTGAGTATGCATACTGAGTATGCCCGAGGCAACTCCTTCATCTGAACCGCCTGTAGATTCGGGGTTTCTGGACAGAGAACGCAGGAAAGGCCGATACTCGGGGCATGAGCTCGACGCATCCACCGTTCCGCGCGTCCGATGGGGAACGTGATCGGGCGATCGACGAGCTGCGGGATCGGGCCGTCGAAGGGCGGATCTCCCACGACACGTTCGTCGGCCGCGTCGACCAGGCACTACGCGCCCGCAACCGCGACGAGCTCGACCAGTTGGTCGCCGATCTCCCGCGCCGCAGGTCGTTCCGGCAGCGGGTGACCGACGTGGTGGCCTCCGCCTCCGACTTCACCACCGGGCTGCGCGCCGCCTGGCGCCGGCCGCGGCTGCCCCGGCTCGCGCTGCCCGATGACGACCGGGCCCGTTACGTGGTGGGCCGCGGGTCCGCGTGCGACCTCGTGCTGTCCGACCTGACGGTCTCGCGGGTGCACGCCGAGCTGCGGCGCGAGGGCGACGGCGGCTGGATGCTCATCGACCTGGGCTCGCTCAACGGCACGCGGCTCAACGGGTGGCGGCTGGTGGGGCCGGCCCGGATCAAGTCGGGCGACGAGATCTCGTTCGGCGACTGCGGCTTCCTGGTGACCTCGCCCCTGCTCTCGGGCTGACGCCTCTCGTGGTGGGGGTGCCGCGTACAGGAAGTCCGAAAGATACGGATATTTGCGTATTACAGCCCGGGCGCGCTGCCTCCATGATCCAGGCGAGACCCCCAGTCCCTTGGAGATCCCATGCGGCGCACCTCAGCCTCCCTCCTCGCGGGCACGCTCGTCGCGGCCCTCGCGTGGGCGTCCGGCCCCTCCTCCCCCGCCATCGCCCAGGACCCCACGCCCGGCGTGGCGGACCTGACCCAGGACATCAACCAGATCCTCAGCGACTCCCGGCTCACCATCGCCCGAGCCGGCGTGGTCGTCAGAAGCGCCACCGGCGGTGAGGAGCTCTACAACACCGACGGCGGCAAGCTCATGATCCCCGCCTCCAACACCAAGCTGTTCACGGCCGCGGCGGCGGCCGAGACGCTCGGCCTCGACTACCGCTTCACCACCAGCGTGCTGGCGGCCGGGCGCAAGGCCGGCTCGGTGCTCACCGGCGACCTGGTGCTGCGCGGCACCGGCGACCCGACCATGCTGGCCGAGGACTACGACGCGCTGGCCGCCGAGGTCGCCGGCGCGGGCGTCAAGACGGTGGCGGGCAGGCTGGTCGCCGACGACACCTGGTTCGACGCCGTACGGCTCGGCAACGACTGGGCCTGGGACGACGAGACGGCCTACTACGCGGCGCCCATCTCCGCGCTGACCGCCTCACCCGACCGTGACTACGACGCCGGCTCCGTGGTCGTCTCGGTGGCGGCCGACGGCGACAAGGTGAAGGTCGCCACCACGCCCGAGACCGACTACCTGAAGATCGTCAACAGGGCCACGCCCGGCACGTCCACCGACGTGCTCATCGAGCGTCTGCACGGCACCCGCACGGTCGTGATCACCGGCACCGTGGCGACGCCGTACCAGGAGTGGGTCGCCGTCGACGACCCCACCGCGTACGCCTCCGCCCTGTTCCGCCAGGCGCTGAAGAAGCACGGCGTGCGGGTGCTCGGCCCGACCGTCACCGGCGCGGCGCCATCCGGGGCGGCGAAGCTGGCCGAGCGCGAGTCGATGCCGCTGAGCGAGTTGCTGGTGCCGTTCATGAAGCTCAGCAACAACATCCACGCCGAGATCCTCACCAAGGCGATGGGCCGCAAGGTCTCCGGTCAGGGCACCTGGGCCGCCGGGCTCAAGGTGAGCACCGACTTCGCCAAGGCGAACGGCGTACAGGTGCTCAACATGCGCGACGGCTCCGGCCTGTCACGCCGCGACGGCTTCTCGCCCGCCTCGATCGCCCAGTTGCTGACCGCCGTCCGCGGCAAGCCGTGGTTCCAGGCCTGGTACGACTCGCTGCCCGTCGCGGGCAACGCCGACCGCTTCGTCGGCGGCACCCTGCGCAGCCGGATGCGGGGGACCCCCGCCGCGGGCAACGTCCGCGCCAAGACCGGCTCGCTGACCGGCGTCACGTCGCTGTCGGGCTACGTCACCAGCGCCGACGGCGAGCCGCTGGTCTTCTCCGTGATGCTCAACCAGTACCTGTCGGGCTCGCCCAAGGACATCGAGGACAAGATCGCCGTCCGGCTCGCCCAGTTCTCGCGCACCCGGACCGTGGACGCGCCGGCGCAGCTCCGCCAGCCCGCCGCGGACGCGCCCGAGCTGGAATGCTCCTGGCTCAAGCCCGCGCACTGCTGACGCCACACCCCGCGGGAGGGCCCGGTCACCATGCGTGGCCGGGCCCGTTCCATGCCCGGAAGAGCGTTAGATGTCCTCAGATCGGCCGTAGTTCACCGGGATCGACACGATTTTGATCACGATTAGGATACCTGGAGCTCCAGATATTGCCCGGATTGGCGTGACATGTCCGTTGTGTACCCACCAGAATGCGGGTTCGACGTAGTGTCTCAAACCCCAGGGAGCACATCTTGCGCAGGCGACTGCAGGTTCTGGCCTGTCTCGGCGGTCTGACGGCAGTGGGTCTGATCAGCACCCCGGCGTGGGTGCCCCCCGCCCTGAAGGCACCCGCCGACGAGGCTCCCTCCGCCACCGGAGCCGCTGCGGGAGGCGCCGCCCTCCCCTCGGATGCCCGCGCCACCGGCCCTTCGGAGGCCCGCGCGGGCGCCGGGGCCTCGGACACCCGTGACGGCGCCGCGACGACCACCCGGCAGGCGTGCCGCGTCGCCGCGGCCAGGCCGGTCATCGCCAAGGGCACGATCAGGGCAGCGGCCTCCAGGACCGGCTGCGCCGACAGCACCCGGCTCAGGGTACGGCTCACCAAGGTCCTGCCCGGCCCCGACCGCACGCTGAAGAGCGGTTCCCGACTCGTCACCAACGGCAAGATCGTGGCAGGCGTGCGATGCATCAGGACGCCGGCCCACTACTACGTCACCGCCATCGACGTCGACGGCGCCGTCACCACCAAGTCCCGCCCGGTGAAGCTCTCCTGCGAGCCCCCCTCCCCGCCGAAGAACACCGCCACTCGCAGCGACCCCACCCCCTCCCCCTCCACCGCTTCGACCGGCGCGTCCAGCCTCGAGGAGGCGGTCGTCAAGCTGACCAACCAGGCGCGGGCCACGAACGGCTGCCGCCCCCTCGTCCACGACCCCAAGCTCCGCACCGCGGCCGAACGGCACTCCGCCGACATGGCGGCCCGCGGCTTCTTCGACCACGACTCCCCCGACGGCCGCGACCCCGGCGACCGGGTCCGCGCGTCGGGCTTCGCGCCGACCAGCACCTGGGGCGAGAACATCGCCATGGGCCAGCGGACCGCTGCCCAGGTCGTCCAGGGCTGGCTCGACAGTCCCGGCCACCGCGCCAACATCATGAACTGCGCCTTCACCCACATCGGCGTCGGCCACGCCGCCAAAGGCTCGCACTGGACCCAGGTCTTCGCCGCCCACTGACCGGGTACGGCCGGGTGTCCCATCTGGCCGGAAAGCCCGCCCACCAGGAGAGACCGGGTGCGGCAGGGGGAATGACCAGCACGGAAGCCGTCCATCGCAGGGGGTGGTCCGTGCACTGGCATGCCTACACCTGGATCGGTAGTGGCGAGGAGCGCGAGCGGGAGGAGGAACGCCGCCCCGGCTCGCCGGAGTTCGCGACCTCGTCCGTGCCGCCCATGCGGACCGGCGACTGGCTGGCCAAGCCGGCCTCCCGGATCGCCGCCACGTTCGACGACCCCGACGAGGCGGTGGAATGGCTGGCGAGCCGGTACGGCACGGTGCGCAAGGCGTTCCTGCACCCGGACCGGGTGGGCCGGCGGGCCCGGCTCGACGGCGCGGCGGACGCGCTGCCGCGCGGGGTGGACGTGCAGTGGGGCGAGTGGCTGACCGGCGGCCGGTTCGTCACGATGGGCGTCATCTGCTGCCCGAACCGCCACACCGCCCACCCGTGCCCGGTCCGCCGCCCCGCGAGCGCGCGACTGCCGCGTACCAGCCCAACCGCAACCCCGTCTACGGCGGGCCGCGCGACGCCGTCATCAAGGAGTAGGCACGCATGATCTCCCCGTTCCGGGGGAAGGAGAGATCAGCAACGAGGCCGTGGGGAGAACCTTGCGTTGACATCCTCCCCCTCGTAAACGAGGGGGATTCCAACCGTCGCCGGTTGGTCTTCCTGCTTCACCGCCGGTCGCCCGCACGAGAGGACTCTCGTTGAGGTCTTACACCAGCTCCACAGGCGTTTCAGCTCTCCGCAAGCCCTGCGGCGAGCACGTTCTTGGCCGCATTCACATCCCGGTCGTGGACCGCGCCACAAGGGCACTCCCACTCCCGGACATTCAACGGCATCTTCTCCCGCAGCGCGCCGCACGCCGAGCACAGCTTGCTGGAGGGGAACCAGCGGTCCACCGCCACCAGCGTGCGGCCGTACCACTGGGCTTTGTACTCCAGCATGGAGCGCAGTTCCCCCCACGACGCGTCGGAGATGGCGCGGGCCAGGGAGTGGTTCTTGACCATGTTGCGGACGGTCAGGTCTTCCACGGCGATCACTTGGTTCTCGCGGACAAGCCGTGTGGTGACCTTGTGCAGGTGGTCCCTTCTGCGGTCGGTGATCCGGGCGTACACCTTGGCCACCCGCAGCCGGGCCTTGGCCCGGTTGTTCGACCCCTTCTCCTTGCGGGCGAGCGCCCCCTGGGCCTTGGCCAGCTTGCACCGGTCGCGGCGCTCGTGGCCAGGGTTGACGATCTTCTCCCCGGTGGAGAGCGTGGCCAGCGCGGTGATGCCCGCGTCCACGCCCACCGACTGCTCTACCGGAGCGAGCGGGCTGATCTTCTCCTCGACCAGGAGGGACACGAACCAGCGCCCGGCCGCGTCCCGGCTCACGGTCACCGTGGACGGCTCCGCACCCTCCGGCAGCGGGCGCGACCACACGATGTCCAGCGGCGTGTCCATCTTCGCCAGCGTCAACCGGCCGTCCCGCCAGCGGAACGCCGATCGGGTGTACTCCGCGCTCGCCTTGGACTTCTTCTTGCTCTTGAACGTCGGGTACTTGGCCCGCTTGGCGAAGAAGTTGGCGAACCCGGCCTGAAGATGCCGCAGCGCCTGCTGGAGCGGCACGGACGACACCTCGGACAGGAAGTCGAACTCGCCGCTGCGCTTCCACGCCGTGAGCATCGCCGACGACTCCACGTAGGAGACGCGCTTGCCTTCCAGGGTGTAGGCGCGGGTGCGTTCCTCCAGCGCCTTGTTGTACACGAAGCGGACGCAGCCGAACGTCCGGGCAAGCTCGGAAGCTTGCTCAGAGGTCGGGTAGAAGCGGTACTTGTAGGCCCGCTTCACGATCTGCGCTATGCCTCACATCATACCGCACGATCAGCTAAGGATCGTGTGTGTGTTCGAGACGCCGGTTCGCCTGACGGCGAATCGGCTACCCCTGTCCTGCTCCGCAGGGGTCCGATTCCTCCCCCGCCTGAAGGCGGGGGTCTCCTCGGAGGTATCTGATGAGGCCTGTTCCGTTCGAGCTGCACGTGACCGTCACCGGAGACTCGCCCCACGAGATCGAGCGGGCGGCCTATCCGGTGGCCCAGCGCTTCTACGGCGGCGACGCCGAGATCGACGTGCTCAGCGCCAAGGCCGAGCCCGACCCCGGCGCGCCGGGCACGTTCCGCGCGACGATCGTGTTCCGACGGATCGCGACGCACAGCGAGTGAGCGGAGCCGCCCCGCCTGGTGGGACGGCGTCCCACCAGGCGGGGCAGGGCGTCAGGCCTTGAGCCAGCTCATCATCGGGCGCAGCTTGGCGCCCGTCTTCTCGATCGGGTTGTCGGCCAGCTCCTCGCGGTAGCGGCCGAACTCCTTCTGGCCGCCGTCGAACTCCTCGACGAGCTGACGGGCGAACGTGCCGTCCTGGATCTCGCCGAGGATGCGGCGCATCTCCTGACGGGTCTCGTCGGTGATGACGCGCGGGCCGCGGGTGTAGCCGCCGTACTCGGCGGTGTCGGAAACCGACCAGTACATCTTCGAGATGCCGCCCTCGTACATCAGGTCGACGATGAGCTTCATCTCGTGCAGGCACTCGAAGTAGGCGACCTCCGGCTGGTAGCCGGCCTCGATCAGCGTCTCGAAGCCCGCCTTGATGAGCTCGGACACGCCGCCGCACAGCACGGCCTGCTCGCCGAACAGGTCGGTCTCGGTCTCCTCGGTGAAGGTCGTCTTCAACGCGCCGGCCCGGGTGCCGCCGATGCCCTTGGCGTACGACAGCGCCAGGTCGAAGGCGTTGCCCGAGGCGTTCTTCTCGACGGCCACGAGACACGGCACGCCGCGGCCGGCCTCGAACTGGCGGCGCACGAGGTGGCCGGGGCCCTTGGGGGCGACCATGCAGACGTCGACGCCCTCGGGCGCCTCGATGAGGCCGTAGCGGATGTTCAGGCCGTGGCCGAAGAACAGCGCGTCGCCCTCGACGAGGTTGGGGGCGACGTGCTCGGCGTACAGGTGGCGCTGGATGTGGTCCGGCGCGAGGATCATCGTGAGGTCGGCCTCCTCGACCGCCTCCGACGGGGTGAGCACGCGCAGGCCGTCGTTCTCCGCCTTCTCGCGGCTCTTGGAGCCCTCGGGAAGACCGACGCGCACGTCGACACCGGAGTCACGCAGGGAGAGCGCGTGGGCGTGGCCCTGGCTGCCGTACCCCAGCACGGCCACGTGACGCCCCTGGATGATCGACAGGTCGGCCTGGTCGTCGTAGTAGATCTCGGTCACTTGCATAAAACCTTTCAGGCGGTACGGTCCAGTGCCCTGAGGGACCGGTCGGTGATGGAACGGGCGCCGCGGCCGATGGCCACCATGCCCGACTGGACGAGCTCCTTGATGCCGAACGGTTCGAGCACCTTGACGAAGGCCTCGAGCTTGTCGGGCGTGCCCGTGACCTCGATGGTCACGGCGTCGGCCGCCACGTCTACGCAGCGGGCGCGGAAGAGCTGGACGAGCTCCAGCACGTGGGAGCGGCTGTCGGCGTCGGCCTTGACCTTGATCAGCATCAGCTCGCGCTGAACCGACTGCGACGGGTCCAGCTCCACGATCTTGAGGACGTTCACCAGCTTGTTGAGCTGCTTGGTGACCTGCTCCAGCGGCAGCTCCTCGACGCTCACCACGATCGTCATGCGGGAGATGTCGTCGTGCTCGGTCTGCCCGACGGCGAGCGAGTCGATGTTGAAGCCGCGCCTGCTGAACAGCGCGGACACCCTGGCCAGGACGCCCGGCTTGTTCTCCACGAGCACGGACAGCGTGTGCCTACTCATCTTCGCTCTCCCACGTCGGCGCCATGTCACGGGCGATCTTGATCTCGTCGTTGCTGGTGCCCGCCGCGACCATGGGCCAGACCATCGCGTCCTGGTGGACGACGAAGTCGACCACCACGGGCACGTCGGTGATCTCCATGGCCTTGCGAATGGTCGCGTCGACGTCCTCGGGCCGCTCGCAACGCAGGCCCACACAACCATAGGCCTCCGCCAGCTTGACGAAGTCGGGGATCCGGCGTGTCGTCTGCAGGTCGGTGTTGGAGTAGCGCTGATCGTAGAAGAGAGTCTGCCACTGGCGGACCATGCCGAGGTTGCCGTTGTTGATGACCGCCACCTTGATCGGCACGCCCTCGAGGGCGCAGGTGGCCAGCTCCTGGTTGGTCATCTGGAAGCAGCCGTCGCCGTCGATGGCCCACACCGTGGAC
The DNA here is from genome assembly GCF_014207745.1 of Nonomuraea muscovyensis. NCBI lineage: Bacteria > Bacillati > Actinomycetota > Actinomycetes > Streptosporangiales > Streptosporangiaceae > Nonomuraea > Nonomuraea muscovyensis. The sequence continues at coordinate 471,432 of NZ_JACHJB010000004.1, forward strand.
TCGGGCCGGCCCATCTTGGCGCCCATCGCGGCCGGGACGGCGAAGCCCATCGTGCCGAGCCCGCCCGAGTTGATGAACGTGCCGGGGTTCTCGTAGTGGACGAACTGGGCGGCCCACATCTGGTGCTGGCCGACGCCCGCCACGTAGTAGGCGTCGGGGCCGACGATGGCGCTCAGCCGCTCCATGACGTACTGCGGGGCCAGCGAGCCGTCGTCGAACTCGTCGTAGCCGAGCGGGTAGGTCTCCTTGATGCCGTTGAGCAGCGTCCACCAGGCGGTGTAGTCGCCCTGCCGGCTGGAGTTCTCGATCGCGGCGATGAGGTCGCCCAGGACCTCCTTGCAGTCGCCCACGATCGGCACGTCGGCGTGGCGGTTCTTGGAGATCTCGGCCGGGTCGATGTCGGCGTGCACGACCTTGGCGTGCGGCGCGAACGTCGAGAGCTGGCCGGTCACCCGGTCGTCGAAGCGCACACCGAGGCCGATGAGCAGGTCGGACTTCTGCAGCGCGCCCACCGCGGCGACGCTGCCGTGCATGCCCGGCATGCCCAGGTGCTGCGGGTGGCTGTCGGGGAACGTGCCGCGGGCCATCAGCGTGGTGACGACCGGGATGCCGGTCAGCTCGGCCAGCCGGAGCAGGTCGGGCGCCGCGCCGGCCTTGTGCACGCCGCCGCCCACGTAGAGGACCGGGCGCCGCGACTCGGCGATCAGCTTGGCCGCCTCGCGGATCTGCTTGGAGTGCGGCCGGGTCACCGGACGGTAGCCGGGCAGCTGCATGACGGGCGGCCAGGAGAAGGTGGTGTCGGCCTGCAGCGCGTCCTTGGAGATGTCGACCAGCACCGGGCCCGGCCGGCCGGTGGAGGCGATGTGGAAGGCCTCCATGATGGTGCGCGGGATGTCGAGCGGGTCGGTGACCAGGAAGTTGTGCTTGGTGATCGGCATGGTGATGCCGGAGATGTCGGCTTCCTGGAAGGCGTCGGTGCCGATCGCCGCGCTGGCCACCTGCCCCGTGATCGCCACGATCGGCACGGAGTCCATGTAGGCGTCGGCCAGCGGCGTCACCAGGTTGGTGGCGCCGGGGCCGCTGGTCGCCATGCAGACGCCGACGCGGCCGGTGGCCTGGGCGTACCCCTCGGCCGCGTGGCCCGCGCCCTGCTCGTGGCGTACGAGGACGTGCCGGACCTTGGTCGAGTCGTAGAGGGGATCGTAGGCCGGGAGGATGGCGCCGCCCGGGATCCCGAAAACGGTGTCGACTCCCACGTGCTCCAGCGCCCTGACCAGGGCCTGTGCACCTGTCATCCGTTCGGTCATCGGCTCGTTCCTTGCGTGGCTGTCGCTTGGAGGACATAAAAAAGGCCCCTCCCCACCATGTGGCGGGACCAGGGGCGGCGCGCAGGTCGAAGTGCTTCGCTATCGGCCCGCGCGCCGGCGAAGTACTACGAGAATCTCACTGCGAAGCATGGCCACACCTTAGCCTCTCCCTAACCCCCGGTGTCAACTTGGTGGGACGCCCGTCTCAGACGGTGAGACTCGTGCGCATCAGGGAGTCCACTCCGCGGGCCGCCATGGGCCGCGCGACCAGGAACCCCTGACCCCGTGTGCAGCCCATCTCGCGCAGCAGCTCCAGCTGCTCGGGCCGCTCGATGCCCTCGGCCACCACGATGAGGCCCAGGTCGTGGCCGAGCCGCACGATCGTGCGGGTGAGCAGGCTGAGGGTGTCGTCGCGACCCAGCCCGGACACGAACGACGGGTCGATCTTGATCATGTCGACCGGGAGCTGCCGCAGGAACGCCAGCGAGGCGTAGCCGGTGCCGAAGTCGTCGATCGCCAGCCGCACGCCCAGGGCGCGCAGCTCGGACAGGCGCTTGATCGTCTCCTCGGCGTCCTCGACCAGCATCTCCTCGATCACCTCAAGGGTGAGCGCGGAGGCGGGCAGCCCGCTCTCGGCGAGCGCCTCCTCGACGGTCTCCACGAACCGGGGGGCGGTGATCTGGCGGGCCGACAGGTTGACCGACAGCCCGATGTCCCAGGAGGAGGCCCGCCAGGCGGCCACCTCGCGGCACGACTCGCGCAGGATCCACTCGCTGAGCGGCACGATCAGCCCGGTGTCCTCGGCCGGCCCGAGGAACTGTTCGGGCGGCACGTAGACCGAACCGCGCCACCACCGCACCAGCGCCTCGACCGCCGTCACCCGCGAGGTGGCGAGGTCGACGACCGGCTGGTACTCGATCGCGAACTGCTGCTCGATCAGCGCCCGCTGCAGGTCGGCGGCCAGCTCCAGCCGGCGCACCACGTCGGCGTGCATCTGCGCGGCGAACACCTCGACCCGGCGGCCGCCGAGATCCTTGGCCCTGGCCATGGCGACGTCGGCGTTGCGGATCAGGTCGCCCGCGGGCATGTCGTCCTCGGCGAAGGCCACGCCGACGCTCGCGGTCAGCGCCACGTCGCGGTCGGCCACCCGGAACGGCTCCTGGGAGACCGCCCGCAGCAGCCGCTCGGCCAGGTCGACGGCGAGCTGCGCCTCGCCGCCCGTCTCCACGAGCACGGCGAACTCGTCGCCGCCCCACCGGGCCAACGTGTCGTCGGGCCGGACGGCCCCGCGCAGCCTGCGGGCCGCCTGGCCGAGGAGGTGGTCGCCGCTGGCGTGGCCCACCGAGTCGTTGACCGAGGTGAACCCGTCGAGGTCGAGGAAGATCACCGCGACGTGCCCGGTGCGGCCGGAGAGCACCTCGCGGGTGCGCTCCTCGAAGTAGGAGCGGTTGGGCAGGCCGGTGATGCCGTCGTGGAAGGTCAGATGGGCGACCTGGTTGCGCAGCGCCTCCTCGTCGCTCACGTCTCGGGTGGTGACGAGCAGCAGCTCCTTGCCGCCCACGTTGCAGGTGGCCACCGACTCGGTGGGCCGCCAGGTGCCGTCGGCCGCGCGAACCCGGCAGGCGACCATGCAGGCGCCGGGGTCGGCGCCCTCGTCGTCGGGGCTCATCGCGCCCAGCGCGGCCTGGATGCCGGGGACGTCCTCCGGGTGGATGTAGTCGAAGATCGTGCCGCCCACGATCTCCTCGGGGCGGTAGCCGTAGGTGGCCTCGACGCCGGGGCCGATCTCGCGCACCACGCCTTCGTAGTCGCACAGCAGCACCACGTCGCCGGTGCTCTCGGCCAGCTCGCGGAGCTGCCGGTCGGCGAGCGAGACCAGCCGGCGCAGCCGGGCGTTGGCGCCGGCCACCACGATGAGCCGCACGAGCAGCAGCAGCACCGCCGAGCCGGCCAGCAGGACGACCCCGGTGACCGGTGTGACCTGCCGCCCGGCCCCCAGGTGGACGATCAGCGTGCCCGTGGCCACGGCGACCAGGACGAGCGGCACCACCGCGAGCAACGTGCCGACCATGGGCGTAGCGGGAGGTGTGCCGGGCTCGTCGGGATCGCGTGGCCGCTGCGCCCAGGGCGCCGCGGCCAGCAGCAGGAAAGCCACCGGCGCTGGGATGACGCTCCACACCGGCTGGCCGGTCTCGGTGAGCCGCGCGACCGCGTCGGCGGTGCCGGCCACCGTGGTGGTGGCGAGCACACCCAGCCCCGCCAGGCCGAGCGGCCAGGCCGTGGCCCGGTTTCTGACCACCGACGGGATCGCCGCGCAGGTCACCAGCAGCGAGATCATCGGCGGGACCATGGTGAAGGTGAACGTCGCCGGATCGGACTGGTGGTAGACGTGGCGCAGGGCCAGCACCCAGCCGATCAGGAAGAGGGAGGCCGCGCACAGGTAGGCGTCGGTGACGAGCCGTAAAACGACCATGCCCGGCAACGTGCGGCCGCACGCGATGAGCGCCCCGCCGCCCATCAGCACGGTGCCCAGCAACAGCGCCAGATCGGCGAAGCTGAGCGCGAAGCTCGCGCTCTCGGCGATCGGCCGCAGGACGACTCCGGCCGCCCAGACCAGGGCGCCGCCGCCCATCCAGCGCGCGCCCGTCGCGAGCGCGCGGTCGTCGGCGAGCCTGGACGCGGCGCTCAGCAGCGAGACCGCCGCGAGGACGGCCGTCAGGACCCCGGCGATGGCGCCGGCGACGCCCCGGGCCGGACCGCCGGCCAGGAGGACGGCCGCGAACCCTGCAGCGCCCGTCGCCGCGGCGGCGGTCAGCGGTGCCCGAGGGTCACGCCAGCGGATCACAGTCGTTGTCCATCCCGTCTCGAACTCTGCCCGGGGGCCGCCGGGGCTCGGCGGACCACACCGCCAGTGTGCGTGGTCGCGGGTGTCCGGGGGGCGACAACGCCGATGTCGTCACCGATCTGATAACCACACAGACCAATCTCTCCCAGGACTTACTTGACAGTGAGTCAGGAAGTACTTGGTAGATGCAACCGTACGCACCGAAGGTCACGACCCAGCCACGGTCCGGATTCCTCTCAGGTACGCGTACGCTCAGTAAGCCTCGGTGATCACGTTCTTCAGCGGCTCGCCGGCCAGGTGGCGCAACACCTGGGAGCGGACGAGGCGGAGCGTGCGCCGGACCGACGCCGGGGTGCTGCCGGCCACGTGCGGGGTGATGAACACCCCGGGAGCGGTCCACAGCGGGTGGCCGGGCGGCAGCGGCTCGGGCGCCGTCACGTCGAGAGCGGCGCGCAGCCGGCCCGCCTCCAGCTCGGCGACCAGCGCGTCCGTGTCGACCACCCCGCCGCGGGCGGCGTTGACGAGCACGGCGCCGTCCTTCATGCGAGCCAGGAAGGCCGCGTCGACCATCCCGGCGGTGTCGGGGGTCGCGGGCACGAGCAGCACCACCACGTCGGCGCCGGGCAGCAGGCCGGGCAGTTCCTCCATGGCGTGCACGCCGTCACGGGCGCTCCTGGCCACCCGGACGATCTCCACCTCGAAGCCGTCGAGCCGGCGTTCGAGCGCGGCCCCGATGGACCCGTGGCCGACGATGAGCACGGTCGCGTCGGCCAGCACGCCGGTGTGGTGGTAGGTCCACTCCCCCTTGCGCTGGGCGTCCACGAAGCCGGGGAACTCCCGCAGCACCGCGATCATCGCGCCGACCGCCCACTCGGCGGTGCCCGCGTCGTGCACGCCGCGGGCGTTGCACAGCACGACGCCCTCGGGCAGGTGCGGCCGGTACGGCTCCACGCCCGCCGTGACGGTCTGCAGCAGGCGCAGCGAGCGCATTCCGGCCAGCAGGCCCGGCACGTCGGGCACGGTCTGCAGCGGCGGGATCCACACCTCGACCTGCTCGGCCCCGTCGGGCACCGGGCCCTTGCCGTCGTAGACGACGCACTCCACACCGGGCAGGTCGGACAGGACGCCGGCGACGGCTTCGGAAGCAACCCAGATCTTCATGCCGGAAACTTTATGGCGCGCGAGGAAGTATGGGACACATGAGGAAACTCTTGACGATCATGGCGGCGGCCGCGCTCACCTCCTGTTCCGGCGCGGGCGGGACGTCCTCGGCGGGCGACTCCCCCGGCGGCGACGTGACGCCGACGGCCACGGTGTCCGCCGCCACCCCGCCCGGGGAGCCGAGGACGGTGGCCCGCGACCTGGCCGTCCCGTGGGCGATGGAGTTCCTGCCGGGCGGCGACGCGCTCGTGACCGAGCGCGACACGGCCAGGCTGCTGCGCGTCGGCGCGGACGGGCGGGTGACCGAACTGGGCACCGTCGAGGGCGTGGAGCCCGACGGCGAGGGCGGGCTGATGGGCGTGGCGGTCAAGGATGACCAGGTGTTCGTCTACCACACCGCCGCCGAGGACAACCGGATCGTCCGCTACCGCCTCGGCGAGAGCGGCGTGAGCGAGCCGAAGGTGATCGTCGAGGGCATCCCGAAGGGGGTCATCCACAACGGCGGCCGCCTGGAGTTCGGTCCCGACGGCCACCTGTACGCCAGCACGGGCGAGGTCGGCGACCGGGAGCTGGCCCAGCGGCGCGACTCGCTGGCCGGCAAGATCCTGCGCATGACCGTGGACGGCGCCCCCGCCCCCGGCAACCCCTTCGGCACGCTCGTCTACAGTCTCGGCCACCGCAACGTGCAGGGCCTCGCCTGGGACTCCTCCGGCAGGCTGTACGCCTCGGAGTTCGGCGCGAACGAGTGGGACGAGCTCAACCTCATCAAGCCGGGCGCCAACTACGGCTGGCCGGAGGTCGAGGGCCGGGGCGACGACCCGGCGTTCGTGAACCCGGTCGCCACCTGGGCCACCTCCGACGCATCCCCGTCGGGGCTGGCCTACGCGGGCGGCTCGCTGTGGATGGGCGCGCTGCGCGGCGCGCGCCTGTGGCAGATCCCGCTGGGCGAGGACGGCTCGCCGGGCGAGCCGGTGGCCCACCTCTCCGGCACGTACGGCCGGCTGCGCGGCGTGGCGGCGGCGCAGGACGGCACGGTCTGGGTGTCGACCAGCAACAAGGACGGGCGGGGCTCGCCCCGCGACGGCGACGACAAGATCCTGTCGGTCACCCCGGGCCGCCCGTGAGCGACCCGCAGAGGGCATCCCGGGCGCCCTTGAGCGACCCGCAGGGGCATCCTGGGGCCCGTGAGGCCCCTCGGGGCATCTCCGGGCGCCGGTGAGCGACTCTCGGGGCGGCCCCGGACGCCCCGAAGGCGGTCAGGGAGCGTGGGTCATCCCGTGGCGTTGGTGGAGGCGCAGATCACCTGGGCCTGCGGCCGGTACTTGGTGGTCTGCTTCTCGTCCCGCTTGACCTCTTCGCCGTCCTTGAAGAACACCCGGGTGACGTCGATCGTGAAGCCCGGGGTGCCGACCGTCGGGACGCACCCGGGCGCGCTGCTGGTCGTCCGCCGGAAGGTGGTGGGCGCGCGCCGCTCCGACTCCACGGCCTGGATCTTGTCGTAGCGCCGGGTGCTCCAGAGCCTGACGGTGACCGACGTGCCCGTGGAGGCCGTCTTGATCAGCACGCCGTACTCGGAGTCGTTGCGCCACTTCAGGTCGCGGTCGGGGTAGAGCAGCGCGGCGTCGCGGCCGGCCGGGTAGCGGGCGGCGTAGTAGTCCATCGGCGTGCGCTCGACCTCCTCGAACCCGCCGAAGTAGGCCGCGTTGTGAAGCGTGGTGGCGAACTGCGAGACGCCGCCTCCGATGATGTTGACCATCCGGCCGCCGACGATCTGCCCGGCCTCGACGTAGCCGGTCTCGCGGGTGCGCTCGCCCACGGTGTCGTTCAGGGAGAACGTCTCTCCCGGCTTGACCACGTGCCCGTCGAGCTGGGCGGCCATCCGCTGGATGTTGACGGCGCGGGGCTGGCAGCACTCGAAGGTGGTGGTGAACTCGGCGACGTTCTCCTTGATGCCGAGGTTGCTCACCTCGGCGGTGGCGACCTCGGGCCGGACGACCGCCAGCTTCACGGGGACGATCCGGCTGTCCTGCTTTCCGATCACCCTGGCCACGTCTCGGGCCAGCCGCCTGTCGTCCACTCCCCGGCCGGTGCGGGCGGGGAGCAACTCGGGCTTGCCGCCGACGATCTGGTAGGTGGCGTCGCGCGGCGCCTGGCTCTCGTCGACGAGGTCGCGTTCGACGGCGGCGAGCGCCGCCTCGGCGTCGAACCGCGGCACGAGCCCGCCCTTGCCGTCGGTGACGAAGCTCAGGTGGGCGGCGATCGTGGCGGGCGGCAGCGTGGCCCGCTTGGCGCCGATGGCGAGCGTGATGGGCGCCGAGACGGCCCGCTGGGCCTCCGCCTTGGCCTTGGCGACGGCCTCGGGGGTGGTCTCCGCCTTGGCGGGCCGCAGCGTGAGCACGGCGGTGTCGCGGGAGGCGAGGAAGGCGTCGCCGATGCGGCGGACGGCGTCCTCGCGGTCGAGCAGCACCCCGTCCTCGGGCTCGGTCACCACCGGGCGCAGCCCGTCGAAGGCCACCCCGCCCTCGCGCGGCTCCTTGTCGTGGCCCTTGGCGAGCCCCTCGACGGTCCGGACGAGCTGGGAGGTGTCGATGGTGAGCTTCGGCTGCAGCTCGGTCGTGCCGGTGAGCCCCTGCCACACGTCGAGGGGGCCGGGAAAGCCGCTGCGCGCCTCGCCGATGGTGGCGACGACGTCGAGTTCGAGCCCGGCCTCGTCGGCCTGGATGGTCTCCTTGCGGCCGGCGATCTCGACGGTGACCGGCTTGTTGATCTTCGTGACCAGCTCGGCACGGAGCTTGTCGGCCGCCTGCGTCACGGTCAGGCCGCCGATGTCGATGCCCGCCACACGGGTGCCGCGCAGCACCGAGCCCGACATCATCACGGCCGGCACCAGGTAGGCGAACAACGCCAGCACCACGAGCAGGACGGCCAGGCCCGGCAGCACGCGGCGGCGCCGCGGCGGCTCGGGGTCCACGAACGCCGGCGGCCGCGCGGAACCGCCGGGCGCGCCGAACGCCGGGGCGCGGGAGGCGGACGGCTCCGGCTTGCCCTGGCTCACCGGCCACGGCTGGGCGGGCGGCGCGACGGGCGGCAGGGCGCCGCCGCTCGGCCCGTCGCCCGGGGCCGCGGTGCTCGCCGGAGCGGGACGGGACGGCTGCTGGCCCTCCGGGCCGCCGAAGATGTCGCGGGAGACGCCGGGCGGCAGGCCCTCGATGCGAGGTCTCCTGCTCGTGGTGCCCGAGGAGGGGAGCGGCACCGACGCGAAGGGGTCGGTTGGTGATTGGATCGGCTTGGGGTTACCCACGCCTCAATCTCCTCCCGTTCCGCTGCCAAACCCTCAGGCAACAGTAAGGCACGCGCATCCAGATATGTCACCGAATCCGGCTACGGAAGGGTGTCAACCTAGCCACCGATACCGGTGTTCCGGGCGGCCGGCGGTGCCGTATCGGGGACGCAGTTCGGCCCGGCCCACCACGCACAGGTACTCCAGGTAACGGCGGGCGCTGACCCGTGACAGGCCGGCCAGCTCGGCGGCCTCGGCGGCCGACAGGTCGCGGCCCGCCGCCCGCAGCGTGTCGGCGACCAGCGCGCAGGTGGCCGGCGACAGGCCCTTGGGCAGCGCGGACACCGAGCTGGGCGTGCCGAACAGCCGGTCGACGTCGTCCTGGCGCGCCTCGGGGCCGATGGCGGTGAGCTGCCTGCGGGTCTCGGCGTACTGCTGGAGCCGCTCGGCCAGGGCGGTCGCGGTGAAGGGCTTGATCAGGTAGTTGACCGCGCCGCGGCGCATCGCCTCCCTGACGGTGGGCACGTCGCGGGCGGCGCTGATCACCAGCACGTCCACGTCGGCCAGGTCCTTGAGCACCTCCAGCCCCGACATGTCGGGCAGGTAGATGTCGAGCAGCACGAGGTCGGGCCGGAGCCGGGCGACCGCGGCGAGGGCGTCGGTCCCGCTGTGGGCGGTGGCGACCACCTCGAAGCCGGGGACGCGGGAGACGTAGCCGCCGTGGATGCGCGCCACCATGAAGTCGTCGTCCACGACGAGCACGCGGATCCGCGTCATCGGGCCGCCGCCTCGACGGGCGGCGGCAGCAGGGCCGTGAACACCGCGCCGTCGTCGTTGCGGACCTTCACCCAGCCGCCCCGGCGCAGGCACGCCTGCCGGGTCAGGGCCAGGCCCAGGCCACGGGGCCCCGACTGGGCCGCCTTGGTCGTGAAGCCCTCCCTGAAGACCTCCTCGACCAGGTCGGGGGCGATGCCCGGCCCGGAGTCGCCGACGCGCACGCGCAGGCCGTCGGCGCCGGCCCGGACGGACACCTCGATCGTGCCGGCCGCGCCGTCGAGCGCGTCGATCGCGTTGGCCACCAGGTTGCCGACGACCAGTACGGCGTCCTGCGGGTCGCCGAGCTCGCCCTCGGGCACGTCGGAGTCGTCGGCGAGGACCAGCCGGGCGCCGCGCTCGGCCGCCTCGGCCGACTTGGCCAGCAGCAGCGCGGCCAGCGTCGGGTCCTGCACCCGTTCGCGCAGGTCGGCGGCGTAGGCGCCGACGGTGCCTTGGGTGATGAAGCCGATGGCCGCCTCGTGCTCGCCCAGCTCCAGCAGGCCGACGACCGTGTGCATGCGGTTGGCGAACTCGTGCGCCTGGGCGCGCAGCGCCTCGGTCGCGCTGCTGGTGTCGTCGAGCTCGCGCGCGAGCCGTACCAGCTCGGTGCGGTCGCGCAGCGTCACCACCCAGCCGCGGTGCTGGCCGCGCACGGAGACCGGCGTGCGGTTGAGCACCAGCACGCGGTCACCGTGCAGGACGATCCGGTCCTCGCCGGGGTCGGCGCCCCCGAGCACGTCACGCATGCGGTCGGAGACCGGCATCCGCGTCAGGTCCTCGCCGACGTCACCGAGCAGTTCGCGGGCCGCGTCGTTGACCAGCGTCACCCTGCCCGTGAGGTCGAGGGCGAGGACGCCCTCCTTGACGCCGTGCAGCACGCCCTCGCGCTGCTCCAGCAGCGCGGCGATCTCGCTCGGCTCCAGGCCGAACGTCTGCCTGCGCACCCGCGCGGTGATCAGCGCCGCCGCGGCGAGCCCGGCGAGCAGCACCGCCAGCGCCGTCCACAGCAGCGGCGGCAGCGCGCCCGCGAGCTCGCCGATGACGGTGGCCTCCAGCACGCCCACCGAGACCAGTCCGATGACGTCGCCGTACTCGTCGAAGACGGGCGCCTTGCCGCGGACCGTGGTGCCGATCGTGCCGGTCTCGGTGCCGACCCAGCTCCTGCCGGTCGTGAGCACCGACGTGCCGTCGGTGGACAGCTTCCGGCCGATCAGCGCGGCGTTGGGGTGGGCGTAGCGGGTCTGCTCGCGGTTGGCGATGACGACGTAGTCGGCGCCGGTGGACTGCTGCACGCCCAGCGCGAGCGGCTGCAGCACCGTCTCCGGTTCGGGCAGGTCGAAGGCGGCGCGGACCTGCGGCAGCCCCGCGACCGACTGGGCGATGGCCAGCGCCCGCCGCTGGTGCAGCGAGTCGAGCTGGTCACGGGTGCGGGTGGCCCACACGCCGGCGGTGCCGCCGACGGCGAGCAGCACGATCACCATCTGCAGCACGAAAAGCTGGGTGCCGAGGGAGGCGTCACGAACCCGTCTCATCTGCCTCATCGAAACAGTTGCAGGTCACAGCCGGGTCGCGACCAAAACGACCTAAAAGACTACTATCAGAGAAAGCTCGACTCTGCCGGGGACGGACTTCACCATCCAGATTCCATAGCGTGAAATCCCCCCTTGGAGTACACATGCGTCTGCGCACCCTCGCCGCTCTGGCGGCGCTCTCATTGGCCGCGCTGACCGGCTGCGGCGAAAACGCTACCGGCGGAGGTGGCGGCGGCACCGGCACGCTCCGCATCATGGCTCCCGCCTCGCCGGGCGGCGGCTGGGACCAGACGTCCCGCGTGGCCGAGCAGGCACTCAAGGCCGCCGACCCGAGCCGCAAGTACGAGGTCTTCAACGTGCCCGGCGCCGGCGGCACCATCGGCCTCGCCCAGCTCGCCGGGGAGAAGGGCAACGGCAACCTGCTGATGACCATGGGCCTGGTCATGGTGGGCGCGATCGAGCAGAACAAGTCGAAGGTCACGCTCACCGACACCACGCCCATCGCCAAGCTGACCGAGGAGTACGAGATCGTCGTGGTCCCGGCCGAGTCGCCGCTCAAGTCACTGTCGGACCTGGCGGCCGCCTGGAAGGCCGACCCGGCGAAGGTGTCGGTCGCGGGCGGTTCGGCCGGCGGCACCGACCACATCGTGGCGGGCCTGATGGCCAAGGCCGCGGGCGTCGACCCCAAGCAGGTCAACTACATCGCCCACTCCGGCGGCGGCGAGGCGCTGAACGCGCTGCTCGGCAACAAGGTCACCATCGGCATCTCGGGCGTCGGCGAGTTCGCCGAGCACGTCAAGTCCGGCAAGCTGCGCGCCCTCGGCGTCACCTCGGGCGAGCGCCTGGCCGACCTCGACGCGCCCACGCTCAAGGAGGGCGGCCTGGACGTCGAGGTGGCCAACTGGCGCGGTTTCGTGGCCCCCGGCGGGCTCAGCGACGCCGACAAGAAGACGCTGACCGACCTGGTCACCAAGATGCACGACAGCCAGGTGTGGAAGGACGCGGTGGCCAAGAACGGCTGGATCGACTCCTTCCAGACCGGCCAGCAGTTCGCCGACTACCTCACCTCCGAGCAGACCAGGGTCAAGGCCATCATCGCCGAGATGGGCCTCGTGTCCTGATGTCGCCTGACATACCCGTACCGGAGGCTCCCGCCACCGGCGCCGCGCCCGACGGCGAGCGGCGCGGGTGGTGGCGGCCCGAGCTGGCGCTGGCCCTGGTGGTGCTGGGCCTGGGCGTGTTCGTCATCGTGGGCACCCTGGACGTGGCGGCCGCCGCGTCGCAGCTCGGCATCGGGCCGCGGTTCTTCCCGATCCTGGTGGGCGGCGCGATGATCGTCGTGGGCGTGTTCTACGTGGTGGACGTGCTGCGCGGCGGGCGGGGCGACCCCGAGGAGAGCGAGGACGTGGACGCCGACGCGCCCGCCGACTGGCGCAGCGTCGCGCTGGTGAGCGGGATCTTCCTGGCGTTCACCGCGGTCCTGAACGTGGTCGGCTGGATCATCGGCGCGTCCCTGCTGTTCTTCGGGCTGTCGGTGGTGCTGGGCGCCGAGCACAAGATGCGGGCGGCGGTGGTGGGCGTGATCATCGGGATCGTCACCTACCTGCTGTTCGTCAAGGGGCTGGGCGTCACCCTGCCGGACGGCCCGCTGCAGGGGGTGATCTGACGTGAGCTCCTTCCAGCTCCTGATGGAGGGGTTCGCGGCGGCGCTCACGCCGGTCAACCTCCTGTACGCGCTGGTCGGCGTCACCCTCGGCACCCTCGTCGGCGTGCTGCCGGGCATCGGGCCCGCGATGACCGTGGCGCTGCTGCTGCCGATCACGTTCACCGTGCCGCCCGCGAGCGCGTTCATCATGTTCGCCGGCATCTACTACGGCGGCATGTACGGCGGGTCGACGACGTCGATCCTGCTCAACACGCCCGGTGAGTCCTCCTCGATGATCACCGCGCTGGAGGGCAACAAGATGGCCCGGCGCGGGCGGGCGGCGCAGGCGCTGGCCACGGCGGCCATCGGCTCGTTCGTGGCCGGCACCATCGCCACCGCGCTGCTCGTCGTGGCCGCGCCCGCGGTCGTGGACTTCGCGATCGGCTTCGGTCCCGAGGACTATTTCGCGCTGGCGATCCTGGCTTTCGTGGGCGTGTCGGCGGTGCTGTCCCGTTCGCTGGTGCGCGGGCTGGCCTCGCTCGGGCTGGGCCTGGTCATCGGGCTGATCGGCATCGACCAGCAGACCGGGCAGGCGCGGCTGACGCTGGGCGTACCCCAGCTGCTCGACGGGATCGACGTGGTGATCGTCGCGGTCGGGCTGTTCGCGCTGGGCGAGGCGCTGTACGTGGCCTCGCGGCTGCGCCACGCCACTCCCGAGGTGGTGCCCGTGGGCCGAGCCTGGATGGGCCGTTCGGACTGGGCGCGCTCGTGGAAGCCGTGGCTGCGCGGCACCGCGTTCGGCTTCCCGTTCGGCGCGCTGCCCGGCGGCGGCGCGGAGATCCCCACCTTCCTGTCGTACGCGACGGAGAAGAAGCTGGCGCGGGGCGTCGCCCGCGAGGAGTACGGCAAGGGCGCCATCGAGGGCGTCGCGGGGCCCGAGGCGGCCAACAACGCCTCGGCAGCCGGCACCCTCGTCCCGCTGCTCACGCTGGGCCTGCCCACCTCGGCGACGGCCGCGATCCTGCTGGCCGCCTTCCAGCAGTACGGCCTGCAGCCCGGCCCCCAGCTCTTCGACCACAACCCGGCCCTGGTGTGGGGCATGATCGCGTCGCTGTTCATCGGCAACACGATGCTGCTGGTGCTGAACCTGCCCCTGGCCCCGCTCTGGGCCCGGGTGCTGCGCATCCCCCGCCCCTACCTGTACGCCGGGATCGTCCTGTTCGCCGCACTGGGCGTCTACGCGCTCAACGGCACGGTGGTCGACCTGGTGGTGCTGTTCGTCCTCGGCCTGCTGGGGTTCGCGATGCGCCGCTTCGGGCTGCCCATCGCCCCGGCGGTGATCGGCATGATCCTGGGGCCGATGGCGGAGATCCAGTTGCGCCGGGCGCTGGCCATCGGGGCGGGCGACGTCACGGTGCTGGTGCAGAGCCCGATCGCGGTGGTGCTGCTCCTGCTGTCCCTCGGCGCGCTGCTCACTCCCGTGGTGCGCAAGCTGCTCGAACGCCGCGAGTTGGCGCCCACGCACATCCGCGAGGAATAACCCGCCGCCTCCTGGGCACCAGGGACAGTGCTTCAGGGGAGGCTGCAGGGATGCGCGAAGGCCCCGCCCGGTCCATCGGGACCGGACGGGGCCTTCACGTGTCCTGCACGGCCCGCCCGTGTCTCCTTCGGGAAGGCCGGCTTCTCCAGGTCTGCTCAGAGACGCCCGGCAAGCTTCTCCAGGTCTACTCGGAGACGCCCAGCTTCTCCAGGATCATCGCCCTCGCGCGGGCAGCGTCGGCCTTGCCGCGGCTGGCCTTCATCACGCCGCCCACCAGCGCGCCGGCCGCCGCGACCTTGCCGGAGCGGACCTTGTCGGCCGCGTCGGCGTTGTCGGCGATGACCTGGTCGACGATCGCCGACAGCTCACCCTCGTCATTGACGATCTTGAGCCCGCGCTTCTCGACCACCTCGTCCGGCGAGCCCTCGCCGGCCAGCACGCCTTCGAGCACCTCGCGGGCCAGCTTGTCGTTGAGCGACCCGGCGGCCACCAGCTCGGTCACCCTGGCGATCTGGGCGGGCGTGATCGGCAGGTCGGCCAGCGCCACGCCGGTCTCGTTGGCGCGACGCGCCAGCTCGCCCATCCACCACTTGCGCGCGTCGGCCGGCGGGGCGCCCGCCGCGACCGTCGCCTCGACCAGGTCGATGGCGTCGGCGTTGTGCATCGCCTCCATGTCCAGGTCGGACAGGCCCCACTCGGCCTGCAGCCGCTTGCGCTTGACCGACGGCAGCTCGGGCAGGGCCGCCTTCAGCTCGGCGACCCATGCCGGGTCGGGCGCGATCGGCACCAGGTCGGGCTCGGGGAAGTAGCGGTAGTCCTGCGCCTCCTCCTTGGACCGGCCGGACGTGGTGGTGCCGGTGTCCTCGTGGAAGTGACGGGTCTCCTGCACGATGCGGCCGCCGTCGGCGAGGATCGCCGCCTGCCGCTCGATCTCGCTGCGCACCGCGCGCTCGACGCTGCGCAGGGAGTTGACGTTCTTGGTCTCGGTGCGGGTGCCCCACTCGGAGGAGCCGCGCGGCATCAGCGACACGTTGACGTCGCAGCGCAGCGAGCCCTCCTCCATGCGCACGTCGGAGACGCCCAGCGAACGCATGATCTCGCGCAGTTCGGTGACGTACGCCTTGGCCACCTCCGGCGCCAGCCGGTCGGAGCCCGGGATGGGCTTGGTGACGATCTCGACCAGCGGGATGCCGGCCCGGTTGTAGTCGACGATCGAGTAGTCGGCGCCGTGGATGCGGCCGGTCGCGCCGCCCATGTGGGTGGACTTGCCGGTGTCCTCCTCCAGGTGCACCCGCTCGATCTCGATCCGCACGCTCTTGCCGTCGACCTCGATGTCGAGGTAGCCGTCGAAGCAGAGCGGCTCGTCGTACTGGGAGATCTGGTAGTTCTTCGGCATGTCCGGATAGAAGTAGTTCTTCCGGGCGAAGCGGCACCATTCGGCGATGGAGCAGTTGAGCGCCAGGCCGATGCGGATCGTCGACTCGATCGCCTTGGCGTTGGCCACCGGCAGCGAGCCGGGCAGCGCCAGACACGTCGGGCAGACGTGGGTGTTGGGCGGCGCGCCGAACGTCGTCGGGCAGCCGCAGAACATCTTGGACGCGGTGCCCAACTCGACGTGCGTCTCCAGGCCGAGGACCGGCTCGAACCGGCCGAGCGCCTCGTCGTAGGCCATCTTCGTGGTCGTCCCGGTGTCCGTCACAGTGCCGGAGCCTCCTTCAGCAGCGGGCCGCCCCAGCGGCTCTCCAGGGCCTTCTCGACTGCGGCGCCCACCCGGTAACAGCGGTCGTCGCCCAGCACCGGCGCCATGATCTGCAGACCGACGGGGAGCCCGTCCTCGTCGGCCAGGCCGCACGGCACCGAGATGGCCGCGTTGCCCGCCAGGTTGGTCGGGATCGTGCACAGGTCGGCGAGGTACATCGCCATCGGGTCGTCGGCCCGCTCGCCGATCGGGAACGCCGTGGTCGGCGTCGTCGGCGAGACCAGCACGTCGACCTGGTGGTAGGCGGCCTCGAACTCGCGCGAGATGACCGTGCGCACCTTCTGGGCCTGGCCGTAGTAGGCGTCGTAGTAGCCGCTGGACAGCGCGTACGTGCCGAGCATGATGCGCCGCTTGACCTCGGGCCCGAACCCGGCGGCCCGGGTCAGCGCCATGACCTCCTCGGCGCTGCGGGTGCCGTCGTCGCCGACGCGCAGGCCGTAGCGCATGGCGTCGAAGCGCGCCAGGTTGGACGAGCACTCCGACGGCGCGATCAGGTAGTAGGCGGGCAGCGCCGTCGCGAACGACGGGCACGACACCTCGACGACCTTGGCGCCGAGCGACTCCAGCAGCGCCACGGCCTCGTTGAAGCGGGCCAGGACACCCGGCTGGTAGCCGTCGCCGCCGAACTCCTTGACCACGCCGATCCGCATGCCGGCCACGTCGGCCTGCCGCGCGGCCTCCACCACAGAGGGCACCGGGGCGTCGATCGAGGTCGAGTCGAGCGGGTCGTGCCCGGAGAACGCCTCGTGCAGCAGCGCCGCGTCGAGCACGTTGCGGGCGAACGGGCCCGGCGTGTCGAGCGAGCTGGCGAACGCGATCAGCCCGTAGCGGGACGAGCCGCCGTAGGTGGGCTTCATCCCGACGATGCCGGTGACGGCGGCCGGCTGGCGAATGGAGCCGCCCGTGTCGGTGCCGGTGGACAGCGGCGCCTCGTAGGCGGCCACGGCGGCGCTCGACCCGCCGGACGAGCCGCCCGGCACCCGGTCGAGGTCCCACGGGTTGCGGGTCGGGCCGTAGGCGGAGTTCTCGGTCGAGGAGCCCATGGCGAACTCGTCGAGGTTGGTCTTGCCGAGGATCACCAGCCCGGCCTCGCGCAGCCTGCGCGTGACCGTCGCGTCGTACGGCGGGTGCCAGCCTTCGAGGATCTTGGACGCGGCCGTGGTCGGCATGTCGCGGGTGGTGAAGATGTCCTTGTGCGCGATCGGCACGCCGGCCAGCGGGCCGAGCCGCTCACCGGCCTTCAGCCGCTCGTCGACGGACCTGGCCTGCGCGAGCGTGACCTCGCGGTCGACGTGCAGGAACGCGTTGACCTTCGGCTCGACCTCGGCCATGCGGTCGAGGTGCGCCTCGGCCACCTCCACGGCCGACGTCTCGCCGCCGGCGATCAGCGCGCCCAGCTCCGCGGCCGTCTTGTGGATCAGACTCATGCCTCCTCCCCCAGGATGCGCGGCACCCGGAAGCGGTCGTCCTCGACGGCGGGAGCGCCGGAGAGGGCCTGCTCGGGGGTGAGAGACGGTCGCACCTCGTCGGCACGGAAGACATTGGTCAGCGGGAGCGCGTGCGACGACGGCGGCACGTCCTCGGCGGCGACCTCGGCTACTTTCGCGACCGACTCGATGATGGCATCGAGCTGCGTGGCGTAGTGGTCGAGCTCGTCGTCCGTGAGCGCCAGCCTGGACAACCGGGCCAGGTGTGCGACCTCGTCGCGGGTTATGGCGGACATGAGTCGTTGAACCCGTTTCGTGGATGGAGTTTGGACACTCACATCCTAGGGGCCTTGACGGAACGCCTCCGAACCATTAACCACCTGGAAACACGCCCCGAGCCGCCGTCACCCGTACAGCTCGTCCACCCCCACCGCCCGCACGTCCGCCTCCGAGGCCAGAGCACCGTCGAATCCCGTCGCGCTGTAACACGCCAGCACGGTGTCACGCACGTCGTAGCCCTTCGCGCCGAGCACCTCCCTGGCCCGCCTGAGCCGCGCGCTGTGCCTCGGCCCCATCCTCTTGCCCCACTTCACCTCGCCCAGCGAGAGCACCCGCCGGGGCTCGCCGGGCATCGCGGGCGCGAAGACCACGACGTCCACCTCGATCTGCTCGCGACGCTCGGCATCGGCGACGACGCCGGCCCCGACCTCTCCCGGCAGTTCGCCGAAGACGTCCTCGATCCGGGCGAACTGGCGGCACAACTCCTCGAAATGCGGCCCCACCACCCGGTCGTGGAAACGTCCCTGCGAGTCCGCCCAGACGGCCGCCGCCCGCCCGCTCTCCAGCAGCCCCCAACGAGGGCGCATCACGACCTGGTAGAACGTCACCAGTGGTTCGCACACGTGATAGACCGAGCGAGACGGGCGGAAGACGTCGGGATCCCGCCGCAGCAGGCAGCTGTCCTCCAGCACGTTGAGGTGATGGCCGATGTCGGCGGCCTTGCGTCCGATGTATCCGGCTATCCCGCCCCGGGTGCCGTTGCCGGTCGCGACGGCGGCCAGCACGGAGTGGTAGAGAGCCGAGTCTCGTACGTCCGTCTCCTCCTCCAGGAGGTAGCGGGCCTCGCGGAACAGCGGCGTCCCCGGGTCGAGGACGGTCCGCTGAACCCATGCGTCGAAGTCGTCGAGACCCTGCGGCGTGTCGTCACCGACGAACCGCAGGTACGCAGGCGTGCCACCGACCACAGCGTGGGTGCGCACCGCCAGCCGGGGGTCCGTGATCCGCCAGTAGTCCGCTGCCAGGCGATAGTCGAACGGGCGCACCACCAGTTCCATCGACGCCCGGCCACGCAGCGGCGCGCCCCCCGCCAGTAGGCGGCCCATCACCGACATCGCCGATCCGCACAGCAGCAGGGACACCGGGGCATCCACGGCGATCGCCCGGTCGATCTCCCGCTGGATGATCGACGGCAGCGCGGGCGACACCTTGCTCAGGTAGGGGAACTCGTCGATCACCATGATGTCCCGGCGTTCGGCGCCGATGGCGAACGTCTGCCGGATCGCCTCGTCCCAGTTGCCGAACCGGAACGGCGCGGGGGCGCCCACGTGCTCGGTGAGGGCCTCGGCGTAGAGGCTCAGCGACTCGGTCTCGGTGGCCTCGGTGGCCCCGAAGTAGAACCCGCCGGCCTCCCTGACGAGCGCCTCCACGAGGAACGTCTTGCCCTGGCGGCGCCGGCCGCTGACCACCCCGAGCTGTGGGCGGCGCCCTGCCCCCGCTGCGAACCGGGCCAGGTGCCGCCACTCGAAGTCACGGGCGAAGACGCGCTCAGGCTTGAGGATCACAGGCCGTCCAAGATATCGAAGTGTACTTCGACGAAGTGTACTTCGATGCTCAGGCCGTGTGGGTGACCTCGGGGTGGTAGGCGTACTCGATGTCGGAGCCGGCGTGGCGCTCCTGGAGCCAGGCCGTGGCGTCGGCGGGAGGCATGGGGCGGCCGAAGAGCCAGCCCTGGCCCAGGTCGCAGCCCATCTCGGCGAGTCGCAGGGCGATCTCGTCGGACTCGACGCCCTCCGCGACCGAGCGCAGGCCGAGGGAGCGGACCAGGTCGACGATGGAGCGGACGATCCTGGCGTCGTCCTCCGACTCGGCCATCCGCCTGACGAACGACGCATCGATCTTCACCTCGGAGACGGCCAGGCGCTGCAGCCGGATCAGCGAGGAGTAGCCGGTGCCGAAGTCGTCCAGGGCGAGCGGCACCCCGAGCGCCGCCAGCGCCTTGATCGTCTCGTGCAGGTAGGCCTGGTCGCCCATGAGGATGCGCTCGGTGACCTCGAGCTGAATCGCCGCCGGCGGCAGGTCGTACTTGGCCAGACCCAGCTCCAGTTGCTCGGGCAGGGCGGAGCCGAGCAGGTCGCGGGCCGAGACGTTGACCGACACCCGCACCCGCAGGCCCGTGTGCCACCAGCGGGCGGCCTGCTGCAGCGCGGCGTCGATGACGTAGGCGGTGAGCTGGCGCATCAGGTAGGACTGCTCGGCCAACGGGATGAACTCCGCCGGGGCGATCGGCCCGTGCACCGGGTGGCGCCAGCGCAGCAGGGCCTCCACCCCGTGCACCGTGCCGCTCGTGAGGCAGACCTTGGGCTGGTAGTGCAGCGCCAGTTCGCCGTTGTCGACGGCACGGCGCAGGTCGCCCAGTAGGTTGAGGCGTTCGGGAGAGTTGCGGTCCTTGTCGGGCTGGTAGAGCTCGACGCCGGTGCGCCCCTCCTTGGCGAGGTACATGGCCACGTCGGCGCGCTGGAGCAGCAGTTCGAAGTCGGGAGCGTGGTCGGGGTAGAGCGCGATGCCGACCGAGCCGTCGAGGTCGAACGTCATGCCCTCCAGCCGGACCGGCTCGGTGAGGGCGGCCCGCAGCCGGGCCGCCACTTCGCGGGCCGCGTGGGCGTCCCTGATGGACGGCAGCAGGACGGCGAACTCGTCACCGCCGAGCCGCGCCACGACGTCGCCGGGCCGTACGGAGTGGGTGAGCCGGTGCGCCACCATCTGCAGCAGCCGGTCGCCCACCGGGTGGCCGAGCGTGTCGTTGACCTCCTTGAACCGGTCGAGGTCGAGCAGGAACAGGCCGACCCGATCCTCCTGCCGGGCCTCGGCCAGCGCCTCCTCGGTGCTGACGATCAGCATCTTGCGGTTGGGCAGTCCGGTCAGCTCGTCGTGCATCGCCTGGTGGTCGCGACGCATGGACAGCGTGGCCGTGAAGTAGACGGCCGCCAGCGGCGCCACGAACAGCGGCACGAGTTCGGGCGCGCGGCTCATCACCACCACGACCAGCGGCGCGAGGCCGAGCAGCCCGGCGTAGACGAGGCTCTGCGGGCCGAGCGACGCCCTCAGCACCCGGGTGATCGAACGCCGCTCGTGCAACGCCACCGCCCCGCTCACCAGCGCGGCCCGTACGGCGAAGTAGGCGACGCCCGCCAGCACCATGGCCGGCAGGTCGCTCCCGGACGGCACCCACGGCCGTTCGGGAGCGGGCACGATCCCGAACGCGCCGAGCACGGCGGCCGCCGAGGTCAGCGCGAGCGTCGACTGGGCGGTGTTGAACAGCACCCGGTGCCACGCCTTGCGCGTCACCACCCCGTTGAGAGCGACGGCCACCGCCTGCATCAGCACGGCGACGGGCAGCCCGAGGTGCAGCAGGACGGCGAAGGTGAACATCGTCGAGGGGTAGGTGCCGCCCACCTGGGTCGCGGACGACACCATGACGGGGCGCAGCTCTCCCAGGATGACCAGCACCGCCAGCACCCAGAACAGCGGCGAGCGCGCGAGCTCGGCCAGCGGGGCCGGATCGAGCCCGAGAATGGCGGCCACCAGCGCGGTGAAGCCGATCACGGAGACGCCCGCGAGGTACGCCCACAGGGGCGTGCCGACGCGTGGTCCTGTGTCGCGGGTGTCGGTTGGGTCAGTCATCGGTAAACAGAACCCCCATCAGGTCACTATGGGAGGGTACGACCTTTACCCCACTTCGCGAAACCAAGCGCGTACGTTCTGTCACTTCTCCTTTCGGACATATGCCCAGAAACAACACTCTGTAGACAGCATATCGACGCTCTGTACCTGTGGAGCGGGTTTCCGGCCTTTTGCCGCCGTCGCGGGAAATCTCCGCGGGAAGACCTGTCAGCGGTCGCGTCAAGGGATACGGGCCGCCAGGGCGTACCGGACGAGGCGGCGCCCGGCTCTCCGCGCCACGTCGTCCCGTCAGGACCATCAGGACCTCGGGACCACCTGACCGTCAGGACCATCAGACCGTCAGGACCGTTAGACCGTTGGGACCTCGGGACCACCAGGGCCGTCAGGACCATCAGACCGTCGGGACGTCTCCCGAGAGTTTCACTGACCGCGACGGCGGCCGTCTCCTCTCAGCCGGCGGCTGTGGAGATCTCGCGGGCCGCCGGGGAAGATCCGGCGGACGGTCCTCCTGCTCAGGATGCCCGGGTCCGCTCCGGCCCACCGCATGGTCGTCCGGTGGCGGGAGGTAGGGCCGGACGTGGCCGGCGACGATCGCGGCGACGTCCCCGGCATCGCGGGTCCCGTCGGTCTCGATCACCCGGACGCCGAGCAGCCGGGCCGAGCGGACGGCGTCGTCGGCGACGAGGCGGTCCCGGGACGTCGGCAGGTAGGTCATCCGGGGTGCGACGACGCGGGCGCCAGGCGAACTCGATGCCGACGCGGGACGACATCCCGGACGCGACCACGCAGACGCCGGACGAGCGATGCCGACGTGGGACGCCGAGTGAGAGGACCGTGCGGCCCCGGCAGGGTCGGGTGCGTGTCCACGCCGGCGAGGACGTCTCGCGGGCGTGATCCGCGAGCCGGGCGGCGGCCTCGTCACACTTCGACGTGTTCGACCGGAGCGACGTCGCGGCGCCGCTCCGGGCCGGTGTGTTCGGCGCGGTGACCCTGGCCGTGGCGAGGGGAGGTCGCGGTCTCGGCGGGCCCCTCGTGCAGCGTGCGGCGCTCGGCGTCGAAGCCGTGTCCGCGGCAGAAGCCGTTGGCGACGATCAGCCGCGCGCGAGCGGGCGTGTAGGCACTGGCGTGCAGGGCGACGGTCACGCCCTGGCACCTCGGGCAGATGGCCGGCTGTTCGACTGTCATGGAAGCCCTTCCGGGGGAGACACGCGGGCGCTGACTGGATGGGCCTGCCCGGGAAACGCGATCACACACCCCACCGTGCGCCCTTGTCGTCCCGCCGGTGACCGTCCGGTGGCGCCCACGGCGCCCTGACCGCGGGCGGGCGCCTATTCCTTGTCCGGGGTGACGGCGACCGCGGAGGCGGCCTCCGGGCCGTCCTCGAGCAGGACCCGGAAGCCCTGCTCGTCGAGGATCGGCACGCCCAGGCTGACCGCCTTGTCGTACTTGGAGCCCGCGTTCTCCCCCACCACCACGAAGGACGTCTTCTTCGACACCGACCCCGCGACCTTGCCGCCCCGGCTGGTGAGGACCTCGGCGGCGCTGTCGCGGGTGAAGCCGTCGAGGGTGCCGGTCACGACGAAGGTGAGGCCCTGGAGAGTCTGCGGCCCCTTCTCCGGAGCCGGCTCGTCCGCCATGCGCACCCCGGCCGCCCGCCAGCGTTCGATGATCTCGCGGTGCCAGTCGACCGCGAACCACTCGCGGATGGTGGCGGCGACCCGGGGGCCGATGCCCTCGACGGCGGCCAGTTCCTCCTCCGAGGCGTTCATGATGGCGTCCATCGAGCGCATCTGGCCGGCGAGGACTCGGGCGGTGGGCGGCCCGATGTGGCGGATCGACAGGGCGACGAGGACCTGCCACAGGGGCCGCTGCTTGGCCTCCTCCAGCTCCTGCAGGAGCGTCAGCGCGTTCTGGCTGGCCTGACCGTTGACGTTGGAGAAGAACGAGACGACCTTCTCCTCGCCCGTCCTGGGGTCGATCTTGGGCAGGCCGGTGTCCTTGTCGCGCACCACCGACTTGATGGGGATGAGCTGTTCCAGCGTGAGGTCGAACAGGTCGGCCTCGGTGCGCACGGCCGGCTGCTGCGGCGGGAGTGGCTGGGTGAGGGCGGTGGCCGCGACGTAGCCGAGGCCGGTGATGTCGAGCGCCGTGCGCCGGGCGGCGAAGTAGATGCGCTCGCGGATCTGCGCCGGGCAGCCGCGGGCGTTGGGGCAGCGCAGGTCGGCGTCGCCCTCCTTCTCGTAGGCCAGCTCGGTGCCGCACTCGGGGCAGTGGGTCGGCATGACGAACTCCCGCTCGGAGCCGTCACGCATCGCCACGACCGGACCGACGATCTCGGGGATGACGTCGCCGGCCTTGCGCAGCACGACCATGTCGCCGATGAGCACGCCCTTCTTGACCACGATCGCGGCGTTGTGCAGCGTGGCCCGCTCGACCGTGGAGCCGGCGACGACGACGGGCTCCATCACCGCGAACGGCGTGACCCGGCCGGTGCGGCCGACCCCGACCTGGATGTCGAGCAGCTTGGTGTTGACCTCTTCGGGCGGGTATTTGTAGGCGATCGCCCAGCGCGGCGCCCGTGAGGTGGAGCCCAGCTCGCGCTGGGTGCGGAAGTCGTCGACCTTGACGACCACGCCGTCGATCTCGTAGGGCGGGTCGTGCCGGTGGACGCGGTAGTGCTCGATGAACTCGTTGATCTCGTCGAGGCTCCCCACCACCTTGTAGAGGTCGCTGACCGGCAGCCCGAACTCGCCCAGCCGGTCGTAGACCTCCGACTGGGCGCGCGGCGCCGTCGCGCCCTCCCATACGCCGACCCCGTGGACGATCATGCGGAGCGGGCGCTGGGCGGTGATGCGCGGGTCCTTCTGGCGCAGGGTGCCCGCGGCGGAGTTGCGCGGGTTGGCGAAGGGGGCCTTGCCCTGCTCGACGAGCTGCTCGTTGAGCTTGGTGAAGTCGTCGACCGGGATGTAGACCTCGCCGCGCACCTCGACCAGGCTGGGCACGTCGTCGCCGCGCAGCCGGTGGGGGACGCCCTTGATGGTGCGGACGTTGGGGGTGACGTCGTCGCCCGTGCGGCCGTCGCCCCGGGTGGCGCCGCGCTCCAGCTTGCCGTCACGGTAGACGAGCGCCACCGCCAGCCCGTCGATCTTGAGCTCGACGAGGTAGGGGCCGGGGTCGCCCTCGGCCAGCCGCGCGGCCCTGGCCTGCCAGGCGGCCATGTCGTCGGCGTCGAAGGCGTTGTCGAGGCTCTCCATGCGGGCGAGGTGCTGGACCTTGGCGAAGTCGCCCGAGACCGGCGCGCCCACCTTCTGCGTCGGCGAGTCGGGGGTCTGGAGCGACGGGTGCGCCTTCTCCAGGGCGAGCAACTCGTTGAACCAGCCGTCGAACTCGGCGTCGCTGACCGTCGGCTGGTCGAGCACGTAGTAGCGCCAGCGCGCCTCCTCGACCAGCTCCGCCAGCTCCGCGTGCCGCTTCAGCGCGGCCACCGGCACGCCCCCGGCGCTTGGCTCGCCCACGCGAGTCCTCCTTCGCTCTCGCCGCGTTCCCGACCTGAGGAAACGCTATCGCCCGGCACTGACAACAACGGCCCGTGAAGCCACCATGAGACCCCCACGAGACCGCCACGGGTCACCGCCCGCGAGACTCGCCCTCCGGGTCGTCCCTGAGCACCTGGGCCGCCTTGCGGCAGGCGGCCAGCGCCGCCCTGGCGTAGGCCGGTGAGGCTCCTGCCAGTCCGCAGGCCGGGGTCAGCACGACCTGCCCGGACAGCCGGTCGGGCGCGAAGCCGAGCCGCCGCCACAGCTCCAGCGCCGGTTTGGCGACCACGTCCGCGCCGGGCAGCCGGGTGTCGGTGCCCGGCACCACGCCGAGCAGCAGCACCATGCCCGCCTCGACCGCCGAACCCACGGCCTCCTCCTCACGCCGCCTGACCAGCGAGGCGTCCACCGACACGCCCCGCACGCCGGCCCTGCGCAGCAGGTCGTACGGGACGGCCGGCGCGCAGCAGTGGACGACGGGGTCGGGGAAGGCGCGCAGCGACTCCTCCGCCCGCCACTCCTCGACGGCCGCCAGCCGCCCGAACCCCGACGCGGTCGGCACCGTGCCGGCCAGCGCGCCGGGCAGCCCCGGCTCGTCGAGCTGGAGCACCACCTCGGTGACGCCGGGCAGCCGCCGCCGCACCTCCGCCACGTGGTCGGCGACCCCCTGCGCGAGCGAGGCGGTCAGGTCGCGCACCGCGCCGTGGTCGGACAGCATCTTGTCGCCGTGGCGCAGCTCCACCGCGCCCGCCAGCGTCCACGGCCCGCACACCTGCACCTTGATCGGCCCCTCGTAGGCGTGCCCGACCTCCTCCAGCCCGTCGAGGTCGCGTCTGAGGTGGTCGACGGCCCTGCGGTGGTCACGACCGGGCCGGTCGGTGAGCCGCCATCCCGACGGCTGCACCTCCACCGGCAGGTCCACCAGCAGCGCCGCCGTCCGGCCGGCCATGTCGGCGCCCACGCCACGCGCGGGCAGCTCCGGCAGGTACGGCAGGCCGGGCACCTCGCCGAAGACGACCCGTGCCGCCTCCAGATGATCCTGTCCGGGATGTGACCCGACCCCGGTGGCTTCCCACGTCAACATGGGACAAGCGTAGGCTCTCGTGGATGAGGCTCACCAAGTACGGCCACGCGTGCGTACGGCTGGAGAAGGACGGCAAGGTCGTCGTCATCGACCCGGGCACGCTCAGCGAGGCGGCGGCGTTGGACGGCGCCGACGCGGTGCTCATCACGCACCAGCACTTCGACCACGTCGACGTCGAACGCCTGAGGTCCGCCTCCTCCGAGCTGGAGGTGTGGACCTGCGAGGGCGTCGCCGGGGAGTTGACCGATGTTCCGCCCAAGGTGCGGGTGGTGCGGCACGGCGACGACTTCACGGCTGCGGGGTTCGCGGTCCGGGTGTACGGCGAGTGGCACGCGAGGAACCACCCCGACATGCCGATCGTGCAGAACGTCGGGTTCCTGCTCGACGACGAGGTGTTCTACCCGGGTGACGCGCTGACGGTGCCCGACGTGGAGGTGCCGACGCTGCTGGTGCCGACCAACGCGCCGTGGCTGAAGGGCCTGGAGATGGTCGAGTATCTGCGCACGGTGCGCCCGGCACGCGCCTACTCGACGCACGACGGCCTGCTCAACGACGCCGGGCTGTCGCTGGTGGACGGCTGGCTGAAGCTGGAGGCCGACAAGCAGGGCGCCGACATGCGCAGGCTCGCCGTCGGCGAGTCGGTCACCCTGGGCTGAGACCGGGCCTTCAGGCGGCGTGCGTGATCGTGGCGGAGCCGATCACGGTCGAGCCCGTGTAGAGCACCGCCGCCTGCCCGGGGGCCACCCCGGTCGCGGGCCGGTCGAGCTCGATGCGCAGCCCGCCGTCCGACTCCTCGACGCGACACCCGTAGACCTCGCCGTGCGCGCGGAGCTGGACGGTGAGGTCGTCGAAGACGGACGGGCCGTTCCAGACGGGCGGCCCGCAGACGATGGACGTGACCTCCAGCGCGGCGCGCGGCCCGACGGTCACCGTGTTGGACACCGGCTCGATCGACAGCACGTAGCGCGGCCTGCCGTCGGCGGCGGGCCGGTCGATGTGCAGGCCCTTGCGCTGCCCCACCGTGAACCCGTGGGCTCCCTGGTGGCTGCCGACGACCTCGCCGGCCTGGTCGACGATGGGGCCCTCGGCCGAGCCGAGCCGCTTGGCCAGGAAGCCCCGCGTGTCGCCGTCGGCGATGAAGCAGATGTCGTGGCTGTCGGGCTTGTCGGCCACGGTCAGGCCGCGCCGGGCCGCCTCCTCCCGCACCTGCGCCTTGGTGGAGTCGCCCAGCGGGAACAGGGCGTGACCGAGCTGCTCGCGGGTGAGCACGCCCAGCACGTAGGACTGGTCCTTGCCCATGTCGACGCTGCGGGACAGCACGCCGTCGACGAGCCTGGCGTGGTGGCCGGTCGCCACCGCGTCGAACCCGAGCGCCAGCGCCCGGTCGAGCACCGCCGCGAACTTGATCTTCTCGTTGCACCGCAGGCACGGGTTGGGCGTGCGGCCGGCGGCGTACTCGGCCACGAAGTCCTCGACCACGTCGCGCTGGAAACGCTCGGCCATGTCCCAGATGTAGAACGGGATGCCGATCACGTCGGCGGCGCGGCGGGCGTCGCGCGAGTCCTCGACCGTGCAGCAGCCCCGGGCGCCCGTGCGGTGGGATTGGGGGTTGGCCGACAGGGCGAGGTGCACACCGGTGACGTCGTGACCGGCCTCGGCGATCCGAGCGGCGGCCACGGCTGAGTCGACGCCGCCCGACATGGCGGCAAGCACACGCAGTCCCATGACCGTTCCAGAGTACTGTCCGATGGAGGGTGCGCTTCGCGCGGTGCCCCGGTGCGCTCCCCGCGCTCTTCTGGCGCGCTCTTCTGGAAGGATGCACGGCTATGCGACTGTTCGGCCGCAAGGGCGACGTGGAAGACGACGGCATCGCCGCGTTCTGGGCGTGGTGGGAGGGCGCGAGGCCCCGGATCGACGCCCTGGTGGCGGCGGGCGACGCCGGCGGGCTGGCCGCCGAGCTGGGCCCGATGGTGCGCGCCGTCCATCCGGACCTGGTCTGGGAGCTCGCGCCGGGCAAGGAGGCGGCGCACGCGCTGGTCGTGACGGCCGCGGGCGACGCCGAGCTGCGCCCGCTGGCCCACCGCTGGGCCAGGGCGGCGCCCACGGGCGACCTGCTGTGGGAGTTCCATCCGTCCCGCCAGGCCAGTTCCCGGGCGCAGGAGCTGACGTTCGAGGTGGGCGGCGTCGAGGTGTCGGTGGGCAAGCTGGTGCTCGGGCTGCGTGCCCCGCTGGGCGCCGCGCGGGTGGACGTGGCCGCCCACCACCCGATCTTCGGCGAGCTGGACGAGGACGACCGGATGGAGGCGGCGCTGCTCGCCCTCGACCGGGTGCTGGGCGAGGACGAGGTGGCCCGCTGGGTGGGCGAGATCACGGCGGTCACGCACCAGCCGATCGACGCCGTGGCGGCCGTGCACCTGCCGGCCGTGGTCGCCGACCTGGCCTCCGGCTACGAGGAGGAGCAGTGGGCGCTGCTGGAGGGGCAGACCGCCTCGGGCGCGCCGCTGGTGGCCACCGCCCGCCATCCGCTGCGGCCGGTCGACTTCCCGCTGTTCGACCAGCACGTCATGGTCACCTTGCCGTACGCGCACCGCGACGACACCGGGCTGCCCGCCGGGGAGTCGGTGGAGGCGCTGAGCGCGTTCGACGAGCGGCTGGCCGGGCTGCTGGCCGAGCCGGCCGCCGCGGCCGTGCTGGCCGTGCACCTGAGCGCGGAGGGGCATCGGATCGTCCACGTGTACGCCGACCCGGACGGTGACGCGGCCGACCGGCTGCGTGAGCTCGCGGCGGGCTGGCCGGAGGGCAGGGCGCGCGTCGACGTCACGGGCGACCCGGCGTGGAGCGCGGTCGTCCCCTTCGTGACCTGACCCGGCGTCACCTGACCCCGCGCGGGCCCGGCGGACGGGCCCGGCGGTCAGCTCAGGCCGGCCCGGCGGGCCCGCTCGACCGCGGCGGGCAGCACCTCGACGAGGCGGTCGACGTCGTCACGGGTCGAGGTGTGGCCGAGCGTGAACCGCAGCGACCCCCGGGCCGCCGCCGGCTCGGCGCCCATGGCCAGCAGCACGTGGGACGGTTGCGCCACGCCCGCCGAGCAGGCCGACCCGGTCGAGCACTCCACGCCCTTGGCGTCGAGCAGCATGAGCAGCGCGTCGCCCTCGCAGCCGGGGAAGGAGAAGTGGGCGTTGCCGGGCAGCCGGTGGTCGGGGTCGCCGTTGAGCACCACGTCGGGCACCGCCTGCCGGACGCGCTCGATCAGCTCGTCGCGCAGCTCGGTCAGCCGGCGCCGCTGCTCGTGCTGCTCCTTGACCGCGATGCGGACCGCGGCGGCGAACCCCGCGATGGCGGGCGCGTCGAGCGTGCCGGAGCGGACGTCGCGCTCCTGGCCGCCGCCGTGGAGCACCGAGACGGGGGTCACTCCCCTGGCCAGCAGCAGGGCTCCGACGCCCATCGGGCCGCCGATCTTGTGGCCGCTGATGGTGAGCGCGTCGGCGCCGGAGTCGGCGAACGACACCGGGAGCTGCCCGACCGCCTGCACCGCGTCGGTGTGGAACGGGATGCCGTGGTCGTGGGCGATCGCCGCGAGGACGTGGACGGGCTGGATGGTGCCGACCTCGTTGTTGGCCCACATGACGCTGACCAGGGCGACGCTGTCGGGGTCGGCGGCGATGGCGGCGCGCAGCGTGTCGGGGTGGACCCGGCCGGCCGCGTCGACCTCCAGCAGCTCCACCTGCGCGCCCTGGTCGTCGGCCAGCCAGTGGGCCGGGTCGAGGGCGGCGTGGTGCTCGACGGCGCTCATGAGGATGCGCCTGCGCGGGGCGCGCGCCCAGTAGAGTCCTTTGACGGCGAGATTGTCGGCCTCGGTGCCGCCGGATGTGAAGACCACCTCGCTGGGCCGCGCGCCGAGCGCGTCGGCGATCGTCTCGCGCGCCTCTTCCACCACCCTGCGCACCCGCCGGCCCGCCGCGTGCAGCGATGAGGCGTTGCCGACCCGGCCCAGCTGCTCCGTCACGGCCTCGATCGCCTCGGGCAGCATGGGCGTGGTCGCCGCGTGGTCGAGATAGGCGGGCGGTCTGCTCACCCGGCTAGGGTATCTCGTTTGCCGCTATACCGTCCGGACGGTATAGTAGGCGGCATGAGAAGGGACGAGTTGCTGGACGCCGCGGAGGAGCTGCTCTGCGACCAGGGCTCCACCGCGCTCACCCTCTCCGCCGTCGCCGACCGGGCCGGCGTGAGCAAGGGCGGCCTTCTCTACCATTTCAACAGCAAAGAAGCCTTGATCAAGGGCATGGTCGAGCGGCTCATCGACGACTTCGACCAGCTCCTGGTCGGCCAGCCGGGCCAGACCTACACCGAGCGCTACCTCAAGGCCACGCTCGCCGCGGTCCGTTCGGGCCGGCTGCGACGATGGGCCGTGGTCACCGGCGCCTCGGGCAACCTCTACCTGCTGGCCCCGCTTCGTGAGGCCATGACGCGCTGGCACCGTGAGGGGCTGGACGACGAGCCCGACCCGACGGCGTCCCAGGTCGTCCGGCTCGCGTGTGAGGGCCTGTGGGACGTGGCGAGCCACGACCCCGGTCTCAACACCGAGGACGACCTGGTGGCCCTGGAGGCCCGGCTGATGGCGCTGCTGAAACCGGAGGCCATGCCGTAACGCTCGGGGCGGGACGACGTCCCGCCCGCGTCCGCGCGGCCTGCCCGCAGGCCCGCCTCCCGCGACCGGCCGCGGTGCTCTCCCAGGAGAGCGCCGCCACCGGCCTGTGCCCAGGCCCCCGCGAGGGGCCTTCCACCATCGGGACGTCCGTCCCCGCGCGCCCTACCCCGCCCACCGCCGAGCCCGCGCCCCCGCGCGGGCCGCCGCCCCCTGCCCCGCCCTCCAACGGCCGTCCAGGGGCCCGCCCGGCGGGCGCGCGCGTCACACATCCCTGTTTCGAGATTTTGAGAGGTACGAACGATGACGCAGGAGCTGCGGACCGCCCGCTACGGCGCGGTCCTCACCTTCGTCGTGGCCGGCCTGATGGTGGGCACGATGACCGTGCGCATCCCGGCCCTGACCGACAAGCTCGGCCTGTCGCCCTCCACCGTGGGCACCGTCCTGCTGGTCTGGGGCCTCGGCGCGCTGGTCACCATGCAGTCCATGCGCCGCGTCATGGCCCGTACGGGCAGCAAGACCCTGCTGCGCGTCGGCGGCCCGGCGACGGCGCTCGGCCTGGTCGGCGTGGCCTTCGCCCCCAACCTGCCGCTGCTGCTGGTGGCCGCCACGTTCTTCGGCATGGCCTTCGGCGTGGTGGACATCGCGATGAACGCCCAGGGCTCCACGGTGGAGCGGGCCTACGGCCGGCCGTTGCTGAACGGCATGCACGCGGGCTGGTGCGTCGGCGCCATCTCCGCCGGCGCGCTGGGCAGCCTGTCCATCGCCTTCGGCCTGTCGTTCACCGCGAACGTCGCCCTCGTCGGCCTCGTCTCGCTGCCGCTCATGGTCGTGATCGGCCGCGCGTACCTGCCCGAGCCTCCGTCCACGGGGCGGGCGGGGACGGCGGCCCGCCGGCGCATGCCGCCCATCGTCTACCTGCTGGGCGCGCTGATGTTCTTCGCGTTCATGGTCGAGGGCACGGTCGCCGACTGGAACGGGCTGTTCATGCGCGACTCGCTGGGCGCGCCCGAGGCGCTGGCGGCGCTGGGCTACCCCGTGTTCGAGGCGGGCATGCTGGTCGCCAGGCTCACCGGTGACCGGCTGCGCTCCCGGTTCGGCGTGCGCGGCATGCTGACGGTGTCCGGGCTGGCCACGGCCGGGTTCTTCGGTGTCGTGCTGGCGGCGCCCGCGCCGCTGGTGGCGCTGTTCGCGATGTTCTTCGTCGGGCTCGGCGTGGCGACGATCTCGCCGATGACGCTGTCGCTCGCGGGCACCGCCACCGACAACCCCGGCCCGGCGATCGCCCAGGCCGGCGCCATGGGCTACGCCGGGCTGCTGCTGGGGCCCGTGGTGATCGGCTTCCTGTCCGACGCCACGTCTCTGCGCGCCGCGCTCGGCATCGCCGTCGTCCTGGGGCTGCTGATCGCCCTGGCGGCCCGCTTCCTGCCGCGCGAGGAGCCCGCCCAGATCACCGTCCTGCCGCCCGCCGAGCGCGAGCCCGCCCACGCGGCCGCCTGACCGGCGGCCCGTGACGGGCGAACTGTGGCGTGCGGCGCTCGGCGTGCGGACGGGTGGCGGGGTGGCGGGCTGACGGGCCCTGACAAATGTCACGGCCCGGCCCAGCGAACCTCCCGGCCACCTGCTGAGATCGGCGACTGCCGGACCCGGTGCGCGGACCGGCACAGTGAGGTCCGTGAACACGACAGTGATCGAGGTGCGCGACCTGCACCAGCGCTACGACGACTTCGAGGCGGTCCGCGGGATCAGCTTCGAGGTCGCCCGCGGCGAGTTGTACGCCCTGCTCGGCACGAACGGCGCGGGCAAGACCACCACGCTCGACGTGCTGGAGGGCTTCCACCCGCCGACGAAGGGACAGGCGCGCGTGCTCGGCCACGACCCGCTGACCGAGCGGGCCGCGGTGCGGCAGCGCGTGGGCCTGGTCCTGCAGGAGGCGGGCTTCTACAAGGACCTGACCGTCGCCGAGACCGTGGACGCCTGGCGCCGCTGGACCCCGCGGGCCCTGGAGCGCCGCCACGTCCTCGAACGGGTCGGGCTGGCGCACCGCGAGGCCGTCCGGGTCGCCCAGCTCTCCGGCGGCGAGAAGCGGCGCCTGGACCTGGCCCTGGCCATCCTCGGCCGTCCCGAGGTGCTCTTCCTCGACGAGCCGACCACCGGTCTGGACCCCGAGGCGCGCCGCAACGTGTGGGCGCTGGTGCGCGAGATGGTCGCCGAGGGCGTCACCGTGCTGCTCACCACCCACTACCTCGACGAGGCCGAGCACCTCGCGCAGCGCCTGGCCATCATGCACGCCGGGCGGATCGTCACCGAGGGCACCCTCGGCGACGTCGTCGCCGGCCGA
This sequence comes from Nonomuraea muscovyensis, assembly GCF_014207745.1. Taxonomy (NCBI): domain Bacteria; kingdom Bacillati; phylum Actinomycetota; class Actinomycetes; order Streptosporangiales; family Streptosporangiaceae; genus Nonomuraea; species Nonomuraea muscovyensis. Next base: position 504,310 of record NZ_JACHJB010000004.1, read on the forward strand.
GGCACCCGCATCGCGTTCCGGCTGCCCGGCGTGCGGCCCAGCGAGCTGCCCTACGTCCCCGGGCTGACGCGGCGCTCGGTCCGAGCGGACGGCGACGCGTACGCGGTCGAGACGGACGAGCCGCAGGAGGACCTGCGGGTCCTGCTGACCTGGGCGCACGAGCGCGGGCTGGAGCTCACCGGCCTGGAGGTGCGCAGGCCGTCGCTGGAGGAGATCTTCCTGGAGGTCGCGGAGACGGAGAGGGTGGCGGCATGAGCGGGTTCGCGGGCTGGACGTCGATGGTGTGGGCGCAGGCACGCCTCAACCAGACGGTGCTGCTGCGCCAGCGCGGGCTGGCCTTCAGCGTGCTGCTGCTGCCGCTGTTCATGGCGTTCGCCTACACGAGCGCCGACGGGGGGCCGGGCGCCACGGTGAACGGGGTGCCGGTGGCGGTGTTCGCCGCCGTGGGGGCCGTCGCGATGGTCTTCCCGTTCTCGTACATGACGATCTCCACGGGCATCGTGGTGCGGCGGGAGGAGCGCGTCTACAAGCGGCTGCGCGGCAGCGCGCTGCCCACGAGCGCGATCTTCGCCGGCGACATCCTGCACGCGACGCTGGTCGGCGCCGTGCAGGGCGCGGTCATCCTGGTGTACGTGATCACCATGGTGGGCGCTCCCGTGCCGCGCAACATCCCGCTCATGGTGCTGGCCTTCCTGCTGGGGGCGGCCGTGTTCGCCGCGCTCGCGATCGGGACCGCCGGTCTCATCCCCAACTACGAGGTGGCCCAGCTCGTGGCGCTGCCGGTGCTGCTGGTCTGCATGTTCGGCTCGGGCATGATGCTGCCCCTCTCGGAGCTGCCCGACTGGGGGCAGCGCGTGGCCGAGCGGCTGCCGCTGACGCCCATCGTGACCATGATGCGCACCGCCTTCCTCGGCCGCGACTTCAGCCGGGACGGCGCCCCCGAGGTCGGGTTCCTGGAGGCGTTCCAGGTGTCCGCCGTGGGACTCGGCGTCGCCCTGCTGTGGATCGGCGTGGGCCTGTGGAGCACCCGGCGCTACTTCCGGTGGGACCCGCGCCGGGTATGACCGTAACCTTGGGGCCGATGAAGGCGCGCGTGGTCAGCACCAGGGTCATCGCCGGGGCGGCGGTGGCCGTGCTGTCCGGGTCGATGGTGGCGGCGCTCGCCCTGCCCGCCGCCGGCGTCGCGCTGGAGACCCGGTCCGGACGGGTCCTCCTGGTCGTGGGCGTGTTCGGCACGCTGCTCACGGTGTGCTACTCGCGGGTCCTGTGGGCGGCCTTCCTGCGCCGGCTGACCCTGCTGCACCATCTCGACGTGGCCGTGGTGGCGGTGGTCTCCTACGGGGTGCCGCTGTTCGCCGGGGCCCAGTGGGTCGCGCTGCCGATGGCGTTCATCTCGGTGGCGACGGTCGTCTTCGCCCGCGCCGCCGTCGCCTGGGCGGTCACGCTCGCGGCGATCGCCGCCGGGACGCTGATGATGGTCTTCGTCGGGCTGCCGCTGCCGCTCGCGCTGTTGTACGGAGCCGTCGCCCTGCCGTTCGTGGCGCCGATGACGTACGGCGTGGCCTGGCTGTGCCACGTGGTCGACGACCTGCGCGAGGCCCGGGCGGAGCTGGCGCGGCGGGCCGTGGACGAGGAGCGGCTGCGCTTCTCCCGCGACCTGCACGACACGCTCGGCCACACCCTGAACGCGATCGCGCTGCGGGCCGAGCTGGGCGAGCGGCTGGTGCGTACGAACCCGGACGGAGCGGACGCCGAGCTGGCCGAGATCCAGCGGATCGCCCGCACGGCCGTGCACGACGTGCGCGAGATCGTCCGCGGCTACCGGGCGATGTCGCTCGACACCGAACTGGACGGCGTCGCGGCCGTGCTCGGCGCGGCCGGCGTCCGCTGCGACCGGCCCGAGCTGCCCGCCGACCTGCCCGGCCACGTGCACGTGCCGCTCGGCTGGGTCGCCCGCGAGGCCGTCACGAACGTCCTGCGCCACAGCACCGCGAGCTGGTGCGAGGTCTCGGTGCACATCGAGGGGGACCAGGTGATCCTGGAGATCGTCAACGACGGCGGGCCCGGCGGCGCCCTGGTGGTGCGCGGCAACGGGCTGACCGGGCTGGCCGAACGGGTGACGGCGGCGGGCGGATCGCTGACCACCGAGGCGGGCGGCGGCACGTTCCGCGTCAGCGCGGCCGTGCCGCTGGCGGGGGTGGCCGCGTGATCGAGCCCGCTGCCCGCGGGGCCGGCCGCGTGATCACGTTGCTGCTCGCGGAGGACCACCACCTGGTGCGCGGCGCGTTCGTGGCGCTGCTCGGCGCGGAGCCGGGCATCGAGGTCGTGGCCGAGACGGGCCGCGGCGACGAGGCCGTACGGCTCGCCGGCGAGCTGCGACCGGACGTGGCCATGCTCGACATCGACATGCCCGGCCTCGACGGGCTGGCCGCGGCCGAGCGGATCGCCGAGGTGGCGCCGGCCTGCAGGGTGGTGATCGTGACCGGTTACGGCCGCCCCGGCTACCTGCGCCGGGCGATGGCGGCGGGCGTGCGCGGCTTCGTCGGCAAGGACAACCCGGCGGCCACTCTGGCCCAGGTGATCAGGCAGGTCCACGAGGGCGGCCGCTACATCGACCCGGAGCTGGCGGCCGACGCCCTGACCATGCGGGAGTGCCCGTTGACGCCGCGCGAGCTCGACACCCTCCGGGCGGCCGCCTCCGGCGCGCCGGTGTCGCGCATCGCCCGCGAGCTGCACCTGTCGGAGGGCACGGTGCGCAACTACCTGTCGTCGGCGGTGACGAAGCTCGCGGTCGAGAACCGCCACACCGCCGTCCGCCGCGCCCGCGACATGGGCTGGCTCTGAGACGACGGCGCCCCTTCATCTGACCGGGCGCGCGAAAAGGGCGCCGCACGCGTGTGCGGCGCCCTTTTCGCGTTCGCTACCTGCGCTTCTCGATCTCCTCGGTGAGCTGCGGGACGACCTGGTTGAGGTCGCCCACGACGCCGTAGTCGGCGAGCTCGAAGATCGGCGCCTCCGGGTCCTTGTTGATCGCGACGATGTTCTTCGCGGTCTGCATGCCGGCCCGGTGCTGGATGGCGCCGGAGATGCCGGCCGCGATGTAGAGCTGCGGCGACACCGTCTTGCCCGTCTGGCCCACCTGGAACTGGTGCGGGTACCACTGGGCGTCCGTCGCGGCCCGGGAGGCGCCCACGGCGCCGCCCAGCGAGTCGGCCAGCGCCTCGATGATGGCGAAGTTCTCGGCCGAGCCGACGCCGCGGCCGCCGGAGACCACGATCGCGGCCTCGGTCAGCTCGGGCCGGGCGCCCTTCTCCTGCTTGACGCGCTCGACGATCCTGGCCGCCTTCGCGCCGTCGCTCAGGGAGACGGCCACCTCCTCCTCGGCACCGGCCCCGGCGGCGGCCTCGGGGGCCGTCGAGTTGGGGCGTACGGCGACGATGGGCGTGCCCCTGCGCACCCGCGACTGGACGTTGACGCCGCCACCGAAGATCGACTGGTCGGCCACGAAGCCCTCGCGCAGGCCGACGGCGTCGGTGATGACACCGGAGTCGGTCTTGACCGCGAGACGGCCGGCGACCTCCTTGCCCTCGGCCGTGGCGGCCACGAGCACCGCGGCCGGCGCCTTGTCGGCGACGAGCTGGGCCAGCAGCTCCGCCTTGGGCGCGACCACGTGGTCGACCACGTCATCGGAGCCGGCGACGTAGATCTTGTCGGCGCCGTACGCGGCCAGCTTGGCCTTGGCGTCGGCGGTGATGCCCGGGCCGGCCCAGACGGCGGCGGGCGTGCCGAGCGAGCGGGCCAGGGTCAGCAGCTCCAGCGTGACCTTCTTGACCTCGCCGTCGACGTGCTCGACGAGAACGAGAATCTCCGACATATCAGTAAAACCCCCGTTCTCAGATGAACTTCTTGGAGGCGAGGAACTCGGCGACCTTCGCGCCGCCGTCGCCCTCGTCCTTGACGATGGTGCCGGCCGCCCGCGGCGGGGCCGGGGCGAACTCGACGACCTCGGACCAGGCCGCGTCGAGGCCCACCTGGTCGGCCGCGATCTCGGCGTCGGCGATGCCCAGCGTCTCGACCGGCTTCTTCTTGGCCGCCATGATGCCCTTGAAGGACGGGTAGCGCGGCTCGTTGATCTTCTCGACCACGGAGACGACGGCCGGCAGCGTGGCCTCGACCCGGTCGAAGCCGTAGTCGGTGAGCCGCTCGATGGTGATCGAGGAGCCGTTGACGTCGACCTTGCGGGCGAGCGTGAGCTGCGGGGTGCCGAGCCGCTCGGCCAGCATCGCGGGCAGCACGCCGGTGCGCGCGTCGGTGGACTCAGAGCCGAGGATGACCAGGTCGAACCCGATCTTCTTCAGCGCCTGGGCCATCGCGTAGGAGGTGGACAGCGCGTCGGAGCCGTGCAGCGCGGCGTCGCTGAGGTGGACCGCCTTGTCGGCGCCCATGGCCAGCGCCTTGCGGATGGTCTCGGTGGCCTTGCCCGGGCCCATGGTGAGGACGGTCACCTCACCGCCGTGGGCCTCCTTGAGCTTCAGGGCCTCCTCGACCGCGTACTCGTCCAGCTCGTTGACCACGCCGTCCACGGCGTCGCGGTCGAGCGTCTTGTCATCGGACCGCAGCTTGCGCTCGGTCGCCGTGTCAGGGACCTGCTTCACGCAGACGACGATGTTCATGGCCGGTGGCCGACCTCCCGTGTTCGCGTGCGCCGCCGCGACGGTGCGGCGGGCGCTGGTTGCATGCTGTCCAGAGTGCCAGGTGGCCCGTGGGCCTCCGACAGCGGGTGCTCGGGGTTGGCCCCGGCCTCCGCGGCCATGTTACCCACGGGTAGCTTTACCGCAAATCGTATCCCATCCCACCTTACCGAACTTTGTTCCGGTCCCTCGTTCGCGACAGGCTCTCACGCCGAGAGCAGAAAGGCGATGCCCGCCACCAGCGCGGTCCCCGCGAACAACGCGAGCGTGAACGTGCTGAACGCCGCGTTGAGCCCCAGGCACAGCCCGGCTGTCCCGGCGATGCCCGCGAGGTCCACCACGATCCGGCTCCGGAGGTACGGGGCGCGCGCGAACAGCGCCACACCCGCGTCGGCCACGACCGCCAGCGCGTACCCCGCCAGCAGGAACAGCGCCACCTCGGGCAGCGGCTCCCAGGCCGCCGCCGACAGCAACGAGACGAACAGTCCCGAGCCGATCACCCAGCGCCTGCGCACCTTCTCCCGGTGCCGCGCCCGGCTCTCCTCGGGCGAGCCCGGCCGAGGCCGGTCGCCGGGCCGCCACTGCCGCGTGTCGAGCTCGTGCACGTCGCCGCCGCGCGAGCGCACGACACGCGCGGGCGGCGGCGGGACCGGCGTGGCCGGGTCGACGCCCAGCCGGTCACAGATCCGCTCGGCCGTGGGCCGCGCGGCCGGGTCGGTGGCCAGGCAGTCGCGCAGCAGCGGCTCCAACCACCCGGGAACGCCGTCGAGGTCGGGCTCGTGGTGCACCACCCGGTAGGCGACCGCCGAGGCCGGCCCCTGCCCGTACGGCTGGCGGCCCGTCGCCGCGTAGGCGAGCGTGGCGCCGAACGAGAACACGTCGGCCTCCATGCCGGCCTCGCGCCCTTCGAGCACCTCGGGCGCCAGGTAGCCGGGCGTGCCCACCACCGCGCCCGAGGCCGTCACGGACAGCGAGTCGAGCGCGCTGGCGATGCCGAAGTCGATGACGACCGGTAACCCGTCGGCCATCATCACGTTGGCCGGCTTGAGGTCGCGGTGCACCACCCCGGCCCGGTGGATGGCGAGCAGCGCGCCGGCCAGCCCCTCGGCCAGCTCACGCAGGGCCGCCACGGGCACCGGGACGGCGCTGAGCGGCCTGCCCTGGACGTAGCGGGTCACCAGGTAGGGCCGGGTGACGTCGAGCGAGGCGTCGAGCACCTCGGCCACGTGCGGCCCGCCGACCCGGCGCATCGTCTGGACTTCGCGCGCCAGCCGGGCCAGCGCCCCGGCGTCGGCCGCGACGTGCGGGTGCAGCACCTTGACCGCGACCGTGCGGCCATCGGGGTCGAGCGCCAGATGCACCTCGCCGAACCCACCGGATCCGAGCCGTGACAGGAGCTGGTACGGGCCGAGGTGATCGCTCATACCCCATCCTTCCCCTCGAAGGCGCTCCGGGACTCCCCTCCGCTCGGCGCCAGGGCACCGCGCAGGGCGAGCCGTTCAGGACCAGCCGGTCAGGACCGGCCGTTCAGCACGAGGCGTTCGGGACCGACCGGTCAGGGCCAGCCGTTCAGGACCAGGGTGCGAGGAAGCCCAGCCCCAGGGAGTCGAGCAGGGAACCGACCAGCCCGGTGATCAGCCCGACCACGCTGTCCTGGGCGCTCTTCGTCAGGTCCTTGATCGCGTCGTCGGGCGGCTGCCACGGCTCCCACACCGTGTTCTGCCCCATCGCGAACATCACCGCCAGCAACGCGGCCGTGCCGACGACGAGCAGCGCCACCGTGGCGGCGCCGGGGCTGCGCAGCACGCCGGTCAGCGTGCGGGTGACGGCCTGGCGCGGCGCGCCGCCGCCCGGCAGCACGAACAGGCCCGCCGAGAACGCGCCCGCCGCCCAGGCGGCGGCCTCGTTGACGCCCATGCCGCCGCCCCAGCGCAGCACGCCCCAGACGCACACGCCGAACAGCGCCGCCAGCGGCACATGCACCAGCGTCACCAGCGACGCCTTCACCAGCGCCCATGGGGTGCCGACCAGCACGAGCAGCGGATCGGCCGCGCTGGAGCCGCGCACCTGGCGGCGCTTGAGCAGGTCGCCGAAGAGATATTCGCCCACCCGCAGCACCAGCGCGATCGCCACGGCCACCGCGCCGACCGTGACCGGCATCATGACCGTCAGCGCGGCCAGCGTGACCAGCAGCAGCACCCCGGTGAGCTGGCTGCCGACCAGGTAGCGCCTGCGTTCGCCGGGCGGCGTGTAGGGGCGCGGCTGGGTGGCCGGCCGCTGTGAGCCCCGCGTCGCCTGCTGCACGGGCGCGGGGGGCGGGGCCGGCCGGTGGTTCTGCGGGGCGGGGTAGCCCGCGACCCGCTGGTCGGGACGCGGCGCCGGCCTGGCCGGCATCGGCGCGGGCACGTAGGGGGGCGGCCGCTCCTCCTCGCGCCTCTCCTCCCTGCGCGGCCTGGGCGGGTCGTACTCGACCGGCGGCAGCAGGTCGGAGAAGGTGTCCATCATCCGCGTGCGGGTGGACAGCTTCTTCGTCGTGTTCCTGGCGGGCGGGGCCTGCGGCGGCGACTCGTGGAACGTCGTCACCGACGGGTCGAGCGCCCGCGCCATCCGCAGCAGCTCCTGGGCGCTCGGCCGGCCCGACGCCTCGACGTCCAGCGCCCGGGCGAGCCAGCCGCGCAGCCAGGCCGGCGCCTTGTCGAGCTGGGCGCGGCCTTCCATGATGTTGAAGCAGACCGCCTCGAACGTGCCCGTGCCGAACGGCGGCGTGCCCGCCGCCGCGAAGAACACCGTCGAGGCCAGCGCGTGCACGTCGGCCGCCTGGGTGATCTCCGAGTCGCGGATGATCTCGGGCGCGAGGTAGCCCGGCGTGCCGACGAACATCCCCGTCTGGGTCAGCCGGGTGGCGTTGACCAGGTGGGCGATGCCGAAGTCGATGACCAGCGGCTCGCCGTCGACCAGCATGACGTTGGACGGCTTGAAGTCGCGGTGGATCACGTCGGCGGCGTGGATGGCCACCAGCGCCTGGCACAGCCCCTGGGCGAGCTTGATGACCTCGCGGGCCGCGAGCGTGCCGTCGGCCAGCACGGTGTCCTCGAGCGTGCGGCCCGGCGCGAACCGGGTCACCACGTACGGCTGGCCCCCGACCAGCTCGGCGTCGAGCACCTCGGCCACGTGCGGGCTGCGTACCCGGCGCATGGTCTCGACCTCACGGGTCAGCCGGTCGCGCGCCTTGAGGTCGGCGGCCACGTGCGGGTGCAGCACCTTGATGGCGACCTCCCGCCCCTCGGTGTCGACGCCGAGGTGGACGACGCCCATGCCGCCCTCACCGATCTTCCGCACCACCCGGTAGGGGCCGATCCGCTCCGGTGCCTTGGTGTCGCCCGCGCTCATCGCCACCGTCCCCGCGTCATCCCCCCGAGTCCCCCTTCAGTCCGTTGAGCTGCTCCACCACAGGTCCGACGTCCAGCGGAGCCCATACGGCCCTCCTCGCGTTGTCCCCGATCGTGTAGGAGGCGAGGAGCACCGAGAGCGCGGCACTCACCGCGAGGACTCCCGCCAGCACCATCGCCGCTGTCCTCGAGGGTACGAGGGATGAGAGGGTTCTGCGCATCTGGCGGCCAGGTCCCTCCACTCCGGGGCCCGCGCAGACGGTCCACAGGGCCACCGCCGCGCCGCAGGCCAGCGCGTTGTGCGCGTCGATGCCGAGCACCACGGTGAGCAGCAGCGTCACCGGCAGGCCGAGGATGAGCGCGTAGAGGGTCAGCGCGAGCGTGATGCCCGCCGACTTGGCCAGCGCCTGCGGATGGGCGAACACCCTGACCACGTCGAGCGCCGCCGCCCCCGTCGAGCGGCGGGCGGTGAGGTCGCGCTGGGCCAGGTCGGCCGCGCGCAGCAGCACCGCGGCGGGGACCGCGACCACGGCCACCAGGATCGGGGCCACGACCGCCGCGGCGACCATGACGACGAGCAGCATCGCGCCGGCCACACCGTAGGCCCTGGACCGCTGCAGCGCCTGGCCGGGCCGGGCGCCGGGGATGAACGGCTCGCGCTTGGTCTGGGGGTCGGGGGGGTACTGGGGCTGGGCGGGGATGTAGGGGGGTGGCGGCTGCTGGAGGGGGCGCTGCTGCTGCCCGGGACCCTGGTGGACGCCCTGACCCTGGTGGGGGCCGTGCTGGGGGCCGGCGGGGCCCGGCGGGTAGCCGGAGGCGTTCGGTCCCGAGGGGAAGCCGGACCCGCTCGGCCGCCCGTAGTCGGGCGTGTCGGGGCGTACGCGCCGGGTGGGCACGTCACCCTCGTACGACGGCGCCAGGCGGGCCGGGTCGCCGGAGTGGGGCGGCGGCTGCCACGACTGCTGGGACGCGCCCTCCTCCTGGATGCGGCGCAGTTCCTCGGGCGTGACCCGGCGGGTCGGCCAGGGGTCGCCCTGGTCGGGGAGCAGCGAGACGTACGGCTGCTCCGGCGACGGCCCGCCCTGCGGCCCGGAACCGTACGGCGGCACGCCGGGACCGGCCGCGGGCCGGCCGGGCGGCTCACCCTGGCCGGGGTACGGCTGGTGCGGAAGGCTCTGGTGCGGGCCGCCCTGATGCGGACCGCTCTGGTGCGGACCGCCCTGATGCGGGCCGCCCTGATGCGGATGGCTCTGGTGCGGACCGCTCTGGTGCGGACCGCTCTGGGGCGGCGTGAAGGGCGCCCGCCCGCCGTCGAGCAGCCGCCGCGGCGTGACGGGCGGCGTCGAGATCTCGTACGCGGGCCGGTTGTCGATCGGCGTGGGCGGCGGCAGGTCGGGGCGCGGCAGGGTGGAGATCTCGTCGGGCACGCCGCTGAACGACTTGGGCAGCATCCGGGCGGTCTGCTCGGCCAGCTCGGCGGCCTTGGGACGCTTGGCCGGGTTGCGCTGGAAGGCGGCCTTGAGCAGCGGCTGCAGGGGCGCCGGCGCCGCGCCGATCTCGGCCTTGCCCGCGGTGATGTTGTAGAAGATCATCTCCAGCGTGCCCTTGCCGAACGGCGGCTGGCCGGTGGCGGCGTAGAGCAGGGTGCCGGCCCAGGCGTGGACGTCGACCTCCGGCCCCGCCTCCTGCCCCTCGATGATCTCGGGGGCGAGGAAGCCGGGCGTGCCGATGAACATGCCCGTCTGGGTCAGCCGCGTGGCGTCCACCGCCTGCGCGATGCCGAAGTCGATGAGCACCGGGTCGCCGTCGATGACCAGCACGTTGCCGGGCTTGAGGTCGCGGTGGATCACGCCGCCCGCGTGGACGGCCGCCAGCGCGGAGGCCACACCGTGCGCGATCCGGACCAGCGCGGGCAGCTCCAGCGGACCCTCGTCCTTGACGATCTCGTCGAGCGCGCGCCCGGGGACGTAGCGGGTCACGATGTACGGGCGATGACCGGTGACGTCGGCGTCGACCACTTCCGCGATGTACTTGCCACGGACCCGGCGCATGGTCTCGACCTCGCGCGACAGCCGCCGCCTGGCGACCTCGTCACCGGCGACCTCCGAGCGCAGGACCTTGACGGCCACCTGCCGGCCCTGCGGGTCGACGGCGAGGTGGACCACGCCCATTCCGCCTTCACCTAGCCGCCTGAGCAGCCGGTAAGGGCCAAGTCGGTCATCGTTCATGGCATGAAGCACCATACCGGCTTAATCCCCGCCCACGAGATGAACCATGAGGCCACATTCCCACTCGTACAACGTCCGGCACGACCCCATCGGTTTCCCATCTGACGGTCTCGAATTGGCTACGTTCACGGTTCGGGCCGGTGCGGACGTCGGTGGCGCGGGGCCGGCGGCTCAGGTCGCCAGCGCGAGCACCTCGGCACCCTTCAGCCCGGCGAGCGTGGCTCCGGACACGGCGAGTTTGGACCGCCGCACGCCGCTGCCGATCACCACTCTGGAGTGGCCGGCGACGTGCGTGTCCACCAGGACCGGCCAGTCGGCGGGCAGGCCGATTGGGGTGATGCCGCCGTACTCCATGCCGGTGAGCTCGACCGCCTGCGCCATCGGCGCGAAGCTCGCCTTGCGCGCGTCGAGGTGGCTGCGCACCACCCCGTTGACGTCGACGCGCATCGTCGCGAGGACCATGCACGCGGCGTAGCGGGTCTCGCCGCCCCGCTTGGCGGCGACGACCACGCAGTTGGCCGACTCGTCGAGGGCGACGCCGTAGCGCTCGCAGAACGCCGCCGTGTCGGCCAGCTCGGGGTCGATCCCGGCCACCTCGACGCCGGTGTCCAGCGCCGTCACCGCCCGCGCCACCGGCTCGGCCAGCAGGTCGGTCCGCTCGGTCGCGGGCGTCCAGTGCAAGGTCATCCCATCTCCTCGATCGCTCCTGACGGACCCTACGCCGAGCCGGCAGGCAGCGCGCGTGGTCACGACGACTGGAGCACCCGTTGGTGCAGCCGCGTGACGACGTCGCGGGCGGACTCCATCGCCCCCGCCTGCCAGGCGATGAGACGAGTGAGCCAGTCGCCCGCGAAGTAGACCCTTCCGGCGGGACGTTGCAGAAGAGTGAACGACGAATCAAAGGAAGGCCAGCGCACCCAGCCGCCCTGGATGTGCTCCTGGCGTTCCCAGGCGATCGAGACGGCCGACAGCAGGCCCTTGCCGTACGTGTCGCCGTGGATCTTGCGACCCTGGGTGATGGCGCGGCGCCTGCGGTCCTCGGGGGTGAGCGCGCCGTACAGCTCGGCGTGCTCGTCGGTGTTGTAGTAGCCGACGAGGACGCCGCGTTCGGCGTGGTAGTCGTGGGAGGGGTACCAGATGTGGGTGATGTCGAGGTCGGTCTCGGTGACGCCGCCGTAGATCCGGTCGTCGAGCTCCCACCAGCGCCTGCCGTACTCCAAACCGATCTTGCCGGTGGAGACGGGCACGGGAGTCCGCAGCGCCGTGGTCACCTGGGGGCCCAGGTTGTGCGGGATCTTGGCGAGGAGGTGGGGCGGGAGGGTGGCGATGCAGTAGTCGGCCCTGAGCGAGCCGCCGTTCCAGGTGACCTCGACGCCGTCGGCCCGGTCGGTGATGCCGGTGACGCGGACGCCCGTCCTGATCCGGTCGGCGCCGACCGCCGCGGCGAGCCGCGTCACGATCGCGTCCATGCCGCCGACCGGCTGGAACATCGGGGTGGCCTGCTCGTGGCCGAAGTCGCTGGTGATCGCCCGGCCGGTGGCGGCGGCGAGGACCTCGTGCAGCGAGCCGGGCCCCTCGGTGGGGACGCCGCCGTCCAGCGCCGGGTATCTCGCGAAGCCGCGCCGCGGTGAGCCCTCGTAGGCGTACCGGGGTCCGAGGTCGCCGAACCGGCGCAGGAACTCCAGCAGCCGCTCGCGGTCGTCCTTGGTCAACGTACGGTTGAGCGCGCCGATGTTCGTCGCTTTGGCGAGTAATTCCGCGACATATCCGTACATGTCGGCTCGGGCGGTGCGGGCCCGGACGGTCGTGCCGTTCGTGTGGACGTACGCGCCCGCGTTGTTGTTCACGAACGTCTCGATGGGGACGCCCAGCTCGCGGCAGTAGTCGAGCGTGACCATCCAGGGGGCGATGCGGCCGGGGCCGGCGTTGAAGTAGACCCCCTCGCCGAACCGCACGTCCTGCGCCGGGCCGTTCAGCTCGGTCAGCCGGTCACCGCGGCGCAGCGTGAGGTTGCGGCCGCCGGCCCTGGACCTGGCCTCCAGGACCGTGCAGTCGTAGCCGGCCTTGCCCAGCTCGTACGCGGCGGTCAGGCCGGCCACCCCGCCGCCCAGGATGACCACCTTCGCGGAGGCCCGGCCGCGCAGCGAGAAGTCGCCGGGCCGGGGTGGCGTGAAGCTCTTGTCCTGCTCGTCGGGGGCCAGACCGAGCGCGCCCATGGCGGCGTACATGGCCCCCGCGCCACCGGCCGCCCCGATCCCGACGAGCAGCCCCCGCCGCGTCAGCGCCGCCCCGTCCCGCACACCTCCCATGCCACCTCCCACGAGCACACCGGAGCCCGGCCGGCGCTTCCCACCCGCACTCCTCGGCCACGACGACCAGAGGGCACCGTATACCCGCGCCCCGTCGCCCCCCTACCGGGCGTCCGGCGCCGGGGACGACGTACGATCGGACATCGCAGCCCCGCGCCCAACGATCATGAACAAATCCTCGCTCTGTCACGTCCCGTTCGCCCAGATCCGCATCGGAATCGTTGTAGGAACCCTCCATGCTTGGATCAGGGCGTCCTGGTGTGGGATCGGACGCATGATGCAGAAATGGCCCCACCCCCGTGGGTTCCGCACAGCGGATCTCGCCAGGATCAGCGTGTTCGCCGCGCTGATCGCCGTCCTCGGCCTGCCCGGGGCGCTCAACGTCTTCGGCAACGCCGTCCCCATCACGCTGCAGACGTTCGGCGTGATGCTGGCCGGTGCGATCCTCGGCTCCTGGCGTGGCGCGCTCGCCGTCGCCGTCCTGATCCTGCTGGTGGCCGCGGGCCTGCCGCTGCTCGCCGGCGGGCGCGGCGGCCTCGGGGTGTTCACCGGGCCCTCGGTGGGCTTCCTCCTCGGGTGGATCCCCGGAGCGGCCCTGACCGGGTGGATCGTCGAGCGCGGCGGCACATCCCCTGGCAGCGTCCGCCTGCTCGTGGCGTGCCTCGCGGGCGGCGTCGGCGTGATCTACCTGATCGGCATCCCCGTCCAGGCCGCCGTCACCGGGCTGCCGCTCGCTCAGGCAGCGCTCCTCAGCATGGTGTTCGTGCCCGGCGACGTCGCCAAGGCGGTGATCGCGTCGATCGTGGCACGCGGCACGCAGCGGGCCTACCCCGCCGCCGTCCCCGCCGTCCATCGCGAGCGGGTCAAGGCGGGCTGAGCCAGCGCATGCCCGTCGCCCTCGTCATCCGGCGCCATGCCGCCGAACGCCCCCATCACCCGGCCCTGTGCGGTCCCGGCGGCTCCCTCACCTACGCCGAGCTGTGGCACGAGGTGAGCAGCAGGCCCCTCGACGGCAGGGGGCTGGTGGCGATCACCCTGTCCGACCCGGTCGACCAGCTCGTCGCCGTGCTCGCCGCCGACCTGGCCGGCGCCACGCCGCTGCTGTGCGACGAGGACCAGCGCGCGCGGGTGATCGCCGCGATCCCCGTCGACCGGCACATCGACGCGCCCCTCCCGGCCGCCGGGAGCCTGCGGATGACGGGCGAGCCCGCCGACGACGACCCGGCGTGGGCGTGCCTCACCTCGGGCAGCACCGGACGGCCGCGTGCAGTGGTGCGCACCCGCGCGTCGTGGACGGGCTCCTTCCCGCACCTCAGCGCGCTGGCCGGCATCGGTCCCGACGACGTCGTGCTGGTGCCGGGCCCGCTGGTCTCCTCCCTGTACGCCTTCGCGGCCGTCCACGCGCTCGCCACCGGCGCGACGCTCGTCCTCCCGGGACGCCGGGCGGCAGGCGTGCCGGCCGGTCAGCTCCGCCGGGCGACGGTCGTCCACGTGGTGCCGCACCTGCTGCCCGCCGTCCTCGACGCCCTGGCGGACGGCGGCGGTCGGCTGCGCACCGCCGTCGTCGGCGGTGCCGCGCTGCCCCCTCAGGCACGGGACGCCGCCGCGCGGGCCGGCGTCAGGGTCGTGTCGTACTACGGCGCGACCGAGATGTCGTTCGTCGCCGTCGACGCCGACGGCACGGGCCTGCGCCCCTTTCCCGAGGTCGAGTTCCAGGTCCGCGACGGCGAGGTGTGGGCCCGGTCGCCGTGGCTGGCCCAGGGCTACCTGGCGGGGGCCGCCGGCCCGCTGAAGACCGACGGGGCCGGCTGGATGAGCGTCGGCGACCTCGCCGAGCCGTACCTGCCGGGAGAGCCGTTGCGGCTGCGCGGGCGCGGTGACGGCGCCATCCAGACCGGGGGCGCGACCGTGGTGCCCGAGGACGTCGAGGCCGTGCTGCGCCGCGTGCCCGGCGTCACCGACGTCGTCGTCGTCGGCTCGCCGCACCCCCTGCTCGGCTCGGTCGTGACCGCCGTGCTGGAGGGTTCGCCGCCCGCGCGGGCGGCGCTCGACGCGGTGGCCCGCGAGGGACTCGACCCGGCGCAGCGGCCGAGACGCTGGTACGCCATGGGCGACCTGCCGCGCACCCCCACGGGCAAGCCCGCCCGAGGAGTGGTGACCGCCCGGCTCGCCGGCGACGGCCCCGGACTGAGGCGGCTGGTCTGACATGAGCCGACAGCCTGTCGTCGTGGCGGCGCTCCGCACCCCCATCGGCACCGCCGGCCATGCGTACAAGTCGCTGACGGCGGACCGGCTCGCCGCGCCGGTGATCGCGGCGGTCGCGCGGGAGGTGCCGCACCTCGCGGTCGACGACGTCGTGCTCGGCAACTGCATGGGCCCCGGGGGCAACCTCGCCCGCGTCTCGGCGCTCGCGGCCGGCCTCGGGCACGAGGTGCCCGGCGTCACCGTGGACCGCCAGTGCGGCAGCGGCCTGGCCGCGATCCTGCTGGCCGGGCAGGCCGTCCGCGCGGGAGACGCCGACCTCGTCCTGGCAGGCGGTGTGGAGAGCGCGTCCACCGCGCCGCTGCGGACCATGCGCGGCGCCGCCGAGCCGTACCAGAGGGCGCCCTTCGCGCCCGCGGGCCACGCCGACCCCGACATGGGTCCCGCCGCGGAGGCCCTCGCGGCCGCGTGCGGCGTGTCGAGGGAGCGCCAGGACGACTACGCCCTGCGCAGCCACGCCAGAGCGCTCGCCGCCGGCTTCGACCCGGAACTGGTCGAGATCGACGGCAGGCGCGCCGATCAGCGGCCCCGCGTCCTGCGCGGGGAGACGCTCGCGCGCCTGCCCGCCGCCTTCGTGCCCGGCGGCACGGTCACCGCGGGCAACTCCTCGCCCATCAGCGACGGCGCGGCGGCCGTCGCCGTCGTGCCCGAGCGGCTGCGCGCGGGGATGCCGGGGCTCCGGCTGCTGGCGGGCGCCGTCGCCGGCTGCGACCCGGCGCTGCCCGGCTGGGGCCCCGTGCCCGCCGTACGGCGGGTGCTGGCCCGTACGGGGACGACCATGGCGGACCTCGCCGCGGTGGAGATCGTGGAGGCGTTCGCCGCGCAGGTCCTCGCGGTGACGGACGCGCTGGAGGCCGACCTCGACCGCGTCTGCGCCGACGGCGGCGCGATCGCCCTCGGCCATCCGTGGGGCGCGACCGGCGCGGTGGTGGTGACCAGGCTGTTCAGCAGGCTCGTGCGTTCCGGCGCTCCCCCGGGAACCCTCGGGCTGGCGACCGCGGCGGTCGGCGGCGGCATGGGCGTCGCGGCCCTGTTCGAGGTGGTGTGAATGATCCGGTTCAACGGCGTCAGCGTCCGGCTCGCCGGGCGCGACGTGCTGTCCGACGTGACGCTGTCCCTGTCGGAACGAAGGATCGGCGTCGTCGGCGCGAACGGCTCCGGCAAGAGCACGCTCGCCCGACTCGTCAACGGGCTGGCCCTGCCCACCTCGGGCGACGTCACCGTCCTCGGCCGGGACACCCGCCGCCACGCGGCCCGCATCCGGCGGGACGTGGGGTTCCTGTTCACCGACCCGGACGCGCAGATCGTCATGCCGACCGTCGCGGAGGACGTCGCGCTCTCCCTGCGGCGCAAGGGGCTGTCCCCGGCCGAGGTGGACGAGCGGGTGCGCGGGGTGCTGGCGCGGTACGGCCTCGACCGGCACGCCGACCACCCCGCCCACCTGCTGTCGGGCGGGCAGAAGCAACTGCTGGCCCTGTGCGCCGTGCTGGTGCTCGAACCACGCCTTCTGGTCATGGACGAGCCGACGACGCTGCTCGATCTGCGCCATTCCCGCCTCGTGGCCGATCTGCTGCGCGAGCTGCCGCAGCCGGTCCTCGTGGTCACCCACGATCTCGGCCTGCTCGACTCCTTCGACCGCGTCATCGTGCTCGACCAGGGGCGCGTCGTCGCCGACGCCACTCCCGGGCAGGCGATCGGCCACTACCGAAGGCTCATGTCGTGACCGGCGTCTACGTGCCGGGCGACTCGCTCCTGCACCGGCTTCCCGCGGGCGCGAAGCTGTTCGGCCTCGCCCTGCTGTGCACGACGCTGCTCCTGCTCGGCTCGCCCGGGTGGCTCGGTGGTTTCACCGTGCTGGTGGTGCTGCTGTACGCGGTGTCGGGGGTGGGGCCGGCCGCCGCGTGGGCGCAGGTCAAGCCGCTGCGCTGGTTCGCCGCCGCGCTCTTCGCGATGCAGTTCGTGCTGGTGGACCTGCACGGGGCGGTCTCCTCCACGCTCCGCCTCGTGCTGGCGGTCGCCCTGGCCGGGCTGGTGACGCTGACCACCCGGTTCGCCGACATGATGGCCTGCTTCGAGCGCCGCCTCGCCCCGCTGCGTCTGCTCGGCGTCGACCCGTTCCGGGTCTCCCTGGTGCTGTCCCTGGCCGTCCGCAGCGTGCCCGTCATCTCGGCGCTCGCCACCAGGGTGCGCGAGGCCCAGCAGGCGCGCGGAGTCTCCTGGAGCGTACGGGCGTTCGCGGTGCCCCTGGTGGTCGGCGTCCTCCGCCACGCGGACGCGATGGGCGAGGCCATGAGCGCCCGCGGCCTGGACGACCACTAGCCACCGGCGGGCCGGGTCAGCCGTAGGGGCCGCTGCCGCAGGCGATCTGGCCGCCGATCGTGGCGAAGATCCCGAACAGCGCCATGATCTGCGTGAAGTCGTCCGTCGTGAACTCGGTGTGACGCGGCCCGACCGACTTCACGCCGGGAACCAGGGCCACGGCGGCGGCGATGGCGGTCGAGTTCCACTCCACACCGAGCGTGTACGGGGGAGCCAGCCGGTACGGTGTGAAGTCGGTCAACCTGTGGAGTGCTCTGGCCATCGCCTCACGAATGCGTTCCTGGGCGACGCTCGGTGGCAGCAGTTCGGCCGCGAACTTGTCGATCCCCTTCTTGACCGCCACGGTCTCGACGTCGCCGAGCAGTTCGCGCGCCTCCTCGCCGACAGCCTCGTCGCCGGTCACCAGCACCACCGGGACGCCGTGGAAACCGGCGCACGCCGCCACCAGCCGGGTCTCGCCGCACACCTCGCCGTTGAGGTAGACGTTCTGGATCTCCTTGCCCATCCACGTGTGGTTGAGCACGCCGTCCGGGACGCCCGCGCGGGCGTGGTAGCCCACGAACCCCGCCGCCTGGAACGACCCGTCCAGCCCCTGCGCCATCCGCTGGGCCTTGCCGGGGCCGCGGACGAGGGTGGCGCGCGGGTCGAGCAGGTCGATCCGGAGGTTCTTGGTGGACCCGTGGGCGTCGTTGACCAGCACCGTGCCGGCGCCCGCCTCGTAGGCGCCCCGGACGGCGGCGTTGGCGTCGGCGGTCATCAGCTCGCACCCGCGCTCGTAGCCGCGCTTGCCGGCATGCATCTCCTCGGGGTCCGTGAGCCCCGTCACGCCCTCCATGTCGACCGACAGGTACACCTTCACGCGTCCACTCCTCTCCTCGCGACCCCGCCTCGCGGGTCCGCCGTCAACGGGTCAGGCGCCCCACGTCTCGACCCGGCGCCTGTCGTCCTCGTTCATGAAGCCCACGTGTTCGGCCATGAACGTCGCCGCCTGGTCCCGCCACGGTTCGGGGATCTCGTCGATCGCCGGCGGGTAGCAGCGGTCGAGCCAGCTCGTGGACTCCTCGGTGGGCCGCAGGTGAGACAGGGCCGTGGCGAAGAGCGTGTTCTCGATGCCGGGCACGCGGGCGAGGCCGTACTCGATCATCTCCTGCCCGCCGTAGGGCGGAGGTTTGAGCCACTTGCGGGCGACGGGCCGGTCGGCGGTGATGGGCGTGTCCAGGGGGCGCCGCTCGACGGCGGCCATGATGAGCTCCTTGTACAGGCACTTGCCGCAGGTGCGGCACGGCCCGTCCGTCCCGCGCAGGCACCAGCGGACCTGATCCTTGAGATCCGAGTTCACAGCCAGCCGCATGGTGACCGCCTCGCTCACCCCGCCGACCGGCAGAACGATGTGCACGCCCACGGCCGCGAACAACCGGCCCCACGCGCCGTGCGGCGCCCACAGGAAGTTGTCGGGCGTGTACCTCAGCAGGTAGCGGCCACCACCGAGCCACCGTGAGCCCATCTCGTAGCCGAATCCCAGGCCGCCGAGGCCCAGCCGGTCGGCCATCAGCAGCGCCCCGGCCGCGACGGCCTGGTGCTCCGGGTAGCCGGGCCGGGGCTCGGCCAGCGTGTACTCGAGGTCGGACTCGACGATGGTGATGTCGCGGCCGGTCTGCCGGGCGAGCCTGGCGAGGACGTCCGAGCGGTAGTGCGGCCACCTGTTGGGGATGCGGGGGTGCTCCACCCGCCGGAAGTGCACGAACGGCGCCTCCGGATAGACGGTCGCCGCCGCCACGGAGTCCGCGCCGCCGCTGTAGGAGATCGCCAGGACGCTCCCCGCCCGGCGCGGCTCGGCGCTCACGGGGCCGGCCTCGATGCCCCACCCGTCGTGCAGCGCCGCCGCCACCTCGGCCGAGACGGCCCGGTCGAAGGTGATCCGCCTGCGCGTCCAGGGCGCCACGACGGTCCACGCGGCCACGGCGAACAGGTCGGGGTGGGCGTCGCCGGGCACGCCGGACAGGTGACAGGAGTTGGTCGCCAGCTTGACCGGGTAGCCGTCGGACGCCTTGCCGGTGATCTCGTCCTCGGGGTCGAGCCGGAACAGCAGCTCGCCCCCGTTCCAGATCACGCGCACGGACGTTCCCCGGCGGCGGAGGAGGGGCCCTGCGGGGAGCCGGCGGACTCGCGCGGCGTGGGAGCGAGCCGGGAGCGCAGGTCGTCGATGGCCTGCCAGACGAGGACCTCGTTCTGCAGCACGCCGTCGAGCGCCTTGGCGGTCTCCTGGGCCAGGCGGTGGGCGTCGTCCAGTCTGGTGGTGTCGATCTTCGGCGCTGCGGGCTGCCGGACGGGGGCCTTCCTGAGGCGTTCGACCTCTGCCTGCAGGGTCGCCATCTCCCGGCGCAGGGTCTGGACCTCCCAGAGCGCGTCCCTGATGTCTTGGCGGTGGTCGGCGATGGAGATGTAGCGGGCATCGAACCACGTGCGCACGGCTTGACGCAGCCGCGCGGGAACCAGGACGCGCATCATGAAACGCCACGATAGTGCCAAATCCCTGGCTATCAGGCGGTGGTTCCGCGAACCACGACAAGATCCCTGACCCCAGTCATCGCGCCCAGTCGGCACGGCGCCCTGACTCCGGGTGTTGACGAACCGTCCGGCGCGTGCGTACGTTTCCGGCGATCAGTGAAACATATCGCCCGTGTTCCGAAACTTTCGGAGGCACCATGTTCCGAGGCGCCCTCGCGCTGACCCTGCTCGGCACCCCCGCACCGGCCCCCGTCCAGGATCCGCCCTCTCCGGTCATCACCGTGCACGACCGCGTCCGGCACCAGGAGATCGACGGCTTCGGCATCTCCCAGGCGTTCCGGCGCAACGAACTGGTCCGCGCGCTCGCGCCGGAACGGCAGCGCGAGATCCTCGACCTGTGGTTCGACCGCGAGTCCGGCGCCGGGCTCAGCATCCTGCGCCTCGGCATCGGCTCCTCCCCCGCGGGCAGCCCGTACGACCACATGGTGTCGATCCAGCCGGAGGATCCCGGCGGGCCGGACGCGCCGCCGAGGTACGTCTGGGACGGCGACGACAACAGCCAGGTCTGGGTGGCGAAGGAGGCCAGGGCGTACGGCGTGGAACGCTTCTACGCCGACGCCTGGAGCGCGCCCGGCTACATGAAGGACAACGGCGACGACAAGAACGGCGGCACGCTCAAGCCCGAGTGGTACCAGGCCTACGCCCGCTACCTGGTGCAGTACACGAGGTTCTACGCCCGGGAAGGCATCCGGATCACCGACCTCGGTTTCACCAACGAGCCCGACTACACCGCCACGTACGCGTCCATGCGGTTCACCCCGCGGCAGGCCGCCGACTTCGCCAAGGTGCTCGGGCCGATCGCCAGGGGCGTGCGGGTCGCCTGCTGCGACTCGTTCGGCTGGCGGGAGGCCAGGGCGTACACGGCGGCGATCGAGGCTGACCCGCAGGCGCGCCGCTGGGTGAAGACCCACACCGGCCACACGTACGCCAGCCCGGTGGACGGCCCGCTGCCGACCGGCCGCAAGACGTGGATGTCGGAGTGGAACCCCGACGGCGCCACCTGGAACGAGAGCTGGGACGACGGCAGCGGCCAGGACGGCCTGACGGTGGCCTCGGCCGTCCACGACGCGCTCACCCTGGGCGACGCCAGCGCGTACGTCTTCTGGCTGGGCGCCTCGCGCGGCGCCACCCGGGCGCTGCTCCAGATCGACGAGACGGCCAGGACCTACCGCGTGTCGAAACGGCTGTGGGCGCTGGCCGCGTACAGCAGGTTCGTCCGGCCGGGAGCGGTCCGCGTGGAGGCCACGGCGGCCGACCCGGCGCTGAAGGTGTCGGCGTTCCGCAACCCCGACGGGACCAGGGTCGTCGAGGCGCTCAACACCGCAACCGCCCCGGTGACCTGGAACGGCGTGCGCGGGCGCGCGACGGCGTACCTCACGGACGAGGCCAACTCCCTCACCCCCTCCCCGGTCACCGGCGGCACCGTCACCCTCCGCCCCCGCGCCCTGACCACCATCGTCATCGACCGCTAGCGACGGGTCCCGCCGCCGCGCCCGCGCATGACACCCCGAGGAGCGCGCCCCCGAAAGGACGCGTGCCCTTGAGGGGTCAGCGGCCCGTGAAGGTGGGTTTGGTCTTCTCGGCGAAGGCGGTCATGCCGGCCCGGGCGTCCTCCGTGGCGAACATGCCGGCGAACTGCAGCCGCTCGATCTCCAGCCCCCTGTCGAGGTCGGTCTCCAGGCCGTGGTCCACCGCCTGCTTGGCGGCGCGGAGGGCGAGGGCGGGGCCGCCGGTGAAGGTGGCGGCCCATTCCAGGGCGGCGGTGTAGACGTCGGTGTCGGGCACGACCCGGTCCACCAGGCCGATGGCGAGCGCCTCGTCGGCCGCGACGTGGCGGCCGCTGAAGATGAGGTCCTTGGCGCGGGACGGGCCGATCAGGCGGGGCAGGCGCTGGGTGCCGCCGGCGCCCGGGATGAGGCCGAGCTGGATCTCGGGCTGGCCGAGCTTGGCGGACGCGCCCGCGACGCGGAAATCGGCGCACAGGGCGAGCTCGCACCCGCCGCCCAGCGCGTAGCCGGTGACGGCGGCGATCACGGGCTTGCCGATGCGGGCCACGGCGGTGAAGCAGTCCTGGAGCGGGCCGGAGTGGCGGGACATCTCGGCGTAGGACATGGCGACCATCTCCTTGATGTCCACGCCCGCCGCGAAGACGCGCTCACCGCCGTAGACGACGACGGCGTGCACGCCGGGGTCGGCGTCGACCGTGCGGGCCGCCTCGCCGATCTCCTGTTGCATCCGGCCGTTGAGGGCGTTCATCTTCGGACGATCAAGCCTGATCGTGGCGATCTGGTCAGCCACCTCTACGCGTACGAACTCACCCATGCCCGGAACCCTACAAGAGCCTCCCGATCATGCTCCGGGCCCACGGGTGAAAAAATCCTTCTCAAGACTCTCGCCCGAGAAAGAAAATATTGAGACGCTGTGGACTGCCCCACGCCCCCAGCCCAACAGGAGCGTCCAGATGCGCAGAGCGTTGGCGATCACCGCGGTCGCCCTCCTTCCGTTAGCGAACGTCACAGCGGCGCGGGCCGCACAGGAACCGGCCGACCGGCAGCAGGCGTTCGCCGCCGCGGCCGCGGAGTTCGACGTCCCCGAGAGCGTGCTGCTCGGCGTCTCCTACCTGGAGTCACGCTGGGACGCGCACGCCGGCCAGCCCAGCAACGACGCCGGGTTCGGCCCCATGCACCTGACCGACGCCGCCGCCTTCACCGGGTCCAACCACCACGGCGAGGGCGAGGAGGACCCCCGGGGCGACGAGACCCGGCCGCTGAACCCACACGTCGACCCGCCCGCCCCCACCGAGATCCCCGCCTCGCTGCGGACCATGGAGGCGGCGGCCCGGCTCACCGGCGAGACGCACGAGAAGCTGCGCACCGACCCGGCCGCCAACATCAGGGGCGGCGCCGCGCTGCTCGCCGACCACCAGAAGGCGCTCGGCGCGCCGCTGAGCGACGACCCCGGCGAGTGGTACGGCGCGGTCGCCAAGTACTCCGGCGCCGAGGAGGCCGGGGCGGCCAAGGTGTTCGCCGACGAGGTGTTCGCCACGATCGAGGACGGCGCCGACCGGGTCACCGACGACGGCCACCGGGTCAGCCTGCGGCCGGTGGCCGGCCTGAAGCGGATCGAGAAGTGGCTGGACAAGCTCGGCCTGCGCCCGGCGCGCCGCGACGGCGTGGAGTGCCCGCCGACCATCTCCTGCGAGTGGATCCCGGCCGCCTACCAGGAGCTCCCGCCGGACGACTACGGCCACTACGACCTGGCCGACCGCCCGGCGAGCCAGAAGGTCGACTACATCGTCATCCACGACATGGAGGGTTACTGGGCCCCGTCGGTCAAGCTGAACCAGGACCCGAAGTGGCCCGGTAGCTGGCACTACTCGGTACGCTCCGGCGACGGCCACATCGCCCAGCAGATCAAGACCAAGGACGTCGGCTGGCACGCCGGCAACTGGTACGTCAACGCCAAGTCCATCGGCATCGAGCACGAGGGCTTCCTGGCCGAGGGCGGCACCTGGTACACCGAGGCGATGTACCGCACGTCGGCCCGGCTGGTGCGCTACCTGGCGATCCGGCACGGCGTGCCGCTGGACCGGGCGCACATCATCGGCCACGACAACGTGCCCGGCACGCTGCCGACCACGGTCAGGGGCATGCACGAGGACCCGGGCCCGTTCTGGGACTGGGCCCGCTACTTCGAGCTGATGGGCGCCCCGCTGCACCGGCTCGGCGGCCCGCGGTCCGGCTCGGTCATGATCAAGCCGGACTTCGCCACCAACAAGCCGTACTTCTACGGCTGCGACCGCAAGAACCCCGCGAACGCCTGCCCCCCGCTGCCCGCCTCCACGGTGTGGCTGCGCACCGAGCCGCGCGCCGACGCGCCGCTGGTCAAGGACATCGGCAAGCACCCCACGGGCGAGTCGCTGTACAGCGTGTACGACCACAGCGCCCGCGCCACCACCGGCCAGCGCTTCGCCGTGGCCGGGCGCCAGGGCGACTGGACGGCCATCTGGTACCTCGGCCAGAAGGCGTGGTTCCACAACCCGGCCGCCGCGCCGACCGCGGTGCCGTCCATGGGCCTGGTGGTGACGCCCAAGCCGGGCCTCGCGACGGTCCCCGTGTACGGCAGGGCGTACCCGGAGCAGGAGGCCTACCCGGCCGGCATCCCGTACCAGGCGGTCACCCCGCTGCAGTACACGTTCTCGGCCGGCGAGACGTACACCCTGTCCGGGCCCGCCGCCACGGAGTACTACCGCGCCGTCACCTTCGACCCGGCCGGACACCGGGTGGTCAGGGGCAAGACGAAGTACCTGCAGATCCAGTTCGGCCACCGGGTGATGTTCGTCAAGGCCGACGACGTGCGGATCAGCTTCTCCGGCTAGCGGGCGGCGTCCGCCGGGTGAAGTCCTCGACGGCGCGCCTGGTGCTCTGCAGCGCCTCCTGGGAGGTGTCGAACGTGCGCTGGGCGACGCCGACGAACACGCAGTCGACCACCAGGAGCTGGCTGATGCGGCTGGCCAGGGCGCCGGGGCGGAACTCCGTCTCGCGCCCGGCCGAGATCAGCACGTGCTCGGCCAGCCCCGCGATGGTGGAGCGCGGGTTGTTGGTGATCGCGACGGTCGTCGCGCCCGCCTCCTTGGCCCGGGCCAGCGGCTCCAGCACGTCGGGCGTCTCGCCCGACGTGCTGATGCCGACCGCGACGTCGCCGGGCCTGAGCAGCACGGCGCTGGTCAGGGCCAGGTGGGCGTCCTGGAAGGCGTGGCTGGACAGCCCGATGCGCAGCAGCTTCTGGGCGAGGTCCTCGGCGACGAGGCCGGAGGCCCCCACCCCGTAGGCGTCGACCCGCCGGGCCGCGGTGATGGCCGTGACGACCAGGCCGAGCCGATCGGAGGTGAGCTGGGCGACCGTGTCGTTGATCGCCTCGGACTCGGCCCGTGCCACCTTGAGTATCACCTCCGACAGCGGGTCGTCGGGGGCGAGGTCGCCGGGCACCAGGCGGTCGGGCTGCGCCGCGGCGGCGGCCAGGGCCAGCCGAAGCTGGGGGTAGCCGGCGAAGCCGAGCAGCCTGGCCGTGCGCACGATCGTGGCCTCGCTGGTGCCGGAGGCGGCCGACAGCTCGGTGATGGTGCTGCGCGCCACCGTCGCCGGGTCCTCCAGGATGAGGCGGGCGACGGTCTGGGCGGCCGGCGTCAGTGACGGCAGCACACCCCGGACCGTGGCCACCAGAGTGTCGGCTCTCAGGCCGTTCCCGCTGTCGTCCACAGTCCCGATTATGCAGCCCCTCGACGTCCTCCCGAATCCCGACGCGGCCCGGTACCGCCCCGGAAAGGGGGATACCGGGCCTCTTGCCCGGATGTGGTCAGGCGGGCGACCGGCCGGGTGGCCGGGTACGGGCCGTCACCTGAGGGTGCCGTTGGTCATCCCGACCGGCTCCTCGGGGACGGTGATCAGCCCCAGCTCGGCCGGTGAGGCGGCGAGCGGGTGGTGGGGCACCACGCGCACGGTGTAGCCGAACGGGCCGGTGCGGTCGAGCGGCACCACGCCGGTGTGGTGGGCGCGCCCGTCGTCGTCCACGTCGGTGGGCGTCAGCGACAGGTAGGCCGGGTGCTCCAGCTCGTCGTGCGGGCCGACCCGGCCGTAGGCGGCCTGGACCAGCACGTCGTCGGGCTTGAGGTCGCCGAGCGCGATGGTGGCGCGCAGCTCCAGCGCGGCGCCGACCTCGGGGGTGTCACCGACGCCGGAGCCCTCGACGTGCTCCACCCGCACGCCGGGCCACGCCTTGGCCACCCGCAGCCGCCAGGCGGCGAACGCCTTGGCCCCGGCGTAGGAGTCGGCGGACAGGGCGCGGGCGGCCTGCGCGGCCGGCGTGTAGAGCTCGACCACGTAGTCGCGCAACATCCGGCCGGCCAGCACCTTGGGGCCGAGCGAGGCCAGCGTGTGCTTGACCATCTCCAGCCAGCGGCGCGGCAGCCCGTCGCCGGCCCGGTCGTAGAAACGGTCGGAAACCTCGTGCTCGATCAGGTCGTACAGGGCGCCGGCCTCCAGCTCGTCGCGCTTGTCGGTGTCGAGCACGCCGTCGGCGGTGGGGATGGCCCAGCCGTTGGTGCCGTCGTACCACTCGTCCCACCAGCCGTCGCGGATCGACAGGTTGAGCCCGCCGTTCAGCGCCGACTTCATGCCCGAGGTGCCGGACGCCTCCAGTGGCCGCAGCGGGTTGTTCAGCCAGACGTCGCAGCCCTGCGTCATGAGCTGGCCGAGCGCCATGTCGTAGTCGGGCAGGAACACGATGCGGTGCCGCACGTCGGCCTCGTCGGCGAACTTCACGATCTGCTGGATCAGCTTCTTGCCGCCCTCGTCGGCGGGGTGCGCCTTGCCCGCGATGACGATCTGGACCGGCTTGACGGGGTCGAGCAGCAGGCTCCGGAGCCGCTCGGGGTCGCGCAGCATGAGCGTGAGCCGCTTGTAGGACGGCACGCGCCGGGCGAAACCGATGGTCAGCACCTCGGGGTCGAGCGCGTCGTCGATCCAGCCCAGCTCGGCGTCGGAGGCGCCGCGATCGCGCCACGACTGGCGCAGCCTGACCCGGGCGCCTTCGACCAGGCGGCGCCGCAGCACGCCCCTGATCTCCCAGATGTCGTCGTCGGAGATCTTCTGCACGCCGTCCCAGCCGCGTCCGCGCTCGACCACGGACGGCAGCTCGCGCCCGGCCAGCTCCATCAGCTCGCGGCCGACCCAGGTGGGGGCGTGCACGCCGTTGGTGATGGAGCCGATCGGCACCTCGTCGAGGTCGAAGCCGGGCCACAGGCTCTTGAACATCTCCCGGCTGACCTGGCCGTGCAGCTTCGACACGCCGTTGACGCGCTGGGCGAGCCGCATCCCCATGATCGCCATGTTGAAGCGGCCCGGATCGTCCTCGGCGCCGAGGGCCAGGATGCGCTCGACCTCGACGGTCGGCCAGGCGTTGTCGCCGCCGAAGTGGCGCTCGATCATGTCCCGGGGGAACCTGTCGATGCCGGCGGGCACGGGCGTGTGGGTGGTGAAGACGGTGCCGGCGCGGACGGCTTCGAGCGCCTCGTCGAACGACAGGCGGGCCTCGGTAAGCTCGCGGATGCGTTCGAGGCCGAGGAAGCCGGCGTGGCCCTCGTTGGTGTGGAACACCTCCGGCTCGGGGTGGCCGGTGATGCGGCAGTAGGCGCGGATGGCCCGCACGCCGCCGACGCCCAGCAGCAGCTCCTGCATGAGGCGGTGGTCGGTGCCGCCGCCGTAGAGGCGGTCGGTGACGTCGCGGGCGGCGGTGTCGTTGTCGGCCACGTCGGAGTCGAGCAGTAGCAGCGGCACCCGGCCGACCTGCGCCACCCAGAGCTGCGCGTGCAGCGTGCGGCCCTCGGGCAGGCCGACCCGGATCTTGACCGGGGTGCCGTCCTCCTCCTTGAGCAGGGCCAGCGGCAGCCCGCCCGCGTCGAGCGACGGGTAGTGCTCCAGTTGCCAGCCCTCCGGGGAGAGCGACTGGGTGAAGTAGCCGTGGCGGTAGAGCAGGCCGACCGCGAGGATCGGCACGCCGAGGTCGCTGGCGGCCTTGAGGTGGTCACCGGCCAGGATGCCGAGGCCGCCGGAGTACTGCGGCAGGGGGGCGGCGATCCCGTACTCGGGGGAGAAGTAGGCGATGGCCCGGGCGGCGTCCGGCAGGGTCTGGTACCAGCGCGGCGCGGTCATGTACTCGCGCAGGTCGTCGGCCGCGTCGGCGAGCCGGCGCAGGAAGCGCCGGTCGGCGGCCAACTCGGTCAGCCGGGCCGGGTCGACGGCGCCGAGCAGCGCCACCGGGTCGTGCCCCACCTGTTCCCACAGGCGGGGGTCGACCTCGGCGAAGAGGTCGGTGGTCTCGGGATGCCAAGACCAGCGCAGGTTGTGAACCAGCTCGCCGAGTGCGCTCAGCTCCTGGGGCAAGACGGTGCGTACGGTAAACCGGCGGATAGCTCTCACGTTCGTGCACCCTACGGGCTAGGAGGGACCTGTCAGACCCTCACCCTCAACAACGGCTTTCAAACCCCTTCCGGGAAGAAGCATGAAGAGAGACTATTGGGGCAACTTCCACCATTGTCAGTTCTCCCGGGGACACGGGAGGTCTATCCACTGCTGCCCACAATTTACATGCAAGGATCGTTCTTGCCACGGAAGCCTCCGGCGGCACCGAGCGTGCCGTCGCAACCTTGAGATGCGATGATCGGAAGAATTCCCATCACGGACATCCGCCCTGTCGTCGACTGCGGGCAGTGGCCCGCCAAGGCCGTCGCCGGCGAGACCTTCGAGGTCTCGGCGACGGTGTTCAGAGAAGGTCACGATGCCGTGGCCGCGGGCGTGGTGCTCACCGCGCCCGACGGGCAGCGTGGCCGCCTGAGACCGATGCGCGAGATGGCGCCCGGCACCGACCGCTGGGCCGTCGACGTCTGCCTGCCCGCCGAGGGCGACTGGCTGTTCCGCGTGGAGGCGTGGAGCGACCCGATCGCGACGTGGCTGCACGACGCCGAGATCAAGATCCCCCGCGGCATGGACGTCGACCTGATGTGCGAGGAGGGCGCGCGGCTGTTCGAGCGGGCCGCCCGCGCCGTCCGGCAGGCCGACTGCCCGGCGCCGAACGGCCGCACGACGCCGCAGGCCAGGAACGGGCACGTCCCGGCGCAGCCCCGGTCCGCCAGGCAGGCCGCCAAGCAGGCGAACGGCTCGGCCGAGAGCGCGTGCGGGCACCGGGCCGCGCTGCTGACGGTCGCCGCGACCCTGCGCGACGGCGACCGCGACCCGCGCGCCAGGCTCTCCGTGGCGCAGATGCCCGAGACCGCGGCCCTGCTGGCGGCGCATCCGCTGCGCGACATGGTGACCAGGTCGCGGCCGCGGAAGGTCCGGGTCAGCCGGCGCCGCGCCCTGTACGGCTCGTGGTACGAGTTCTTCCCCCGATCGGAGGGGGCGATCGTCGACGGGGCCGGCGTGTCGAAGTCGGGCACCTTCCAGACCGCGGCCAAGCGGCTGCCGGCCGTGGCCAAGATGGGCTTCGACGTCATCTACCTGCCGCCGATCCACCCGATCGGCCACACCTTCCGCAAGGGACGCAACAACACGCTGAGCCCCGAGCCCGACGATCCCGGCTCGCCGTGGGCGATCGGGTCGGAGGACGGCGGGCACGACGCGATCCATCCCGACCTGGGCACGATCGACGACTTCGACGAGTTCGTCGTCCGCACCCGCGAGCTGGGCATGGAGGTCGCGCTCGACCTGGCCCTGCAGTGCTCCCCCGACCATCCGTGGGTCAGGGAGCACCCGGAGTGGTTCACGATCCGGGCCGACGGCACGATCGCGTACGCCGAGAACCCGCCGAAGAAGTACCAGGACATCTACCCGCTCAACTTCGACCGCGACCCGGAGGGCATCTACGCCGAGGTCAAGCGGGTCGTGCGGCACTGGATGGACCACGGGGTGCGGATCTTCCGGGTGGACAACCCGCACACCAAGCCCGTGGCCTTCTGGGAGCGGCTGCTGGCCGACATCCACGCCACCGACCCGGACGTGATCTTCCTGGCGGAGGCGTTCACCCGGCCGGCGATGCTCCAGACGCTGGCCAAGGTCGGCTATCACCAGTCCTACACGTACTTCACGTGGAAGAACTCCAAGGCCGACGTGGAGTCCTACCTGTCGGAGCTGGCCCAGGAGACGTCGCACATCCTGCGGCCCAACCTGTTCGTCAACACGCCCGACATCCTGCACGAGTACCTGCAGCACGGCGGGATACCCGCGTTCAAGATCCGGGCCGTGCTCGCCGCCGTCGCCTCGCCGACGTGGGGCGTGTATTCCGGATACGAGCTCGGGGAGAATATCCCAGTTCGCCCGGGAAGCGAGGAATATCTCGATAGCGAGAAATACCAGTACAGACCTCGCGATTGGGAATCCGCGGAGCGAGAAGGGCGCAGTCTGGCGCCGTTCATCACCAGTCTGAATTTGTTCCGAAGAGCCCATCCGGCTCTGCAGGAATTGCGTAACCTACGGTTCCACCGGGTGGACCAACCGGACATGGTCTGCGTCTCCAAGCGGCTCCCGGGCGCCTATGATCCGGCCACACGACGGCACGGCATGGGCGACGTGGTCATGGCGGTCATCAACCTCGACCCGCACCACACCCATGAGGGCATGGTCGATCTCGATCTGCCCGCCCTGGGACTCGACTGGAACGCGGAGTTCGTGGTGGACGACGAGTTGTCCGGAGAGTCGTATCGTTGGCGGCAGCGGAATTATGTACGACTCGATCCCCATATCCAGCCTGCCCACATCTTCACCGTCCGAGCCGCGCCACGGTAGAACTGAATTCAGCGGGGAGTCTTCGACGTGTGTGTTAGCGCCTCCCTCATGAGCCACGCCAAGGAGGGCTCATGAGCTCCACACCCATACCCAACTCCTTCGACGAGGAAAAGCCTCGCGACCCCTACTGGTACAAGCGTGCCGTCTTCTACGAGGTCCTGATCAGGGGCTTCGCCGACTCCAACGGCGACGGGACCGGCGACATCAAGGGCCTGATCGACAAGCTCGACTACCTGCAGTGGCTCGGCGTCGACTGCCTGTGGCTGCTGCCGCTGTACGAGTCTCCGCTGCGTGACGGCGGGTACGACATCGCCGACTTCATGAAGATCCTGCCCGAGTTCGGCGACCTGGGCGACTTCGTGAAGCTCGTCGACGAGGCGCACAAGCGCGGCATGCGCGTCATCGCCGACCTGGTGATGAACCACACCAGCGACGCCCATCCCTGGTTCCAGGCCTCGCGCCACGACCCGGAGGGTCCGTTCGGCGACTTCTACGTCTGGGCCGACGACGACTCCGGCTACTCCGACGCGCGGATCATCTTCATCGACACCGAGACGTCCAACTGGACCTACGACCCGGTGCGCGGCCAGTACTACTGGCACCGGTTCTTCCACCACCAGCCCGACCTCAACTACGAGAACCCCGACGTCCAGGACGCCATGCTGGAGGTCCTGCGGTTCTGGCTCGACCTCGGCATCGACGGCTTCCGGCTGGACGCCGTGCCCTACCTGTTCGAGGAGGAGGGCACCAACTGCGAGAACCTGTCCAGGACGCACGCGTACCTCAAGCGCGTCCGGACCGAGGTGGACCGGCTCTACCCCGACCGCGTGCTGCTGGCCGAGGCCAACCAGTGGCCCTCGGACGTGGTGGAGTACTTCGGCGACCCGGTCGGCGGCGGCGACGAGTGCCACATGGCCTTCCACTTCCCGCTGATGCCGCGCATCTTCATGGCGGTGCGCCGCGAGTCGCGCTACCCCATCTCCGAGATCCTGGCCCAGACGCCGAAGATCCCGGAGAACTGCCAGTGGGGCATCTTCCTCCGCAACCACGACGAGCTGACGCTCGAGATGGTGACGGACGAGGAACGCGACTACATGTACGCCGAGTACGCCAAGGACCCGCGGATGCGGGCCAACGTCGGCATCCGCCGGCGCCTGGCCCCCCTGCTGGAGAACGACCGCAACCAGATCGAGCTGTTCACCGCGCTGCTGCTGTCGCTGCCCGGCTCGCCGGTGCTCTACTACGGCGACGAGATCGGCATGGGCGACAACATCTGGCTCGGCGACCGCGACGGGGTGCGCACCCCGATGCAGTGGGACCCCGACCGCAACGCCGGCTTCTCCCACTGCGACCCCGGCCGGCTCTACCTGCCGGTGATCATGGATCCGATCTACGGCTACCAGGGCCTCAACGTCGAGGCGCAGCAGAAGAACGCCGGTTCGCTGCTCCACTGGACCCGCCGCATGATCGAGATCCGCAAGCGGCACCCGGTGTTCGGGCTGGGCGGGTTCGCCGAGCTCAACTCCTCCAACCCGAGCGTGCTGGCGTTCGTCCGCGAGCTGGGCGACGACCGGATGCTGTGCGTGAACAACCTGTCGCGCTTCCCCCAGCCGGTCGAGCTGGACCTGCGGAGATTCGTCGGCGTCTCCCCCGTTGAGACGATGGGTGGGGTCCCATTCCCGCCAATTGGCGAACTTCCGTATCTTTTGACGCTTCCTGGGCATGGTTTCTACTGGTTCACCCTGCCGCCGCCGCGCACCCAGGAGGAGTAGGACGTGCTCGACGAGCTCCTTGCCGCATGGATCGCCCGCCAACGCTGGTTCGGCGGCAAGGGGCGCCCGATCGACGCGCTGTCGATCGAGTCGGACGTCACGATCAACTCCGGCGACCCCGGCCTGCGCCATCTCGTCGTGTCGGTCCGGCAGGGCGGCTCCGGCGACCGCTACCAGATCCTGCTGGGGATGCGCGGCGAGCTGCCCGACGGGCTCAAGCACGCCCTGATCGGCCCGCACGGCCCGTACGCCTTCGACGGCGGCCCGTCACGCGAGGAGTGGTACGTCTACGACGCCGTCCACGACACGGAGCTGACGGGCCGGCTGCTCGACTGCATGGCCGAGGACTGCGGCTGGGGCGAGGTGCGCTTCCGGCACCTGCCCGGCGTGTCCATCGACACCTCCCTGCGCAGCCTGGTGCTCGGCGCCGAGCAGTCCAACACCTCGCTCGTGTTCGGCGAGGCCTACATCTGCAAGCTGTTCCGCCGCCTCATCCCCGGGGTGAACCCCGAGCTGGAGATCGTCACCGCACTGGCCGAGCGGGGCGCACCGCACATCGCCCAGCCGTACGGCTGGATGGAGACCGACCTCGACGGCATCCCCACCACGCTGGCGATCATGCAGGAGTTCCTGGCCAACTCCACCGACGGCTGGGACCTCGCGCTGACCAGCGTCCGCGACTTCTACAACCAGATGCCCGGCATCGCGGCGGCCGACGCGGGCGGCGACTTCGCCGCCGAGTCGCACCGGCTGGGCGCCGCCACCGCCCGCGTGCACCAGGAACTGGCCGCCGCCTTCCCCACCGGCGTCGTCGAGCTGCACGAGGTCAAGCGGATGGCGGAGGGGTTCCGCCGCAAGCTGGACGGCGCCGTGGCCGAGGTGCCCGAGCTGCGCGAGCACGTCGGCGCGCTGGAGGCCGCCTACCACCGGGTGGAGGAACTGGCCGGCGAGGTGCCCGTGCAGCGGGTCCACGGCGACTACCACCTCGGCCAGGTGATGCGCACGACCAACGACTGGGTGGTTCTCGACTTCGAAGGCGAGCCGGGCCAGCCGCTGGCCGAGCGCCGCGCCCTGTCCTCGCCGCTGCGCGACGTGGCGGGGATGCTGCGCTCGTTCGACTACGCGGCCCGCCACCTGCTGGCCGACCATCCGGACGCGGCCACGCTGGAGGGCCGCGCCGAGGAGTGGTCGGCGCGCAACCGCGCCGCATTCCTCGACGGGTACGTGGACGGCGGCGGCACCATCACGGCGGGCGACGCGGCCCTGCTGCGCGCGTTCGAGCTGTCCAAGGCGGTGTACGAGGTCGTCTACGAGGCCCGCAACCGGCCGACGTGGATCGGCATCCCCCTGGCCGCCTTCCGCCGCGACGACCTCTGACGGGTCAGCCGCCCGTCAGCCGAACGGCTCAGCGCAGCTCCTCGACCAGGGCGGACAGGTCCTCGGCACCGTGCCCGCCGGCGACCCGCCGGTCGACGATGGCCTTCAACGGCAGCAGCAGGTCCGGCCTGACGCCCTGCTCCCGGAAGGTGGTCTCCAGGTTGGCCAGGGCCACCCGGTTCACCTCCAGGTTGGCGACGTCGGTGGCGTGGTCCGCCGCGTCGATCTGCGTGCCCATGGGCGGCGTGATGGCGGCCATCGCGTGCAGCCACGGCACCAGCAGCGACTCGGTGAACTCGGCCACGGACCGTCGCTCCGAGGCGATCAGGGCCGCCGCGCTGAGGAAGCCGGCGAACTGGCCGTACATGCCGGTGAGCATGGCCAGGTCGTACAGCGGGGCCAGACCGGGGTCCTCACCCAGGTAACGGGGCTCGGCCAGGGCGGTCAGGGCGGGCTCGTGCCGGTCGAAGGCCGCCGGCGAGCCGCTGTAGAGGATGAGCGCGCCCGGCGCGCCGATCATCTGCGGCACGGCCATGATGCCGCCGTCCAGGTAGTCGCCGCCCAGCCCGGTCACCCACGCGGCCGTCTCGCGCGCCTCGGCGGGTCGGCCGTTGGTGAGGTTCAGCACGGTGCGGCCCGCGAGGTCGGCGCCGTCGAGGAGCTGCCGGGTGGCGGCGTAGTCGAGCACGCAGACGATCACCAGCGGGCTCGCCAGCACGGCCTCGGCCGCCGTGGCGGCGACGGCGGCGCCCTGGGCGGCCAGCGGCTCGGCCTTCGCGGCCGAACGGTTCCATACGGTGACCCGGTGACCCGCCTTGAGCAGGGTGCCGGCCAGCGCGCTGCCCATCAGGCCCAGTCCGAGGATCGAGATATCTGTCGCCACTGCGGTGTTCCTTACGTGTTCGGGATTGCCAGGAGCTGTTCCGGGTCGCCGGACGGCGTTCCGGGTCGCCGGAGTCCACTGTCGGAGGCGCCGGTTATGGTTCCGTTCGGAGAGGGTTATGGGGGGGCTGATGCGATTCGGGGTGCTGGGCCCGTTGACGGTGTGGGGCCAGGGGGGCGAGCCGGTCCAGGTGCCCGAGGCGAAGGTCCGCGCGCTGCTGGCCGACCTGCTCGTCCACGTGCTCGTCCACCGGGGCGCGCCCGTATCCGCCGACCGGCTGATCGCCGATCTGTGGGGCGGGCGTCCGCCGGGTGACGCGCCCGCCGCGCTTCGGGTGAAGGTGTCGCAGCTGCGCAGGGCGCTCGGCGACCGCGAGCTGGTCGCCTTCCGCGCGCCCGGCTACCTGCTGCGCGCCGCGGCCGAGGACGTCGACGCGGGCCGGTTCCGCGCCCTGCTCGACCG
This sequence comes from Nonomuraea muscovyensis, assembly GCF_014207745.1. Lineage (NCBI taxonomy): Bacteria > Bacillati > Actinomycetota > Actinomycetes > Streptosporangiales > Streptosporangiaceae > Nonomuraea > Nonomuraea muscovyensis. The sequence goes on from NZ_JACHJB010000004.1 coordinate 538,907, forward strand.
GGCCCGGCGCGACGCCGACCTCCACGCCCGGCGCGCGCTGCTCACCGAGGCGCTGGAGCTGTGGCGCGGACCGGCGTACGCCGACTTCGCCGACGAGGAGTTCGCCCGCACCGAGATCGCGCGGCTGGACGAGCAGCGGCTGGCCGCCCTGGAGGAACTGGCCGAGACCCGCCTCGCGCTGGGCGAGCACGGGCCGCTCGCCGCCGAGCTGGCCGGCCCGGTGACCGAGCATCCGCTGCGCGAGCGGCTGCGCGCCGTGCACCTGCGGGCCCTCTACCAGGCGGGCAGGCAGAGCGAGGCGCTGGCGAGCTACGCCGACCTGCGCGGGCGGCTGGCCACCGAGCTGGGCGTGGACCCCGGTCCCGAGCTGGCCGCGCTGCACCAGGCGATCCTGGAGCAGGACCCCGCGCTTGGACCACCCAGCCGGCCGCCCATCCCGCCCGCCACCAACCTGCCCGCGCCGCTCACCCCCCTGATCGGCCGGGACGCGGCGGTGGCCGAGGTCCGGGCGCTGCTGTCGGCCAACCGCCTCGTCACGCTCTCGGGCCCCGGCGGGGTCGGCAAGACCCGGCTGGCGCTGGAGGTCGCCGCCGACCCGGGCCGGGCGTTTCCCGGCGGCGTGTGGCTGGTCGAGCTGGCCGAGCTGACGTCGGCCTCCCCCGCCGAGGTGCAGGAGGCCGTGGCCACGGTGCTGGGGCTGCGTGACGACGTGCCCGCCCCGATGGCCGACCGGCTCGCCGCCGCGTTGCGCGCCGGCGACACGCTGCTCGTGCTGGACAACTGCGAACACGTGGTCGAGGAGGTCGCCGCGCTGGCCGAGCGGCTGCTGCGGGCGGCACCCGGTTTGCGGATCCTGGCGACCGGCCGGGAGCCGCTGCGGATCGCGGGCGAGACCCTGTGGACGGTGCCGCCGCTCGGCGGCGAGGCGGCCGCGGAGCTGCTGCGGGCCCGCGCGGGGGTCGAGCTGGACGACGAGGAGGCCGTCGCGGAGGTCTGCGCGCGGCTGGACGGGCTGCCGCTCGCCCTGGAGCTCGCCGCCACCCGCATGCGGGCGCTGACGCCGCGCGGGCTCGCCGACCGCCTGGACGACCGGTTCCGGGTGCTCGCCGTGGGGCGGCGCGGCGGGCCGGCCCGGCAGCAGACGCTCCGCGCCATGATCGACTGGAGCTGGGAGCCGCTCACCGAGGAGGAACGGCTCGTGCTGCGGCGGCTCGCCGTGCACGCCGGCGGCTGCACGCTGGAGGCGGCCGGGGCCGTGTGCGCCCAGCCCGGCCTGGACGTCCTCGACACGCTGACCCGGCTCGTGGACCGCTCGCTGGTGGTGCCGACGGCCGACGGCAGATACCGGTTGCTGGAGTCCGTGGCCGCCTACTGCGTCGAGCGGCTGGCCGAGGCCGGCGAGCTGGCCGAGCTGAGGCTGCGGCACGCCCGCCACTACGCCGGGCTGGCCGAGCGGGCCGAGCCGCACCTGCGCGGCCACGGGCAGCGTCACCACCTCGCGCTGCTCGACGCCGAGAACGCCAACGTGCGGGCCGCCATCGAGCACGCCGTCCGGCTGGGCGCCGCGGACGAGGCGGTGCGGCTGGTCAACGCGATGGCCTGGTACTGGGTGCTGCGCGGCAGGTTCGGCGAGGGCCGGCGGGCGCTGGAGAAGGCGGTGTCCGTCTCCGGCGACGCCCAGGCCCGGCTCTGGCTCGACGGACTGACCCTGCTGTCCGGACGGCTGCGCCCGGTCGACCCGGACCTGTTCGAGGCCGTGGCCGACCCGGTGCGACGGGCGCGGGCGCGGTGGTTCATCGGCTACGCGAGCTTCGGTTTCGACGACCTGTCGGTGAGCGTGGGCCTGGTCGAGTCGGCGCTGGCGGCGTGCGAGTCCCTGGGCGACCGGTGGGGCACGGCCGCCGCGCTGAGCGTACGGGCGAGCTGGGCGGGCATGCGCGGCGACCTCGCCGCGCTGCGCCGCGACGGCGAGCGCGGCCTGGCCCTCTTCCGTGAGGCCGGCGACCGGTGGGGCGAGATGCGCTCCGCCGAGAACCTCGGCACGCTCGCCGAGATCACCGGCGACTACGAGCGGGCCGCCGAGCTGCGCCGCGACGGGCTGCGGATGGCCGAGGAGCTCGGGCTGCTGACCGCCGTCTGCGACGCGCTCTCGCGGCTGGGCCGGACCGCCATGCTGACCGGCGACCACGCGCTGGCGGACGACTACCACGAGCGGGCCAGGGCGCTGGCCGTGTCGCAGTCCAACCGGCCTGCCGAGGAGTTCGCCGAGATGGGGCTGGCGCTCGGCGCCCGCAGGCAGGGGCGGCTCGACGAGGCCGAGCGGCTGCTGCGCAAGTGGATCGACTGGGTGCGGGAGGTGTCGGGGGCGCCGGGGGCGGCGCTGATCCTGGCCGAGCTGGGCTTCGTCGCCGAGCAGCGCGGTGACGCGGCCGCCGCCCTGGCCGCGCAGCTCGACGCGCTGGAGGCGGCGCGCGAGGTCGGCGACCCCAGGGCCGTCGCGCTGGCCCTGGAGGGCCTGGCGGGGGCCCGCGCGCTGGGCGGGGCCCACGAGGAGGCGGGACGGCTGCTCGGCAAGGCCGCCGCGCTCCGCGGCTCGGCGGGCGCGCCGCTGCCGCCCGCGGAGCGGGGTGACGTGGACCGGATCACCGCCGCGGTGCGTGCCGCGCTGGGCGATGCGGCCCTCGCCGCGGCCCTGACCGACGGCGCGGACGCCCCCCTCGACACCCTCCTCCCCGCCCCGGCCTGACGACGCCGCCCCCTCGACGCCTCCCCTCCCGGGGCGGCCCGGTCGCGTCGGGTCAGGTGGGGATGGTTTCCCTCTCGGCCGCCGGGTCGGGGGTGGTGGGCGGGTGGCCGGTGGGCGGGACCTGGCGCAGGGCCACGGCCGACAGGATCGCCGCCACCAGGAGCACCACGGCGCCGGCGGCGGCGGTCGCGGCGAGACCGTCCGTGAAGGCGGCCCTGGCGCCGTCCAGCAGCTCGGCCGCGACGGGCGCCGGCTGGCGCGCCGCGACGGTCGCGGCGCCGCCGAGCGTGTCGCGGGCCGCCTGGGCCGCCTCGGCGGGCACTTCCTCCGGTACGGCGAGCCGCGCCCGGTAGACGGCGGCGGCCAGGCTGCCGAAGAGCGCCAGCCCGAGCGCCCCGCCGAACTCCTGGGCCGTCTCCGACAGGGCCGCCGCCGAGCCGGACCGCTCGGGCGGCGCGGAGCCCACCACCATGTCGGTGCCCAGCACCAGCAGCGGCGACCCGCCGAGGAAGAACAGCACCTGCCCGGCCACCAGCGGCCCGATCCCGGAGCCCGCCCCGACCTGGGCGAGCAGCACGAACCCGGCCACGCTCACCAGCAGTCCGGCCGCTCCGACGTACCCGGGCCGGAAGCGGCGGGCCAGCGCCGGCGACAGCACGAACCCCACGATCACCGCCACGGTGGGCGGCAGCGTCCACAGCCCGGCCCCCAGCGGCGACAGCCCGGCCACGAGCTGCAGGTACTGCCCGGACAGCAGCCCCACCCCCGGCCCGACCATGATGACCAGCAGGAGCGTGGCCAGGGCGCCGCCGAACCGGCGCTCGGCGAACAGCTTCAGGTCGATGAGCGGGTCGGCGAGCGTGCGCTGCCGACGGACGAAACCGACGGCGAGCGCCAGCCCGGCCGCCACGGACAGCGCGGGCGTCCAGCCGGTGGCGCCGGAGGCGAACTCCTTGACGCCGTAGATGACGGCCAGCGCCGCCGTGATCGACAGCACCACGCTGGGCAGGTCGATCCGCCCCGACCCGGGGGCCCGGTACTCGGGCAGCAGCAGCGGACCCGCCACCAGCAGCACCGCCATGACCGGTGCGCCGAGCAGGAACACCGACCCCCACCAGAAGTGCTCCAGCAGCACCCCGCCCACCAGCGGCCCGATCACCATGCCTCCGGTGAACCCGGTCATCCACAGGCTGATCGCCACCGTTCGCTGGGCCGGATCACGGAACATGTTGCTGATCAACGACAGCACGGACGGCATCAACGTCGCCCCGGCGACGCCCAGCAACGCCCGCGCGGCGATCAGCGACTCGGCGTTCGGCGCGTAGGCGGCCAGCACGGAGGCGACACCGAACGCCGCCGCCCCGATCAGCAGGAGTTTGCGCCGCCCGATGCGGTCGCCGAGCGTCCCCATGGTGATCAGGAACCCGGCGATGAGAAACCCGTAGATGTCGTTGATCCACAGGAGCTGCGCCCCGGTCGGCCGCAGGTCCGCGCTCAGTGCGGGGACGGCCAGGTGCAGCACGCTCACGTCGATGGACAGAAGGAGGGTGGGCAGGATGAGGACGGCCAGGCCGGTCCACTCGCGCTTGCCCGCACGATCTATGCTCATGCATGCAACCTAGAAACTCAAGTCCGCTTGAGGTCAACACCGGAAGGTCACCGTCGGGCCCGGTCGCCGAATATCGCCGTTCCGCCGCCAACCGAGCGCCGTCCGATTACTCTTCGCAGGTGTTCGCAAACGAAGAGTAAAGGAGACGGCATGCGGCGAGTGGTGGTGCTCGCGGCGTCGGGGGCGGTGGCCGCGGGGCTCGCGGCCTTCGTCCTGCTGCTGCCGGGCGACGGCACGCCGGGCTCATCGGGCACGGCGCAGGCGGGGCGGGCCGCCCGGGCCGCCGCGCCCGGGCCCGCCGACCCGCTCACGACCGAGGAGATCCAGCGCGCCGGGGCCCTGGCCACCGCCGGGATGCGTTCCCACCTGGCCGCGGGACGGGCGCACCTGCTCTACGTCGAACGCGACGACGGCAAGGACGGCGAGGGGTCACGGCGGGCCGAGGCGTACGTCTACGACTACGCCCGTGACGAGCTGACCGTCCGCACGGTGGACCTCGGCGAGGGCCGGGTCGTCCGCGAGGTGACCGACACGGGGGTGCAGCCGCCGCCGTCCCGCCAGGAGGAGGCGCGCGCCGCCGAGCTGCTGCTGCGCGATCCACGACTCGGCGACGGCGTCAGGAGCGCCTACCGCAGGGCCGCCGGCCGCGAACTGGGATCGGCGGCCGACCTGGCCCTGCGGGGGCTGATCCACGCCGCGCCGCGCGGAGCCTGCGCCAGGCACCGGTGCCTGCGCCTGTTCGTCCGGCTGCCCGACGGCACGTTCCTCGACACCAGCCGCATCGTCGTCGACCTGTCCGCCAAGAAGGTTCACACCCTGGAGTGGTGACGTGTTCCTCCGACTCGCCCTCGCGGCCTTCGTCGCCGCAGCCGGTCACGCCTCCCCCGCGACGGTCGCGGCTCCTGCCGCCGCGGCGTGCGCCGCGCCGTACCTGGTCGACAAGACGCTGCCGAACGGCGCGCGCTGGCAGATGTGCTGGGAGATGCGCACGATCGAGGGGCTGACCCTGCGCAAGGTGGTCTACACGCCGCGCGGCGGCAGCCCGACCAGCGTGCTGCGCAGCGCCGCGCTCGCACAGATCCACGTGCCGTACGACAGCGGCGAGCCGCGCTACCACGACATCGGCTCGATGGGCGAGGCCGCGTTCGCGCTGACCAGCGGCGACTGCCCCGGTGGTGAACGGCGCGCCGAGAAGGTGTGCGTCCTGGAGCGGGCACGCGGCCACGCCCACCTCAAGGACGGCTACGGCGACCCCGCCGAGCGCAGGTCGCGGCAGGGACGCGAGCTGGTGGTGCTGGCCGCCTACCAGGTCGGCTGGTACACCTACGTCTCCGAGTTCGTCTTCGGCGACGACGGCGCCATCACGCCGCGGCTGGGCGCCACCGGGTCGCTGGCCGGCACGGTGACCACGCCCAAGCACGGCTGGCCGATCGGCGTCGGACACCGCCACTTCGAGGAGTCGCACAGCCACAACGTGTTCTGGCGGATGGACTTCGACGTCCACGGCGCCTCCCGGGACGTGGTGGAGCAGTACGACTTCACGGGCGACCGCACCAAGAAGCGCACGATGAAGCGCACCCGCTTCACCCGCGAGACCCGGGCGGTCAATCAGCGCATGCGCTGGTGGCGGGTGGTCGATCCGGGGGCGCTCAACACCGACCGGCACCCGATGTCGTGGGAGATCAACAACTCCGACAGCGCCGAGTACCGCGGTCCCGCCGACGAGGCGTTCACCCGGGCCGACCTCTACGTCACCCAGTACAAGGCGTGCGAGCGGCTGGCCACCCAGAACCCGTCGCCGCGTTGCCGCAAGTCGGTCGACACGTACGCGGGCCGAGAGCGGCTCACCGACCCGGTGCTGTGGGTGAACGTCGGCTTCCACCACGTCGCCCGCGACGAGGACGCCGACCCGATGCCGATCCACTGGCAGGGCTTCCGGATCACCCCGCGCGACGTGACGGCGAAGAATCCCACCCCATAACGGGACGACTCCCTCCCCAACCCCACCGGCGAAGCAGCCATAAACGTGATATTCACAACTTCCGGTGATTGTCGCGGTGAAAGCGGGCAGTGCCTGGGTTGGACCGTCGTCGTAGGGCAGGGTTGGGAGCATGCCGATGAGGACAGAGCTCGACCGCCTCGCGGGCGGGGCGCACCATGATCCGCATTCGATCCTGGGTGCGCACCCCGTCGCGGGCGGTGTCACGTTCCGGGCCCTGCGCCCGCTTGCCGAGCGGGTGCGGGTGGTGCTGGAGGACGGGACCGCCCATGACATGAGACACCAGGCCCACGGGGTGTTCGAGATCACGGTGCCCGGGCTCGACAAGGTGCCCGACTACACGCTCAGCGTCCAGTACGCCGGCGGCGAGCCGCACGAGGTGCGCGACCCGTACCGGCACTGGCCCACCCTGGGCGAGGTGGACCTGCACCTCATCGGTGAGGGGCGGCACGAGCGGCTGTGGGAGGCGCTGGGCGCGCGCGTGTTGCGGCACCAGGACGTCGAGGGCACCGCCTTCGCCGTGTGGGCGCCGAACGCGCGCGGCATCCGGGTGGTCGGCGACTTCAACCACTGGGACGGCACCGCCCACCCCATGCGCTCGCTCGGCAGCTCGGGGGTGTGGGAGCTGTTCGTCCCCGGCATCGGCGCGGGCGAGCGGTACAAGTACCAGATCCTCGGCGCCGACGGGGTGTGGCGCGACAAGGCCGACCCGATGGCGCGGCGGACCGAGGTGCCGCCGCAGACGGCCTCGGTCGTCGAGCAGTCCTCCTACACCTGGCAGGACGACGCGTGGATGGCCCTCCGCAGCCGGACGACGCCGCAGCAGGCGCCGATGAGCGTGTACGAGGTGCACCTGGGGTCGTGGCGGCCCGGCCTGTCCTACCTGGAGCTGGCCGAGCAGCTCGTGGAGTACGTGGTGGACCTCGGCTTCACGCACGTCGAGCTGCTCCCGGTGGCCGAGCATCCGTTCGGCGGGTCGTGGGGCTACCAGGTGACCTCCTACTACGCGCCGACGGCCAGGTTCGGCACACCCGACGAGTTCCGCCATCTGGTGGACCGGCTGCACCAGGCGGGCGTCGGCGTGCTGCTCGACTGGGTGCCCGCGCACTTCCCCATGGACGACTGGGCGCTGGCCCGCTTCGACGGCACCCCGCTGTACGAGCACGCCGACCCGGCCCGCGGCGAGCACCCCGACTGGGGCACGTACGTCTTCGACTTCGGCCGCAGGGAGGTGCGCAACTTCCTGGTGGCCAACGCCGTCTACTGGCTGAAGGACTTCCACATCGACGGGCTGCGCGTGGACGCGGTGGCCTCGATGCTCTACCTCGACTACTCGCGCCGCGAGGGCGAGTGGACGCCGAACGTCTACGGCGGCCGGGAGAACCTCGACGCGGTCGAGTTCCTCAAGGAGATGAACTCCGTCGTCTACCGGGAGACCCCGGGCATCTCGACCGTGGCCGAGGAGTCGACGGCCTGGCCGGGCGTGTCGCGGCCGGTGCACCTGGGCGGGCTCGGGTTCGGGTTCAAGTGGAACATGGGCTGGATGCACGACACGCTGGCCTACCTCCAGCATGAGCCGGTCTTCCGGCAGTACCACCACCATCAGATGACGTTCTCGCTCATCTACGCCTACTCCGAGAACTACGTGCTGCCCCTGTCGCACGACGAGGTCGTGCACGGCAAGGGCTCGCTGCTGGGCAAGATGCCGGGCGACGAGTGGCAGCGCTTCGCGCAGCTGCGCGCGCTGCTGGCGTTCATGTGGGCGCATCCGGGCAAGCAGTTGCTGTTCATGGGCGGCGAGTTCGGCCAGGGGTCGGAGTGGTCGGAGGAGCGCGGGCTCGACTGGTGGGTGCTGGAGTTCGACGGGCACCGGGGCGTGCAGCAGCTCGTGCGCGACCTCAACCGGCGCTACAAGGAGCTGCCGGCGCTGTGGGAGCGCGACACCGACCCCGAGGGGTTCCGGTGGATCGACGCCGACGACGCGCCGGGCAACACGTTCTCGTTCGTCCGCTACGCGGCCGACGGGTCGGCGCTGGCGTGCGTGGTCAACTTCAGCGGGGCGCCGCACGAGGACTACCGCCTCGGGCTGCCGTACGCCGGGCAGTGGGCCGAGGCGCTCAACACCGACGCCTACGACTACTGGGGCAGCGGCGTCGGCAACATGGGGGCGGTCGAGGCGGTCGACGACCCGTGCCACGGACTGCCGTACTCGACCCGGCTGCGGGTGCCGCCGCTGGGGGCGGTGTGGCTGTTCGCGGAACGCCCCGAAACCACTGAGACCGCCGAAACCGCCGAATCCGACAAGCCCGGAGATGTCGCATGAAAGTTGGCTGAGAAAGGGATTCTGGATCTGTGCGCGCCGGGTGATTCCTCCTAGACTCCGAAGATCACCCCCTTTTCGGAGGACGCGTGCGACTTCGCCCCCTGACGGTGTGCTCCATCGTGCTGGCCGTGCTCGTGGCCGCCCCCACGGTTCCGGCGTTCGCCGCGGAGCCCGTGTCCGTGGCGACACCGGTGCCGACGCCCGCTCCGGCCCCCGCCCCTACCGCCGAACCGGCTCCCGGCTCGGCGGCCGAGCCGGAGGGCGCGGAGCCGGAGGCCACGGACGCTGAGGAGACCCCGCCGGAGGGCACCGAGACGGAGCCCGGCACGGAGACGGAGCCCGGCGGGCCGGAGGAGAAGCTGGAGGACGGTCTGGCCCTGGACGAGGGCCGGGTGCGTGCCATCGTCGAGCTGACCGACCCGGCCCAGCACGCGCCGGTGGCGGCCCAGGCGGCCGAGGAGAGCGTGGACGTGCTGCTGCGCCCCCGGACGCAGCCGTTCATGGTCGTGGAAGGGACGGCGGAGGAGCTGGCCGCCCTCGCGGACGACCCCCGCGTGACGGGCATCCGCCGTGACCGGACCTATCCTCCGTCGCTGGCCTCCAGCCTCAGGCTGATCGGCGCCGACCAGGCGCACGCGCGGAACTTCACGGGCACCGGCCAGGCGGTGGCCGTCCTCGACACGGGGATCGACCGCGACCACCCGGCCTTCACCGGCCGGATCGTGGAGGAGGCGTGCTTCTCGGCCGTGGAGACCGGCGTGGAGTCGCTCTGCCCGAACGGGGCGGCCACGCAGACCGGGCCCGGCGCCGCCGACGCCGAGACCGCCAAGTGCCTCGACGGCGGCGTGAACCTGTGCGAGCACGGCACCCACGTGGCCGGCATCGCCGCCGGTGACAAGGGTGTGGCGCCGGGCGCGGGGATCGTCGCGGTGCAGGTGTTCAGCCGGGTGAACGACGAGGAGATCTGCGGCGAGCCGTCGTGCCTGCTGGCCTACGAGTCGTCGCTGCGCCTGGCCATGGAGTACGTGGCCGGACTGCAGCGGCCGGTCGCCGCCGTCAACCTCAGCCTGGGCGGCGGGCTCTACGACACCTCCTGCGACGACACCGAGGAGGGGCGGGCCTTCAAGCCGGCCGTCGACGCGCTGCTCGCCAAGGGGACCGCGACCGTGGTGGCCGCGGGCAACGAGTTCCACGAGGGCGTCGCGTTCCCCGCCTGCCTGTCCGCGGCCGTGGCGGTCGGCGCGAACGACGACGCCGACGCCATCGCCGACTTCTCCAACCGGGGGCCGCTGCTCGACTTGTTCGCGCCGGGCGTGGACGTCGAGTCGGCCGTGCCGGACGACTCGGGCGCGGTGCACAGCGGCACCTCCATGGCGGCCCCGCACGTGGCGGGCGCGCTGGCGCTGCTCAAGGCGCAGTCGCCGCAGGCCCAGGTCACGGATCTGGTGGACAAGCTCAGGGCGGCGGGCCGGCCGTACGCCTACGAGGCGGCCGGCGCGCAGGTGACCACGCCGCGGCTGGACGTGCTGGCGGCGCTGACCGGGTCGGCCCCGCAGCCGGGGATCACCCAGTCCCCCGCCCCCGGCGGCCCCGGCCGGGACCCCGAGCCCGACCCGTCCGACAGCAGCGGCCCCGCCCCCACGCCGGACGACCCGGGCGACGACCCCCAGCCCGGCACGAGCACGCCGCCGACCCCCGTCCCGCTGCCGACGGTGACGGTCACGGTGACCGTCACCCCGAGGCCCGCGGCGGCGGTCTGCACCCGAGGCACGGCCGGCAAGCGCCTGACGGCCAGGAAGTGGGCCGTGGAGATCCACCGCAGCAGCGGCACGATCCCCGACGCGACACTGAACTGCTATCTGAAGCTCGTGCAGAAGGCCAGCAAGGTCTTCCCCGAGCTGACCCGCGCCTCGACGTTGGGCACGGCCTACCGGACGCTGAAGGCGGCGAAGACGGCCAGGCAGCGGCTGGACGGCGCGCTGCTCGTGGGCTGGCTCAACTGGGCCCACGGGACGAACGGCACCACGAAGCTCACCGCCGCGGAGAAGGTGCGGCTGAGCTCCACGTCGACGGGTGCCGCGTTGAAGAAGGCCACCAAGAACCTCTGACCTCGTCAGGAACACGACGGCTTGGCGAACGCGGTCTCGTCCCCGGTCTGCCTGTCCGGCCGGGCCAGACCAGGGTCCGGCAACGCCGCGCCGGTCCGAGATGTGTCGCTTAGGGTGGCTTTATGGATGCAGGCAAGGCGATCTTCGAAACCGTGGACAGGATCCGCCAGCGGCGCACCGCACCGCTGGTGCTGGAGCTCGATCTCACCGAAGGGCTCACGGACGGCCCGCCGAGCGATGCGCTCACCGCCGTGCTGTCCATGCGCAAGCCTCGTCTGTCCGACGTGCTGGCGGGGCTCAAGCGCGGCCGCGACGACTCCCGGGTCAGGGCGCTGGTCGTCAAGCTCGGCGGCCACCCGCTGGGGCTGGGCATGGTGCAGGAGCTGCGCCAGGCCGTGGTGAGGTTCAGGGCCTCGGGCAAGCTGACCATCGCCTTCGCCGAGACGTTCGGCGAGTTCGGCAACGGCACCGTGCCGTACTACCTGGCCAGCGCGTTCGAGCGCGTCTACCTGCAGCCGAGCGGCGACGTGGGCCTGACCGGAGTGGCACTGGAGCAGCGCTTCGTCAAGGGCACTCTGGCCAAGCTGGGCATCGGCTACGAGATGGGCCAGCGTCACGAGTACAAGACCGCGGCCAACACCTTCACCCAGGACCACATGACCGAGCCGCACCGCGAGTCGATGGAGCGCATCGTCGAGTCGGTCGTGGAGCAGTTCGTCGCGGGCATCGCCGAAGGGCGCCGGCTCGACCCGGACAAGGTGCGCGAGCTGGTCGACCGGGGGCCGTTCCTCGGGGCCGAGGCGGTGGAGGCCGGGCTGGTCGACCGGCTGGCCTACCGGGACGAGGTGTACGACGAGGTGAAGCAGGCCGCCGGGGAGGAGGCGCATCTGCTGTTCGTCTCCCGGTACGCCAAGGCCGCCGCCGTGCGCAAGCTGCCGAACCCGACGGCCGCCGGGATCGCGCTCGTGCACGGTCACGGGCAGATCAGGTCCGGCCGCAGCGGCCGCAGCCCGCTGGGCGGGGGCGGGGCGATGGGCTCCGACACGGTCAGCGCCGCGCTGCGCGCCGCCCGGCGGGACGACCACGTCAAGGCCGTGGTGTTCCGGGTGGACAGCCCCGGCGGCTCGTACGTCGCCTCCGACGTCATCTGGCGCGAGGTCGTGCTGACCCGCAAGGTCAAGCCCGTGATCGTGTCCATGGGCGACCTGGCGGCCTCGGGCGGTTACTTCGTCTCCATGGCCGCGGACGTGATCATGGCTCAGCCGGGGACGCTGACCGGGTCGATCGGGGTGTTCGGCGGCAAGCCGGTGGTGTCGGAGCTGCTGGAGAAGATCGGCGTCAACTCCGAGCTGGTGGCCGAGGGCGCCAACGCCGGGATGTTCTCGACCACGCGCGGCTTCTCACCGGAGCAGTGGGAACGGGTCAACGCCTGGCTGGACCGCATCTACGACGACTTCGTCGGCAAGGTGGCCGACTCGCGCTCGCTGACCAGGGATCGCGCCCACGAGCTGGCCCGCGGCCGGGTCTGGACCGGCGCCGACGCCCGGGAGGGCGGACTGGTGGACGAGCTGGGCGGTCTGGAGGACGCGCTGGCGCTGGCCCGCAGGCGCGCCGGCCTGGCCGACGACGCCCCGGTGCGCGTCTACCCGCGGCTCAACCCGCTGGAGCGGCTGCGCCCGCCGGAGTCGAGCGAGGACAAGGCGGCGGCGCTGGCCAGGGTGCGGCTCGACGCCTGGGGACCGCTCGCCCGCCTGTCCGCCGACCTCGGCCTGCCCGTCTCCGGCCCCCTCACCCTGCCGGGCTGGTACACGATCCGCTGAGACATCGGCCGCCGAGACACCGCCCGCTGAGACACCAGCCGACGAGACACCGGCCGCCGAGACACCGCCCGACGAGGCTCACGGGCTCATCGGGCGGTAGCGGCCGCGTAGGCGGATGAGGGGCTGGTGGGCGGGCGTGACGTAGCCGACCGCGAGCACCCGGCCGAGGAACAGCGTGTGGTCGCCCGCGGGGACCACCTGGACGGTCTCGGCCTCCAGGGCCGCGACACCGCCATCCACGACCAGCGCGCCGGAGTGCTCGCCGCGGTGGTGGGGGGTGCCCGCCACGAGAAGGCGGGCACTGGGACGGCCGGCGGTCGCGAAGCGGCTGGCGATGGCGGCCTGGCCGGACGACAGCAGGGAGGCCGCCCAGCGGTCCTGGCGCAGCAGCACCTCGCAGAGGTAGCCGCGGCTCGCCAGGCTGACCAGGACCAGCGGGGGTTCCAGCGAGACGGACATGAGCGCCGACACCGTGGCGCCCAGGTCGTCGCGCCCGTCACGTACGGTGATCACGGCCACGCCCGCGGCGAGCTGGGCCATGGCCTCGGTGAACAGGCCGTCGGCGGACTCAGCCACGGGCAGGTCCCCCGGCGCGGGAGACCTGCCCCTGCACGGTCAGCCCAGGCCGTTCGTGGTCAGCCATTCCTTGGCCACCGTGGCGGGCTCGTCCTTGTTGACCGAGATCTTCTGCATCATGTCGAGCAGCGACTGCGTCGTCAGCTTGGCGGACACGCCGTTGAGCACGGTCTTGACCGTGTCGGTCGCCGCGGCCTTGTTGAGCAGCGGCGTGACGTTCTGGGCCGGGAAGATGTTCTTCGGGTCCTGCAGCGCCACCAGGCCGTTGGCGGCGATCTTCGGGTCGGTGCTGAAGACGTTGCCGACCTGGATCGTGCCGTCCTTGATGGCGTCGGCCGTGGTGGGGCCGGTGGGCTTCCACTCCTTGAACTCCAGCCCGTAGACCTCCTTGAAGCGGGCCTCCCAGCGCTTCTTGAACTCCGGCGGGCCGCCGACGATCATGTTCTTCGACACCTTGGCCAGGTCCTCCATCGTGGTGAGGGAGTCCTTGGCCTGTGCCTCCTTGGTCACCGACAGGGTGTCCTTGTCCTCGGCGGGCGAGGAGTCGAGCACCTCCAGCTCGGGCGGCAGCTTCTCCTTCAACGCCGCGTTGACGTCGTCGGTCGTGGCGGCCGTGGCCTTCAGGTCGATGAAGGACAGCAGGTTGCCGTTGTACTCGGGCACGATCGTCAATCCGCCGCTCTTGACCTGGTCGAAGACCACCTCGCGGCTGCCGATGCGCGGCTTCTCCTCGACCTGCACACCCTTGGCCTCCAGCGCCTGCGCGTAGATGGAGCCGAGCAGCACGCTCTCGTCGAAGTCGAACGACCCGATGACGGCCTTGCCGCCGCCGCCCGCCGGAGCCGAGCCGCTGGGCGCGGCGCTGGTCGTGTCGAGCGGGTTGCCCCCGCCCCCTCCGCCGCCACAGGCCGTCAGGGCCAGCGCCGCCGACAGGAGCACCGCGGCGGTGCCGAACTTACGTCTCATCACGACTTCCTCTCTTGCCACTTATCTCGTCTTCAATCGCCGGCTCACGCCCGGCGAGACCGTCACCCGCTGCGCCAGCGTGAACCCGAGCTGCACCACGAGCGCGAACAGCACAATCAATAGGGAACCGCCGACCACGCTCGCGTAATCCTTCGTGGCGAACCCGTCGATCACGAACCGGCCGAGCCCGCCCAGCCCGGTGTAGGCGGCGACGGTCGTCGTCGCGACCACCTGGATGGCCGACAGGCGCAGACCGAGCAGGATGAGGGGCAGCGCCACCGGCACGAGCACCCGCAGGAGCACCTGCCCGCCGCGCAGCCCCATCCCGTACGCGGCGTCGCGCAGTTCGGGGTCCACGCCCCTGATGCCCTCGAACGTGTTGACCAGGATCGGCGGCACGGACAGCAGCACCAGCGGGATGATGACCGGCCAGATCGAGGCGGTGCCCAGCAGCAGCACGAACATCACCAGCAGGCCGAGCGTGGGCAGCGCCCTGGACAGGTTGGCCGAGACGACCACGATGAGCCCGCCCCTGCCGGTGTGGCCGATGAGCAGCCCGAGCGGGAGCGCGATGAGCGTGGCCAGCAGCAGGGCCAGCGCCGAGAACTCCAGGTGCTCCAGCAGCCGCATGGGGATGCCGCCGGGCCCCGACCAGTTGGCCGGGTCGCCGAAGAAGTCGCTGAGCCAGGTCACGAGGTCCTCCTCGCCCGTACCCACGGGGTGAGCAGCCGCTGGGCGAGGACCAGCAGCCCGTCGGCGACCAGCGCCAGCGCCACGATCAGCACGATGCCGACCACGACGGGCGGCATGAACGGGTTCTGGTAGGCCCGGGTGAACAGCATGCCGAGCCCGCCCTGGCCGATCAGCGCGCCGACGCTGACCAGGCTGATGCTGGAGACGGCGACCACGCGCAGCCCGGCCAGCACCACGGGCGTGGCGATGGGCAGCTCGACCTGCACCAGGCGGCGCAGCGGCGTGAAGCCCATGGCCACGGCCGACTGGCGCACGTGGTCGGGCACCGAGCCGAGTCCGTCGACCACGGCCGGGATGAGCACGGCCATCGCGTAGAACGTCAGCGGGATGATCACCGTGGTCTTCGACAGGCCGGTGACCGAGATCAGCAGCATGAAGATGGGCAGCGACGGCAGGGCGTAGATGATGTTGAAGATGCCGGCCGTCGGCTGGTAGAGCCAGCGCCAGCGCACGCTGGCCAGGCCCAGCGGCAGGGCGAGCAGCAGCCCGGCGACGATCGGCACCAGCGACATGACGAGGTGGTCGCCGAGCAGGTCCTTGACGCTGCCGACCCGGCCGGTGTCCCAGTTGCGGGCGATCCACTCCCAGATCGTGGGGGGTCCGTCATTCATGGGGCCGCTCCGGGCTGGCGTGCGGCCCGCCGTCCGCGAGCGTCGCGGCCAGCGCCGCGTCGAGGTCCTCCCGCGTGGCCACGCCCAGCGCCCTGCCGTCCTCGTCCACCGCGACCGCGCAGCCCGACGGCGACAGCAGCGTGGCGTCGAGGGCCGCGCGCATGGAGTCGTGCCCCGGCCGGAACGTCCCGAACGGCTGCGGCTCACCCCGGCCGTCGCCGGGCACCCAGCCGACCGGCCGCCCGTCGGCGGTCACGACGAGCAGCCAGGGCTCGCTCCGGCCGCCCTCGTACCCCTCGGGCACGGTCAGGTCGGTGCGCAGCCGCAGCCCGTCGGTGGAGACGAACTGCAGGCGGCGGATGCCCCGGTCGTGGCCGAGGAACTCGCGGACGAAGTCGTCGACCGGCTCGGCCAGCAGTGTCTTGGGGTCGGCGAGCTGCGCCAGCCTGCCGCCGACGCGCAGCACGGCAACCCGGTCGCCCAGCTTGATCGCCTCGTCGATGTCGTGGGTGACGAACACGATGGTCTTGTGCAGCTCCGCCTGGAGCCTGAGCAGCTCGTCCTGCAGGCTCGTCCGGACGATCGGGTCGACGGCGCTGAACGGCTCGTCCATGAGCAGCACGGGCGGGTCCGCGGCCAGCGCCCTGGCCACGCCGACGCGCTGCTGCTGCCCGCCGGAGAGCTGGAACGGGTAGCGCTCCGCCATGGCGGAGTCCAGCCCGACGCGTTCGAGCAGCTCCATGGCCCGGTCATGGGCCTTGCGCCGGTCCCAGCCGAGCAGCCGCGGGACGGTGGCGATGTTGTCCACGATCTTCCTGTGCGGGAACAGCCCGGCCTGCTGGATGACGTACCCGATGCCGCGCCGCAACGTCGGCGGGTCGATCTCGCGCACGGGCTTGCCGTCGAGCAGGATGTCGCCCTCCGTGGCGTCGATCATCCGGTTGATCATCCGGAGGGACGTGGTCTTGCCGCACCCCGACGGACCGACGAACACCGTGATCTCACCCGTGGGCGCGTCGAGCGAGAGCTCGTCCACGGCGACGGTGCCGTCCGGATAGCGTTTGGTGACAGCATCGAATGTGATCACGCGCGACCTCTCGCTTACGGGCAGGGGTCGCGGCCCCTTGCCACGACCGCCGCATGATCTCCTGGACGACCACAGTACGGCCGCGCTGAGCGCCGTGTCGCCGTCCCCCCAGGGTTAAACGCTTCACAAGACCGGCCCGATGATCGGGCGAAATCAGATCAAATCCGGATGTCGTGATGCGGCGAGCTGTCCGAGTTGGCATGATTGCCTCACCAGCAGTCAGACACTCCAGTCCCCCGCGCCCCACCAGCACCACCGCCTGCCCCCCGGCACCACTTCCAGCAAGAGGAACGGCCCCGTGACACAGCCGCTCACCGGTGAGCGCTCGCGCGCCGAATCGCTCGCAGAGCTCTACGACCGTCACGCCGCCGGGCTGTTCGCGTACAGCGCTGACCAGCTCGGCGATCTCGGCTCCGCGACGGACGTGCTGGCGACCGTCCTCACCGGCGCCGCCGCGTCGGCCCCGCCACGTGCCGCGCTGTACGGCTACGCCCGCCGCGAGATCCGCCGGCGCGACGTCGTCTACGCGCCTCCCGCCGCCGACCCGCTGACCGACCCCGCGTCCGCGCTGGTGGAGCGGGCCCTGCGCGAGCTGCGCCCGCACCAGCGTGAGGTCCTGGTGCTGTCGGAGGTGTGCGGGCTCGACCGCGCCGAGCTGGCCTGGGCGCTCGACGTGGCGCCCGACACGGCGCAGGAACTGCTGATGAACGCCGCGCACCGCTACCGGCGGCTGCTCGCGGCGGCCCTGTCGGCCACCGTGGGGCGGGCGCCCCGGCCGGTGGCCGACGTCTACGGGGCGCTGCAGGTCGCGCCGCTGCGCGACGTGCTCGGCCGCCTGCCGTGGCCCACGCCGCCCGCCGCGCTGCGCGTCCGCTTCGCCGGATCCCGTACGGCCGGCGCCGCGCCGCTGTTCGTCAGGCCGCGCTGGCCGGTGCCGCCGGAGTGGCCGTTGCCGCTGAACGACGTGCGTGACCCGGCGACGACCACGGGCGTCTTCCCGGCCGAGCTGCTGGCGCCGCCCGCGCCGGGTCACCGGGCGGCCCACGAGGCGACCACGGCGCCGATGCCCAAGGTCCGCGATCCGCTGGCCCCCACCGACACCGGCCGGCCGGGTGGCCGTGCCGCCGGGGGTGGCACGTGGTCGTGGCAGGAGTTCTCCACCGGCGCCTGGCAGCCGTTCCCCGCCACCACGCCGGGTCCGCACACCGCGCCGGGCGGCCCCTCGGCCAGGCCGGGCGGCCTCTTCTCCGCTCCAGGCGACCCGCCGGCCCCCGTCGAGCCGGGTGAGCAGCCGTTCTACCTGCCGCGGTCCGTTCCGGCCGACGTCCTGGACGACGAGCCGGAGACGCAGGAACTGCCCGCCATCACCGACGCGCCGTCCCCCGGACACTCCGGCTCGGTGGCGCACCGGCTCGGGAGCCTGTTCACGCCGCGGGAGCAGGCGGCGTCCCGGCAGCGGGCCGCCGAGCCGGTCTACCGGATGCCGTCCACGCCGGCCCCCACCGCGCCGCAGCACCGCACGTCATCGCGGGACTTCGCGGCGGCGCGGGACCTCGTGAGGCCGCAGGACCTCCCGGTGTCGCGGAGCCTCGCGCCGTCGCGATACTTCTCGCCGTCGCCTGACGGCTCGGTCCCGTCGGAGGCCGCGTCCGGCGGGAAGGCGGAGCGGCGTTCCGCCATGTCACGTCTCATGGACTCCCGTACCACCCGGCGCCGCGCCGCCGAGCCCGCATCGGACCTCGACGGGTCAGGCCGGGACGGATCGGCTGCCCGTGTCCGCCCGGACTCCCGGCTCCCCTTCGCCGCCCCGGCCGGCGGCCCGGACTCTCAGCTCCCCGGCGCCGCCCCGGCCGGCCGGTCGGCGAGCAGCGCCGCCGGCGGGCAGGCGGGCGGCGCCGAGCGGGGTGGTCACGCGACCGGGGTCGCCGAGGCGGACGCGTCGAAGGCCGGGGCCGACGGACGCGAGGCCGAGGCGGACGCGCGGAAAGCCGAGGCGGACGCGCGCAAGGCCGAGGCGGACGCGAGGAAGGCCGCGGCGGCTGACCGCTGGGCCGGCGCCTTCGAGGCGCCCGCACGCCGGAGCGCGGCCAGGTCGGCCACGAAACAGTCCGCCAAGCAGTCGTCCAAGCAGGCCGTGAAGCCCGCCCGGCCGGCGCGCAAGGGCGGCGCGGCGCCCCGGGGCAGGAAGCCGCGCAAGGACAGGCACCACGACTGGGCCTGGGAGGCGATCGGGTTCCTGGTCTGCGTGGCCATCGCGATGGTGGTGTTCTTCGCGATGCCGACGGTCTTCGGCTTCTGACGGGCGGCGGAGCGGCGTCACCCGGCCGAGAGCACGAGGCCGCTGGTCGGCACGCCCGTACCCGCGGTGACCAGGACGTTCCGCACGCCGGGGACCTGGTTGACCGAGGTGCCCCGGACCTGGCGGACGGCTTCGGCGATGCCGTTCATGCCGTGGATGTACGCCTCGCCGAGCTGCCCGCCGTTCGGGTTGACCGGGAGGCGCCCGCCCAGCTCGATGCCGCCGTCGCGGACGAACCCCGCCGCCTCCCCCCGCCCGCAGAACCCCAGCTCCTCCAGCTGCGCCAGCACGAACGGGGTGAAGTGGTCGTACAGGATGGCCGTCTGGACGTCACCGGGCCCGAGCCCCGACAGCTCCCACAGCCGCCTGCCCACCACGGACATCTCCGGCAGCCCGCTCATGTCGTCGCGGTAGTAGCTGGTCATCATCATCTGCCCCTCCCCCGCCCCCTGCGCCGCGGCCTTGATCACGGCCGGTGACCTGCGCAGGTCCCTGGCCCGCTCGGCGGAGGTGACGACGAGGGCCACGGCCCCGTCGCTCTCCTGGCAGCAGTCGTACAGGTGCAGCGGCTCCACGATCCATCGGGACGCCTGGTGCTCCTCCAGGGTGAGGGGCCGCCGGTGGAACCAGGCTGCCGGGTTGGTGGCGGCGTGCCGGCGCATGGCAACGGCGACCCGGCCGAAGTCCTCCGACGTCACGCCGTAGGCGTGCATGTAGCGCCGGGCGAACATGGCGACCCAGCCGGCGGGCGTCATCAGCCCGAACGGCACGTGCCAGCTCATCTCCAGCCCCTGCGACGTCGGCTGGCCGCCGAGCCGGGCGTCGGGCTGGCCGAACCTCCGGCCGGAGCGCTCGTTGAAGGCCCGGTAGCAGACGACCGTGCGCGCCGTCCCGGTGGCCACGGCCATGGCCGCGTGCGCCACGGTGCCGCAGGCGGCGCCGCCGCCGTACTCGACCCGGGAGAAGAAGGTCAGCTCGCCGGCCCCGATCTCCCTGGCCACGGCGATCTCCTGGTTGGTGTCCTGGGTGAAGGTCACCATGCCGTCGACCTCGGCCGGGTCGAGC
Source organism: Nonomuraea muscovyensis (assembly GCF_014207745.1). NCBI lineage: Bacteria > Bacillati > Actinomycetota > Actinomycetes > Streptosporangiales > Streptosporangiaceae > Nonomuraea > Nonomuraea muscovyensis. The sequence goes on from NZ_JACHJB010000004.1 coordinate 558,869, forward strand.
CCGGCGTCGTCGAGCGCGGCGAACACGGCCTCGGCGGCCAGGCGCAGCTCGGACCGGCCGGAGTCCTTGCTGAACTCGGTGGCGCCGATGCCGGCGATCGCGGCCTGCGACTTCAACACGCGGGTGCTCCTCTTGTCGTGCGGATGGCCGGTCCCCCGTACCGCTACGGGAAGGTGAAGGTGACGACGGCGGTGGCGTGGTCGCCGAGGCTGACCCTGCCGCGCACCTCGGCCGTGACGTCCGGCCCCTCGCGGGCGACGACGGTGCCGGTGAGGCTGAGCCGGTCGCCCGCGTACGCCGGGACGCCCAGCCTGACGTCGATGCGGCGGATGATCGCCTCCGGGCCCGTCCAGTCGGTGACGTAGCGTTCGACGAGGCCCATCGTGGTCAGGATGTTGAGGAAGATGTCCTTCGAGCCCTGGGCGCGGGCGCCTTCGACGTCGTGGTGCACCGGGGTGAAGTCCATCGTGGCCAGGGCGGTCGAGACGACCAGCGTGGGCGTGAGGTCGATCGTCAGCTCAGGGAGCACAGCCCCGGCCGCGACGTCGTCCCCCGTCGGTGTCCGCATCACGACTCCCGGGGTGCCCACAGGGGCAGGGTCAGTTCGTCGTCCATCGCCCGATAGGTCACGCGCACCGCCATGCCGATGCGCACCTCTCCGGGCGGGCAGTCCACGACGTTGCCCACGATCCGCACCCCTTCCGGCAGTTCCACCACGGCCACCGCGAACGGCGTCGGCCGTCCCGGGACCGGCGGGTGGTGGTGGACGACGTAGCTGTAGACGGTGCCGTCTCCGGCGGCCGTGACGTACGAGCGGTCGGCCGAGCGGCAGTGCGGGCAGATCGGTCCGGGCGGGTGCCGCAGCCGGCCGCAGCCGGCGCAGCTCTGGATGCGCAGCTCGCCGCGCCGCACGCCCTCCCAGAAGAACGCGGTGTCCCCGTTGACGGCCGGTCTGAGCGGGTACGGCTCGCGCCGCTCGGCCGGGGCCGCCGCGGCTCGGGTCCTGGGGCGGAACTTGAGCACCCGGAACATCATCTCGGCCACCGGCTCGTCGCCGTCGGCGTACCAGGTGACGTTCCAGGTGGCGAAGTACCCCTCGCCCAGGGCGGTCCGCTTGGGCCCGGCCAGCCCGGCGAAGCGGGTGGCCGGGGTGAGCCGCTCGCCGAGGCGGGCGTAGCGGTGGTAGGTCTGCTCGCAGTTGGTGGCCACGACGCCCGTGTAGCCGCGTGCCTCCAGCGCGGTGAGCACGTCGTCCACCGGCGTGCCGTCCTTGCCGCCGCGTGGCCGGACGCCCTGCATGGTCCACACCTGGGCCATGGCGGGCGGGGCGACGCCCCGGTCGAGGTAGGCCGGGTTGGCGTCGCCCATGGCGTCCAGCCAGTGCCTGATCATGGGGGCGTTGACCGGATCGGCGGCGGGCGTCCCGCGCACCTCGCCGAGCGCGGCCTGCTTGTCCGCCAGCTCGCGCAGCTCCTCGTCCGCGCTCTCCGCAGCGCTCTTCGCAGCGCTCTTCGCAGCGCTCTTCGCAGCGCTCTTCGCAGCGCTCTCCGCGGCGCTCTCGCCCGCGTTCGTTCCCGTGCCGGTCATCGCGGCGGCCTCGGCAGGCCCAGGCCCAGCATCGCGATCAGCTCGCGCTGCACCTCGTTCACGCCGCCGCCGAACGTCAGCACGACCCCGCCCTTGACCCCGTGGTCGAACCGTTCGAGCAGCTCGGCCGTCTCGGGGTCGGACGGGTCGCCGTAGCGGGCCAGGATGTCGCCGACGAGCCGGCCGATCTCCTGGGTCCGCTCCGAGCCGTAGATCTTGGTGGCCGACGCGTCGGGCGCGCCCAGCCAGCCGAGGTCCATGTTCGCGGCGACCTGCCAGTTGAGCAGCTCGTTGGTGCGGAAGTAGGCGCGGACCCGGCCGAGCGCCCGCCGCACGTCGGGCTCGTCCGCCGTCCCGGTGCGGCGCGCCCAGGCGAGGAAGCGGTCGTAGGTCTGACCGAGGTTCCCCGCGGGGCCGAGCGTGACGCGTTCGTGGTTGAGCTGGTTGACGATCAGGTCCCAGCCCTTGTCCACCTCGCCCACGACCATGTCCACCGGGACGCGGACGTCGCTGTAGTAGGTGGCGTTGGTGTGGTGGCGGCCGTCCATGGTGACGATCGGCGTCCAGGAGAAGCCGGGGTCGTCGGTGGAGGCGATCATCATGGTGATGCCCTTGTGCTTCTTCGCGCCCGGGTCGGTGCGGGCGGCGAGCCAGATGTACTGGGCGTAGTGCGCGCCGCTGGTGAAGATCTTCTGGCCGTTGACGACGTAGTGGTCGCCGTCGAGCACCGCGGTCGTGCGCAGCGCGGCCAGGTCGGTGCCCGCCTCGGGTTCGCTGTAGCCGATCGCGAAGTGGCACTCGCCGGCCAGGATGCGCGGCAGGAAGGTCTCCTTCTGCTCCTTCGTGCCGTACTGCATGAGCGTGGGGCCGACGGTCTGGAGGGTGATGAGCGGGTACGGGACGTTCGCCCGGGCGATCTCGTTGGCGAAGATCTGCTGCTCCAGGGGGCCGTAGCCGGCGCCGCCGTACTCCTTCGGCCAGCCGAGGCCGAGCTTGCGGTCACGGCCGAGGCGGCGGCAGTGCTCCATGTACGCCTCGCCGAACGGGTCCTCGGCGATCCTGCGGCGTTCGTCGCCGGTGAGGCAGTTCTGGAAGTACTCGCGCAGCCCGTCGCGGATCCTGCGCTGGTCGGGGGTCAGGTCGATCAGCATCAGACGAGCGCTCCGATCAGGTCGAGCTGGGCGTCCTGGCCGCCGAGCAGGTGTGACAGGTGCTTGGCCTGGGCGAAGTACCGGTGCAGCGGGTAGGTCACGTCGAGGCCGAGGCCGCCGTGCAGGTGCTGGCAGGTGTAGAGGGCGCGGAACGCCTCCCCCACGTGGAAGGCCGCGACGGCCAGGTCCTCCTCGGCCGGCAGTCCCTCGCCGAGCCGCCAGGCCGCCGACCACATCGCGACGTCGAGCGCCCGCCCGGCGACGTACACGTCGGCGATCTGCATGGTCACCGCCTGGAACTCGGCCAGGGCCCGGCCGAACTGCCTCCTGGTCTTGATGTAGTCGGTGGTGAGCTGGAGCGCCCCGGCCAGGACGCCGCCGGCCTGGGCGGCCACGGCGACCGTGAAGAGCTGCCGGGCCGCGGTGACGGCCTCGGCGCCCGACACCCGCTCGGCCGGTGTCCTGTCGAGCACCACGCTGGCGGCCGGCTCGCCGGTGGAGGTGAACTCGGGGCTCGCCTCGGGGTGCTCGACGAGGAAGACGCCGGCGTCCGCGGTGACGAGGGCCGGGCCGTCGAGCCACGGCACCTGGGTCTTCCTGCCGGTGAGCACCCAGCCCCCGGCCGTCCGGTCGGCCCTGGTGGCGGGCGCGTCGGCGAGCGCCCGGCCCGGCTCCCGCAGGGCGAGCACGGCCTCCGGATGCGGGGGGCGGGTGCCGTACCGGCTGAGGAACAGCGAGCTCACCAGGACGGGCAGCGCGCGGACGGCCACGGCGCGGGCGCCCACCTCGCGCAGCACGACCGCCATCTCGACGGGCCCCAGCCCGGCGCCGCCCGCCTCCTCCGGCGCGCACACGGACAGCAGGCCCGCCTCGCGCAGCCTGTCCTCGCCCGCGTCCTTGGCGAGCAGGTCGGCGGCCAGGTCCCGCAGGTCGCGCTGGGTCTCGTCCAGACTGAAATCCATCAAGCCTCCAGTAGGTGTGCCCGGCCGTTGCCGGCGAACTCGGCCTCGATCGCGTTGACGTCCTCCTCGCCCAGGGGCCGCCAGGTCGTGCCGGTGCGCCGCCAGACCGGGTCGGTGGTGCGCCACGCCTCGCGGGCCAGGTCGCGTTTGACGACCTTGTGCGAGGGGGTCTGCGGCAACGCCGTACAGATGCGGATATATCGGGGTACGGCCTTGACGCCGAGATCGCGGCGGGAGGCGAGGAACGCGGCGAAGGCGTCGGCCGAGAACGGCCCGGCCAGGACGAGCGCCGCCATGACCTGGTCCCCGGCCACCGCGTCCGGCACCGGGTAGACCGCCGCCTCGACGACCCCGGCGAACTCGCGCAGGGCCGCCTCGATCGGGGCGACCGCCAGGTTCTCCCCGTCCACCCGCAGCCGCTCGGTGCCGCGCCCGGCGAAGAACACGTGGCCCGCGGCGTCGGCGTAGGCCAGGTCGCCGGACCAGAAGGCGCCGTCGCGGACCCGCTCGGCGTCCGCCTCGGGGTCGTTGTAGTAGCCGTCGAACAGGCCGGCGCCCCGCACGTTGACCAGCTCGCCGATCGCCTCGCCGGGGTTGGCCAGCCGGCCGTCCTCGATCCGCGCCGCGGGGCAGCGCTCACCGGTCGCCGGGTCGCGGATCTCGACGCCCTCGGGCAGCCGGCCGAGGCAGCCCGGCGGCCCGGCCGGGTCGGGGGTCAGTGCGATCGCCGTCTCCGTGGAGCCGAACGCGTCGATCACGTGGCAGCCGAACCGCTCGCCGAACCTCCGGACGGCTGTGGCGCTGCCCTCGTTGCCGAAGGCGATCCGCAGCGGGTTGGCGGCGTCGTCCGGGTGCGGCGGGGTGGCCAGCACGTACGAGAGCGCCTTGCCGACGTAGTGCAGGTAGGTGCAGCCGTACCGCCGGACGTCCGGGAGCAGCCCCGACGCCGAGAACCTGCGCCGCAGCGCCAGCGCGGCGCCCGAGGCGAGCGCAGGGGCGTAGGCCGCCATCAGCGCGCCGGAGTGGAACAGCGGCATCGAGCAGTAGACGACGTCCGCGGGCGTGAGCAGCGCGGCCAGGCTGCGGCCGGGCACCGCGAGCTTGCGCTGGGTGATCCGCACCGCCCGGGGGCGGCCCGAGGTGCCCGAGGTGAAGATCAGCATCACCAGGTCGCCCGGCTCGGCGGTCCGGGTGGCCGGCGCGGGCTCGCCGGCGGCCCCGCCCAGGGGCAGGCACTCCATCCCCAGGTCCGCGGCCAGCGAACGGGCCGTCTCCTCGTACGGGTCGTCGAAGAGCAGCAGGGCGACGTCCGTGGCGGCGGCGTCGCGGGCCAGTTCGGCGGGTGAACGGGTGGGGTTCAGCGCGACGACCACGTGGCCGGCGAGTGCCGCCCCGCCGACGAGGAAGAGCAGCTCGGGCACGTTGTCGCAGAGCACGCCCACGTGCAGGGGCCCGCCGGGGGTCCGGGCGTCGAGCCAGGTGGCGGCGGCGCGGGCGGCCTCGACGTGATCGTGCCACGACCAGACCCGGTCCCCGGCGTACAGGCCGGGACGTTCGTCGCCGGTGCGGGCGAGCAGGAGGGCGGCGAGCGTGTCCCCGGTCATCACCCCTCCACCAAGCGCTCGGTCAACCGAATCGCAAACTAGAACAGATTCTAGTAGTTGTCCAGTGAGCCCCCGAAACGACAAGTCTGGATATATGCGTGTAACGCCGAAGACATGGGCTTATACAGACTCTTTGTTAACCGGTGAGTAACAAGCCGTGACGTCACGAAATCAGATAACGTGTTCTTATGCGTACTCCGCACGCGGCCGTCACCGCGCCCCCCAGCGACACCGAGGGGACCATGGAGAGCCACCCCACGTCCGGCGGGCACAGCGTCCGTACGCGTAGCCAGCACCAGCGCCGCAAGCGCATCGTCCAGGCCGCGGCCGCCCTCGCCTCGCGCGGCGGCGTCGAGGCGATGCAGATGCGCACCGTCGCCGAGCGGGCGGGCGTCGCCCTCGGCACCCTCTACCGCTACTTCCCGTCCAAGATGGACCTGGTCGTCGCGGTGGTGGGCGAGGAGATCGACCTGTTGGAGAGCAGCATCGAGCGCAGGCCGCCGAGCGCGTCCACCCCGGCGGGCCGCGCGGTCGACGTCCTCATGCGCGCCACCCGGGGCCTCATGCGCGAGCCCGAGCTGGCCGACGCGCTCATCCGCTCGCTCATCCTGGCCGAGGTCGAGACGCCGTTCGGCGACCGCATGACCGACCTGCTGCTGCGTGTCTCCGCCGACGGCGCGGCGCGGGAGCAGCCGAGCGAGGAGCAGACCGCGCTGGCGGGTTCCCTGTCCAGCATCTGGGTGCACGAGCTGCTCGAGATGCTGCGCGGCCGGCGCACCTACGAGCAGATCCAGCGCCGCATCGAGATCGCGGCCTCCCGGCTGCTGACCGACCTCTAGCCTGGCGCGCCCGGCCGCCAGACCGGGATCGCGCCGCCGCCGGGGTGCCCCGGGGCGACGAGGGTGCGCCGCTGGCCCGATCTTTACGGAGCTTGGCCGCCGAGCGCCTCGCGTCGCGCCCACCCCGGGGAGCAGGCTGGCGTCATGACGATGCGCGCGATCAGCCAGGACACCCTGGGCGGCCCCGAGGTGCTGAAGACGGTGGAGACGGACCGGCCGCGGCCGGGGCCGACCGAGGTGCTGGTGCGGGTGCGGGCGGCCGGGGTCAACCCCACCGACTGGAAGACGCGGGAGTCCGGCGGCCTCCTCGGCCGGCCGCCGTTCGTGCTGGGCTGGGACGTGTCCGGCGTGGTCGAGGCCGTCGGCCTCGGCACCACGCTGTGGGAGCCGGGCGACGAGGTGTTCGGCATGTTGCCCTACCCGCGCGGTCACGGCGCCTACGCCGAGTACGTCACCGCGCCGGCTCGGACGTTCGCCCGCAAGCCCGCCGCCGTCGACCACGTGCGGGCGGCGGCGATCCCCCTCGCCGCGCTCACCGCCTGGCAGGCGCTGGTGGACACCGCCGGGGTGCGGGCGGGCGACCGGGTGCTCGTGCACGCCGCCGCGGGCGGGGTCGGGCACTTCGCCGTGCAGATCGCCAAGGCGCGGGGCGCCCACGTCATCGGCACGGCCAGCGCCGCCAAGCACGGCTTCGTGCGCGGCCTCGGCGCCGCCGAGCTGATCGACTATCGCACCCAGGACTTCGCCGAGGTGGTGCGCGACGTGGACGTGGTGATCGACACCGTGGGCGGCGCGTACGGGCCGCGCTCGCTGCGCACGCTGCGGCGGGGCGGGACGATCGTCTCGCTGGTGCTCTCCGACCTCGCGGACGGCCTGCACGAGGAGGCCGAGCGGCTGGGCGTCCGCTCCCGGGCCATGCTCGTGGAGGCCGACCACGGCGGCATGCGGGCGCTCGCGGCCCTGGTGCAGGGCGGCGGCCTGCGGCCGGAGATCGCGGCCGTCCTGCCCCTGACGGACGCGGCCGAGGCGCACCGGCTGGGCGAATCCGGCCACACCACCGGCAAGCTCGTCCTCACGACCTCCTGACCACCCGTTACGCCCCCGCCCGCCTTCCACCCTCCGGACTCGGGCACCACAACGCACCACCCCAGACCGCGCACCACCCTCCGCGCGAGGCACCACCCTCCAGATTCCGCATCACACACCACCCTCCAGACCGCGGACCACCCTCCGCGCGAGGCGCCACGCACCACCCTCCAGACCGCGTTCCGTCCTCGCGTGCCACCGTCCGGCCCTCTGGCGGCGGGTTCCACGGGCGGCCGGGCGGCGGGGTGCCTCGGGCGGCCGAGCGGGCCGTCGACGGGCCGGCCGGGCCGCCGTCGGGTTCTGTCAGTCGCGACACGTATACAGGGGGTATGACCGACAGGCCATCGCCCGAGGACTTCCTCAAGCTGGCTGACCCGCTGCGGCGTGAGTTGCTGGCGCACTGTTACCGGATGCTCGGCTCGGTCCACGACGCCGAGGACCTGGTCCAGGAGACCTACCTGCGCGCCTGGCGCGGCTACGCCGGCTTCGAGGGTCGCTCGTCGCTGCGCACCTGGCTCTACCGCATCGCCACCACGGCCTGCCTCACCGCGATCGACAGCCGCGGCAGGCGGCCGTTGCCCACCGGGCTGGGCGCGCCGAGCGCCGAGGCCACCACGCCGCTGACCGAGCGGCCCGAGGTGCCGTGGCTGGAGCCGGTGCCCGACGTGATGGTGGGGGCGGGCGCCGACGATCCGGCGCAGATCGTCACCTCGCGCGAGAGCATCAGGCTCGCGCTCGTGGCGGCCCTGCAGCACCTGCCGCCGCGCCAGCGCGCGATCCTGATCCTGCGCGACGTGCTCAGGTGGCGGGCCGCCGAGGTTGCCGAGGTGCTGCAGACCACCACCGCGGCGGTCAACAGCGGCCTGCAACGCGCGCGAGCCCAGCTCAGCGAGGTGTCGCCGAGTCTCGACGATCCCGTCGAGCCGCTTCCGCCCGAGCAGCGCGAGCGCCTCGAGCGCTACGTCGCCGCCTTCGAGAGCTATGACGTGGCAGCGATCGTGGAGCTGTTCACCGAGGACGCGATCTGGGAGATGCCGCCCTACCCGACCTGGTATCAGGGGGCCGAGACGATCGGCCGGCTCATCGAGGCCAACTGCCCGGCCAAGCGGCCCGGTGACCTGCGGCTCGTGCCGGTCTCGGCGAACGGCCAGCCGGCCTTCGGGATGTACCTGCTCCGGGGTGAGGCCTACCACGCGTTCGCGCTGCCGGTCCTCACGCTGGCCAGGGAGGGGGTCAGCCATGTGGCGATGTTCTTCGACCTGAGCCTCTTCGACACCTTCGGTCTGCCCCGCACGCTGCCGACCCGCGACCGGGCTTTCGCAAAAAAGTAGAACGGGTTACAGTCTGCTCCGGAGCATAGTTCTGGAGGCGACTGTGGGCACACCGGTGATCGTCGAGGCCGTCCGCACCCCCATCGGCAAGCGAGGCGGCCGGCTGGCCGGGCTCAAGCCCCAGCAGGTGCTGGCCACCGCGCTCAACGGGCTCGTCACGCGTTCCGGCATCGACCCGGCGATCGTCGGCCAGGTGTTCGCCGGGTGCGTCACCCAGGCGGGCGAGCAGGGTGGGCACGTCGGGCGTCACTCCTGGCTGTACGCGGGGCTGCCGCACCAGACGGGGGTCACCACCGTCGACGCCCAGTGCGGGTCGTCGCAGCAGGCCGTCCACCTGGCCGCGGCCATGATCAGCGCGGGGGTGATCGAGGTGGGCATCGGGTGCGGCGTGGAGGTGATGAGCCGCGCGCCGCTCGGCAGCAACGTCCTGCCCGCCAACCCCCGGCCCGACGACTGGAGCGTCGACCTGCCCGACCAGTTCACGGCGGCCGAGCGCATCGCGGCCCGGCGCGGGCTGACCAGGGAGCGGCTCGACTGGTTCGGCGTGCGGTCGCAGCGGCTGGCGGCCAAGGCGTGGGCCGACGGGCGGTTCGAGCGGGAGATCGTGCCGGTCGGCGACGTCACCCGCGACCAGGGTCTGCGCGAGACGACCGCCGAGGGGCTGGCCGGGCTGAAGCCCGTCAAGGAGGGCGCCCTGCACACCGCGGGCACCTCGTCGCAGATCTCCGACGGCGCCGCCGCCGTGCTCGTGATGAGCGAACGGGTCGCACGGGCCCACGGCTTACGACCCCGGGCACGCATCCTCGCGCAGGCGCTGGTGGGCGCCGAGCCGTACTACCACCTCGACGGGCCGGTGGACGCGACAGCCCAGGTGCTCGGCGCGGCCGGGATGACGATGGGCGACATCGACCTTTTCGAGGTGAACGAGGCGTTCGCGTCGGTCGTGCTGTCCTGGGCGAGCGTGCACGAGCCCGACCTCGACCGGGTCAACGTCAACGGCGGCGCCATCGCCCTCGGCCACCCGGTGGGAGCCACCGGCGCCCGGTTGCTCACCACGGCGCTGCACGAGCTCGAACGCTCGGACTCGACGACGGCCCTAGTCACGATGTGCGCCGGCGGCGCCCTTGCCACGGCCACCATCCTGGAACGCCTCTCCTGACCACCCAGCCCCGCCGTCCACCCGAACCCCCTCCCGACGCAGCCCCCACCCGACGCCGATCCTGCACCCGCACCGCACCGAGAGCACGCGCTCGCCGGCCAGTCGGCTGCCGCCCGCCGGCTCGACCGCACACCACGCCCCAGCAACACGCCAGGCCCGCGATTCATCGACCGCACCCCACGCCCTGGCAGCGAGCCAGGCCCGTGACCCGTCAACCACACCTCCGCACGACCCCGCCAGCCGGCCGTCCACGGCAGGGCGCGCGGCTCGCACACGGACGCACACGTCACGGGGGACCATCCATGACCAGCAGCAGACGCAGGCCGTACACGGAGCAGCGTCCCCAGGACCTGGGCGGCGGGGTGTGGAGCGTGCCGGTGCCCATCCCGGGCAACCCGCTCGGCTACACGCTCGTCTATGCCGTCGAGTCCCCGCGCGGCCCGGTGCTGGTCGACGCGGGCTGGAATCATCCGGACGCCTGGGAGGCGCTGCGCGGCGGGCTCGGCTCCCTGGGCATCGACGTGGCCGGCGTGCGAGGCGTCGTGGTCACGCACTTCCATCCCGACCACGCCGGGCTGGCCGGCCAGGTGCGGGAGGTCTCGGGCGGGTGGATCGCGATGCACGAGGCCGACGCCGCGCTGGTTCGGCTCATGCGCGGCTTCTCGGACGGCGAGCAGCGCGGGTTCCAGGCCGACATGCTGCGGAGGGCGGGCGCTGGCCCCGGAGAGGTGGACGTCGCGACCGCGGACCGGCCCCGGCCGCCCGCGCAGCCGGACCGGGAACTGGCCGACGGCGATCTGGTGGACCTGCCGGGCCGCAAGCTCCGGGCCATCCATACGCCCGGCCACACCCCGGGCCACATCTGCCTGCACCTGGAGGACGCCGACCGGCTCTTCACCGGCGACCACATCCTGCCGGACATCACGCCACATGTGGGCATCTATCCCTTTGACCGGGACGACGTGGACCCCTTGGGCGACTTCCTGAGCTCGCTGGACCGGGTCGGCGAGCTGGGCCCGCTCGACGCCCTGCCGGCCCATGAGTGGATATTTCCGGATGCGGGGGCTCGGGCGGCTGTGATCCGGCGGCATCACGAGGACAAGCTCGACCGGCTCGCCGCCCTCCTCTCCGAACGGGCGCAGCCGCTGACCATCTGGGAGGTCGCCGCCATGATGACCTGGAACAGGCCCTGGGCCGACCTCGCCCCCGCGCTGCGCGGCATGGCGGCCGGCGAGGCCGCGGCCCACCTGCGCACGCTGGAGGCCCGGGGCCGGATCCGGCGCGTCAGCGGGCTCGATGCCGTACGCTTCGAGGCCATAGAATCCTAGACATCCGATGTTTAGGGAGAAAAGCGTGGCGGTCACCGACGCGGCCATCGACAAGATCAAGCACATGATCCTCTCCGGCGAGCTGGCTCCCGGAGCCAGGCTGCCGAAGGAGGCCGACCTGGCCGAGCGGCTGGGCCTGTCGCGCAACTCGCTGCGCGAGGCCGTCCGCGCGCTGGCGTTGATCAACGTCCTGGACGTACGGCAGGGCGACGGCACCTACGTCACCAGCCTGGAGCCCAGGCTGCTGCTCGACACCATGTCGTTCGTGCTCGACCTGCACCGTGACGACACCGTGCTGCAGTTCTTCGAGGTGCGGCGCATCCTGGAGCCCGCCGCCACGGCGATGGCCACCGAGCTCATGAGCGACGCCGACATCGAGGACCTGCGCGTGATCCTCGAGTCGCTGCCCGCCACTCCCACGATCGAGGAGCTCGTCGCCAACGACCTGGAGTTCCACGCCCGCATCGCCCAGGGGTCGGGCAACGCCGTGCTGTGCTCGTTCATCGAGAGCCTGTCGGGGCCGACCACCCGGGCGCGGATCTGGCGCGGCCTCACCCAGGAGGGCGCGATGGAGAAGACCCGCGAGCAGCACACCGCGATCTACGAGGCCATCGCCGCCCGGCAGGCCGACGTGGCCCGCTCGTGGGCCACCGTCCACGTGGCCGGCGTCGAGTCCTGGCTGCGCAAGGCCCTCGCCTGACACCGGGCACCGGGCACAGGGCGCCAGGCATCAGGCACCGGGCAAGCGGACGTCGAGCACCGGGGCGGGCCCGGTTCGGGCGGGATCAGGCGGTGAAGCGAGAGCGGGCCCGGGTCAGGCGGGGTCGAGGGCGTCCAGCTCGTCAGGGCGGTCCGTGCGCCTCCACCACTGCCGCTTCTTCTCCTCGCGCACCACGACGCCCAGCTTCGCCAGCTCCAGGCGCAGTTCCTCGGCGTCCTCGGCGTCGCCCTTCTCCAGCGCGCGGGTGCGGGCCTTGAGGATCGCGTGGGCGGCGGCGGACAGGCCGGGGTGGCCCTCCACCCAGCGCTGGAAGTCCTCCTCGTACGGGTCGCCGTCGGCCAGCCAGAGGTAGCCGTGGGCCAGGAAGGCGTCGGCGAGCCGTTCGCGGGAGGGCAGGTCGCCGCCCTGGCGGACCAGCTCACCCGTGTCGTGGCCGAGGATCACGAGGTGCTTGGCGTCGTGGAACACCCCGGCGACCGCCGAGCGCGCCACCTCCCGCCGCGAGTCGCGGCAGGCTACGGCCACCTCGTCCGCGCCGACGGTGACCTTCACGTAGTAGTGCTCGGCTACCAGGGCGAGCAGCAACCCCGCGACGACGCCGACGGTGACGGCGCCGATCGTCAGCGGCGTCGGCGGGATCGACTTGATCAGCCGCAGCGGCCCCTCGAACGGGGTCCACGGCAGCGACGACACCCAACCGACCAGGAGCTTCAGCAGCCACCCGGCTCCGGCGCCCAGGACCGGGGCTCCGAGCCAGAAGAACGCGCGCTGCCCCGCCGTCGGGCCGAGCACCGTCGCCCCCGGAGATGACACACCGGATGGCATCGTCCTGGCTCCCTTCAACCGCGTCCTCCTCCACCCGGAGCCCTCGCGGGCCGCGTCACGCCGCTCACACGATAGCCCCGGGCTTGGCGGCCACTCGTCGGCCGAAAGTAGCGGTGCCGCCGACTTTGGTCGGGCGGGGCTGAACCCGGGAAGCCGCCGCGGGGCTGGGTAGAAGGCCGGTGTGGCCGACCGACTCGAGCGATACCGGAGCAAACGCGACGCCACCACTCGTAGGGGACCAAAGCTGCGAATGGAGCGCCGTTGCGCTCGATGACGGTGACCTCGCCGAGGTAGTGGGCGGCGTTGACTCGGTCGCCGAGTCGTTGTCTGATTTCTCGAACACCCATGCGAGCATCGGTACACGATCCGCCGCGCGGCCCTGGAGGCGCTCGGCCTGTCGTCGGCCCGCTGGCAGACCGCCCCTCGTGGCCGGGGCAGGCGGCCCTGGTGCGGCAGGCGGCTCGCGAGCAGGGTCTGCCCGGCATCGTGGCCAAACGCCTCGACTCGCCGTACGAGCCGGGCCCGTCCGAGGCGTGGGTGCTCGTCCCCGCGCGGCCGTCACGCGGGCGGTCCGCCGGGACCCGCTGATCAGCCGGGCGGGAGAAGATGAGGCGGGGCCGCCCAGGTGGCCTCGGCGCAGCGGAGCCGGGCGGCCTCGGCCGGCTCGGCGTCGCGGACCAGGAACTTCCGGCCCTCCGCGCCCAGGACTGTCACGATGCCCGTGACGAGCACCGCGCCGCTCATGGTGTCGCCGCAGACCACCTGGCGGTCCACGCCGAAGGTCGGCCCGCCGGCGCGGTGTGGCTCCTCGGCGACTGAGCCCACGGTGACCAGCCGGTGCCGCCCTCGACGGTGGTGTCCTCGACCGGGGTCCACGGGTCGCCGGGGGCGGGCGGGGCGGAGTCCCACGCCTCCAGCCGGATCAGGGCGAGGTCGTCCTCATGGGCCGTCTCCAGGAGGATGTCGCCCTCGTTGCCCTCGAAGAAGACCGCCAACTCGCCGAATTGGACGTACACCTCGTCGTCCAGACCGCGCACCAACCGTGCCACCCGTCACCCCTTCCGCGCCGGAGTCCGTCGCCGGAGTCCGTCGCCGGAGCCTAGGGGACGGCGGCGACAAAACCGGATGCCGGCCGCCACGGGTTGCCGCGATACTCGTCGGATGCACATCACCGGCATCTCACCCCACGACGACCCTCTCGGCGGGCGGCTGCTCGGCCTGCAGCACGCCGCGTACGCCGTGGAGGCCGAGCTCATCGGCGACGACCGGATCCCGCCGCTGCGGGAGAGCCTGGAGGATCTGCGGGGTGAGCCGCTGACCTGGGTGGGCGCGTTCGACGACGGCGGGCGGCTGGTGGGGGCCGTGGCCTGGACGGAGTCAGCGGACGAAGTGGACCTCGACCGGCTCGTCGTCGACCCGGCGGCCCACCGGCGCGGCATCGGCCGGGCCCTGGTCGAGGAGGTGCTGGCTCGGGCGGGCGGTCGGCGGATCGTCGTGTCCACCGGCAGGGACAACAAGCCCGCCCGCGCGCTGTACGAGCGGCTGGGGTTCCGGGGGCGCGGCGAGCACGAGGTGATCCCGGGACTGTGGATCGCGAGCTATCTCTACGAGCGGCCCGCTCCGGGCCGCCCGCGAGGAGACGACGCAGGCTAGTCCCGTCTTCCGCCCGACGGGGTTGGTGAGGATCGTCGGCCCGCGCCCTCTCGATAGGTAGTGTTATTCCGCGTAACGCTATAGCATTCCATAGTCCGGAATATCGAGGAGGCCCCGTGAGCGGCACGCAGTCGCCGGTGACCAGCGTCGACCGTGCTCTGCTGATCCTGCAGGAGATCGGCAGACACAGCAGAGGGATGACCATCGACGAGTTGTCCGCCCGGCTCGGGCTGCCGAAGAGCTCCCTTCACCGCCTGCTCAGCGCACTCAAGCACCGCGGCTTCGCCGCACAGCCCGAGCCCGGCGGGCCGTACTTCCTCGGCACGGAGATGCTGGCCACGGCGTTCCGCTTCTACGAGACCATGGACGTGCGCGCCGTGGTCCACCAGTTGCTGCTGCGGCTGAGCAAGGAGTTCGCCGAGACCGTGCACATGGCCACACTCGACGGAGCCGAGGTGGTCTACCTCGACAAGGTCGAGACCGTACGGGCCATCACGATGACCTCCGTGGTCGGGGGGCGCAACGCCGCGCACGCCACCGGCGTCGGCAAGGCTCTGCTGGCGTGGACCTACCCCACCGACGAGGCGATCAAGGCGTGGGCGGAGCGATACGCCCCGCTCGCCGGGCCCACCCGCGCCACCATCACCAACCCGGCGAAGCTGGCCGCTCACATGGCGCAGATCCGCGAGCGCGGTTACGCGCTCGACCTGGAGGAGAACGAGCCGGGCGTGCGGTGTGTGGCCGCGCCGGTGTTCATGGGCAAGCCGACCCCGGTCGCCGCGGTGAGCGTGACGGCGCTCAAGGACCGCATGCCGCCGACCCGCATGGAAGAGATCGGCGCCGCCCTGCACAAGGCCATCGCCGAGCAGTTCTGACAACCCTTTCTCACTGCCGTGCGGGCGATCTGCGCAGCTCACCAGGAAATGTGTTCTGCATGACGGAATGGGGCGAGTGATGATCTCCAGTGGAAACTCCCTCGGGAGACGCCGATGATCAGGGTGTCCGAACTTGAGGTCGTCCCCGTGCCGGCGGCGCGGCTCGGAGAGGGCCCCCGCTGGGACGGGCGCACCGGCACGTTGCTGTGGGTGGACATCCCGGCGGGCCACGTGCACCGCCTGGACCCGGCCGACGGTTCGCACGCGGTGCTCGATGTCGGGCAGCCGGTCGGGGTGGCGGTCCCGCGCGCCGCGGGTGGGCTGGCGCTGGCCGCCCGCGACGGCTTCATGTTGCTCGCCGCCGACGCGTGGGAGGCGCCGGCCGTCCCGGAGCACCTCGTACCGGTGACCGCCGCCGAACCGCCGGGCAACCGGATGAACGACGGCGCCTGTGATCGCGCCGGCCGCTTCTTCGCCGGCACCAAGGCCGAGGACGACACCCCCGGAGCCGGTGGGCTCTACCGGCTCGGCCCCGACCGGCATGCGGAACGGGTGCTGGACGGCGTCACCATCTCCAACGGCATCGCGTGGAGCCCGGACGAGCGGCTGTGCTACTACGTGGACACCGCCACCGGCCGCGTGGACGTCTTCGACTACGACCCGGGCAGCGGGTCGCTCGGCGGGCGCCGGACGTTCGCCGAGATCACCCGCGGCCTGCCGGACGGCATCACCGTCGATGCCCACGGCCATGTGTGGGTCGGGCTGTGGGAGGGGGGCGCGCTGCTGCGGCTGCGCCCCGACGGGCAGGTGGACCTCACCGTCGAGGTTCCCGCCCGCAACGTCACCAGTTGCGCCTTCGGCGGGCCGGGCATGGACGAGCTGTACGTGACCACCGCGTGGGACGGCACGAGTGGCGGCGAGCTGCTGCGCTGCCGCACCTCCGTCGAGGGCCTGCCTGCCAACCCCTACCGCGAACTCTCCTGACGCGCGCCGCCGTCCGAGCCCGCCGTCCGCGCGTTCACGCCAGCCTCGGCACGAGGCGCAGCGCGTTGGCGGCATAGACCTGGCCGAGCACGTCGTCGGGCAGGTCGAGCCCGCTGATGGTCCAGCGGCCCATCAGCGGCGGGTCGTCCAGGGAGTGCGCGAACGCCTCGTCCGCGGTCTCCAGGAAACGGAAGTGGATCCGGTACACGCGCGGGTCCGGCGGGATCTCGTCGGTGCCGAACAGCACCCGGCCGGGGTGGCGCATCACGAGCGCGCGGGCGGCCCGGGGCGCCCGGCCCAGCTCGGCCAGCCGGGCGGCGATGTCGATGTGGAAGTGGGGATGCTCGTCGAGCATCCGGCCGACCCAGGCCAGGTTCTCCGGCCAGCAGCCGGCGTGCACGCCGATGACGGTGGTGGCCGGATGGGCGGCGATCATCCCCTCCATGGCCTCCATGAGCCGCTCGAACGGCGGGAACCCCGGTCCGGAGAACGCCCAGTCGGGCCGGGCGGTGAGCTGTTCCAGCCGCTCGTTGCGCTCGTCGACCGGCTCGAAGAAGGCGACCGGGTCGGCGGTGTGCAGCGCGATCGGGATGCCCAGCTCACCGGCGGCCGCCCACAGCGGCGCCAGCCGCTCGTCGTCGAGCATGACCAGCTCGCCGCGGTGGTCGCGGACGTGCAGGCCGACGTCCTTCCACACTTTCAGCCCGGCTGCGCCCTCGGCGGCCGAGGCGCGCAACTGGGCCGCCAGCCGCTCGCCGAAGCCGGGCTCGGCGGTCGCCGACCAGTCGACATGGCAGAACGTGGCGAACCTGCCGGGGTGGGCGGCGTCGTAGCGTTCCAGGTTCGCGGCCAGCTCCCGGCCCCAGCGACCGTCCAGGTTGACCATGCCGCGCAGGCCGAGCCGGTCCATCATGTCCACCAGTGCCGGCACGTCCTCGACCATCCAGCCGCCGTCCTCGGTGAGCCAGCGGCCGAGGTGGACGTGCGCGTCCACGGCGGGCAGGCGGGCCCGCTCGACAGGGGTGACGGGGACGCGCAATGCGGAGACCGGCCGGTAGCCCGACAGCGGGACACCGGGGGTGGTCATGCCCGGATGCCCTCGGGCAACAGGTCGCCGTGCGCGGCGATCAGCTCGTCGACCAGCTCGCGGACACGGTGGACCGGCAGCGTGGCGGCGGTGTTGGGGTCGAGCAGCGCCGCCTGGTAGACGTGGTCGCGGCGGCCCTCCAGGGCGGCGCGCACGGTCAGCTCGCCGACGTTGAGGGTGAGAGTGTTGAGCGCGGCGAGCTGGACGGGCAGCTCGCCGATCCTGATCGGCTGCACGCCCGCGCGGTCCACGTGGCAGGGCACCTCGACGGTGGCGTCGGCGGGCAGGTTCGCGATGAGGCCGCCGTTGCGGACGTTGCCGTGCAGCAGGCGGGGGGTGCCGGTCTCCATGGAGTGGATGGCCAGGCTGGCCAGCTCCTCGCCGCGCTCGATGGTGACGCCCTTGCCGTCGTCGAGGGACCGCTTCTGCTGCTCGTACTCGGCGTGGCCGTCGGCCAGCCAGTCCAGGTAGACGCCCACCGGGATCCGGTAGCGCTCGACCTGGTCGGCGTGCGGCAGGAACCAGGGCAGGTACTCCGCGCCGTGCTCGCTTGACTCGGTCGGGAAGTAGCCGAAGTTGCGGTAGATCTCGACCCGGACCCGGCGGCGCAGCTCGGGGTTGGCCTCGATGACCTCGTCCAGCCTGCGGTAGAGGTTCTCCCCGGCGCGTTCGAAGCGCAGCACCCACGCCTGGTGGTTGACGCCCGCGGTAGTGAAGGACACCTCCTCCTCGGGTACGCCGACCATCCTGGCCAGCGTGGACTGGGTGTCGCGGGCGGCGTGGCAGACGCCCACCACGTTGCGGAACGGGGTGCCCTCGTAGACCGCGCGGGGGATCATCGACATGGGGTTGGTGTAGGTGAACAGCGTGGCGTCCGGGGCCAGCTCGGCCAGGTCGTTGCCGATGCCCACCATCACCGGGATGGTGCGCAGCGCGCGGAAGACGCCGCCGATGCCGAGCGTGTCGGCGACGGTCTGGCGCACGCCGTAGCGGGCCGGGATGTCGAAGTCGCGCCGCACGGCGGCCATCCCGCCGACGGCGATCTCGTTGATGACGTGGTCGGCGCCGTCGAGCGCGGCCCGGCGGTCGGCGTGCGCCTCCACGGTGGCGCCGATCCCCAGCTCGGCGACCATCCAGGTGGCCATCGCCTCCGCGGTGGCCAGCCGCTCGGGGTCGATGTCGTGCAGGACGATCGTGGACTCGGACAGCTCGGGGAAGGTCAGCAGGTCCGACAGCAGGTTCTTGGCGAAGGTGATGCTGCCGGCGCCGATCAGGACGATCCGGGTCATGGCTACCTCGGTTCGGGGGTGGGATCGGGTACGAGCAGGGCCTTGACGGGGGTGGCACGGCCGTTCATCAGCGCGGTGAAGACCTCGGCGCCCTGGGCCAGCGGGAAGGTGGCGACCCAGCTCAGGTCCCACTGGCCGGCCAGGTCCACGGCCGCGGCGAAGTCGGCGTCCTGGTAGGCGAAGGAACCGAGCACCCGCTTCTCGCCGCGCACCAGGTGGGCCGCGTCGAACCCGGCGGTGCTGTCGGCCAGGCCCAGCCAGACCGCCACCCCGCCGGGGCGCAGGCAGGCCAGCGACTGCTCGTGGGTGGCGGCGGCCCCCACCGCGTCGAAGATCACGTCGTACTCGCCGGTCAGCTCCGGTGTGGCCGCGTCGGCGCCGAGCCGGGCGGCGATCTCGCGGCGTTCGACGGACCGGTCGGCGATCTCGATCCGGGCGGCCTTGCCGGACGCGGCGACGAGCATGCAGGCCAGGCCGATCGCGCCGGCGCCGATGACGCCCACCCGGGCGCCCGCGGGGGCGCCGGCCAGCGCCCAGGCGTGCACGGCGTTGGCCGCCGGCTCGACGATGCCGGCGGCCGTCCAGCCGAGCTCGTCGGGCAGCCTCACCAGCGCGCCCGCGGGCACGGCGACCCGCTCGGCGAACGCGCCGGGCGTGTGCACGCCGATGATGCGCCGCTCGCGGCACACGTTGCGGCCGCCGAGCGCGCACAGGTCGCAGCGCCCGCAGGACAGGATGGGGTTGACCACGACGCGCGTGCCGTCGTCGGTGCGGCCGGCGAACTCGTGGCCCATCACCAGCGGCGGCACGCGGAAGCCGGGGGTGCGCACGCCGTGCAGCTCGCTGCCGCAGATGCCGGAGGCGGCCACGTGGACCAGCACCTCGCCGGGGCCCGGCGTGGGCTCCGGCACCTCGCGCATCTCGACGGTGCCGGGCGCGGTGAACACCAGTGCCCTCACCGCATGGTCCCGGCGGCCACGACGGGATTGCGCAGGCCGCCGATGCCCTCGATGCTGACCTCGACGACGTCGCCGGGGTGCAGCGAGCGCGGCGGGTCCATGAACTCGCCACAACCCCACGGGGTGCCGGTCAGCACCACGTCCCCGGGTTCGAGGGTGAAGGAGCGGGAGCAGAACGCCAGCAGCTCGGCCACGCCGAAGAGCATCTCGGCGGTGGTGGAGTCCTGCACGGTCTCGCCGTTGACCACCGTGCGCAGCCGCAGCGCCTGCGGGTCGCCCAGCTCGTCGGGCGTCACGATGACCGGGCCGAGGGGGCAGAAGGTGTCCAGGCTCTTGCCCCGCGTCCACTGCCCGTCGGCGAACTGCAGGTCGCGGGCGGACACGTCGTTGGCCACGGTGTAGCCGGCCACGCCGGCCAGCGCCTGCGCCGGACCGGCGTGCCGCAGCGGCGTGCCGATGACGGCGGCCAGCTCCACCTCCCAGTCGACGCGCTCGGCCAGCTCGCCGTCGATGACGATCGGGTCGCCCGGACCGATCACGCTGGAGGGGAACTTGGCGAACATGAGCGGGCGCGCCGGCTTGTCCATGCCGGCCTCGCGGATGTGGTCCAGGTAGTTCAGGCCGATCGCGACGATCTTGCCGGGGCGCAGCGGCGCGACCGGCACGGCGTCCGGCAGCGGCCCGACCGCGCCGCGGGCCGCCCGCAGCGTCTCCTGCGGGCCCGCGGCCAGCACCGCCTCCAGGGCGGTCCCGGCCGGCACGTCCAGGGCGTGCCAGCGCCCGTCTCTCTCCACGGCGGCGAGCCTGGCGCCGTCGCCGACGCGGACCGTACCCAGTCTCATCTCTCACTCCATTCCGTATCGCGAAATGCTATTCTGAATCAGCGCTAGGACATCACCCGCATCCAGGGCCTGTCAAGACCGAATGGCGGCATACGGGCCGAAACGAAGGCCGCGGGACGGGCCGGGAGGCGGCCCGGCGACCCTTGGAGGGCTCGCCAGGCGGCCAAATGGAGCCCTCACCACATGTTCCGCATCATGGAATACTAGACCGTAAAACGGAACAAATGCTAGCTTCGAGCCGTATCCGCACGCGTCCGAGAGGACCCCATGTACCCCGAGCTGGACACCCCGGCCCTGCTGATCGACCTGGACGTGGTCCGCGCCAACGTGGCCGAGATGGCCAAGGTGGCCGCCACACACGGTGTGGCGCTGCGCCCGCACATCAAGACCCACAAGATGCCCGAGCTGGCACGCCTGCAACTGGAGGCCGGCGCGACCGGCATCACCTGCGCCAAGCTCGGCGAGGCAGAGATCATGGCGGACGCCGGCGTCGACGACATCCTGCTCGCCTTCCCCCTCTGGGGTGAGCCCAAGCTGCGCCGTCTGGCCGCGCTGCGCGAGCGCGCCCGGGTGCGGGTCAGCCTCGACTCCCCCGACGTCGCCGCCGGTCTCGGCCGGCTCGGGCTGCGGACCGGCTCGCCCGTCGAGGTGCTGGTGGAGGTGGACACCGGCCAGCACCGGCTGGGCCGTCCACCCGGCCGCCCCACCGCCGACCTGGTCGCCGAGATCGCCGCGATCCCCGGCATCGAGGTGGTCGGGCTGCTCACCCTGGCCGGGCACGCCTACCACGCGCGCACGCCGGACCAGCTCGCCGAGGTCTCCCGCCGCGAGGGGACCGACCTGGTCGCCACCGCCGAGCTGTGCGCGCGGGACGGCATCGAGTTGCCCGTGATCAGCGTCGGCTGCACACCCACCGCCCGGTACGTCGCCGCAGTCGCGGGGGTGACCGAGATCCGGCCCGGCACGTACATCTTCAACGACACCGCGATGATGCGGCTCGGCGTCGCCACGGAGGAGACGGCGGCCTCCCGGGTGCTGGCCACCGTGGTCGCCAGGCCGTCGCCGGACCGGGTCGTGCTCGACGCCGGCACCAAGTGCCTCACCTCCGACGGGGCCGGCACGCCCGCCTGGATCCGCGCCGCCGGGCTGCCGTGGCTGCGGATGGACTTCCTCAACGAGGAGCACGCGGTCGCCCGCCTCGACCCGGAGCACGCCCGTGACGGCGAGCTGCCCGTGGGGACGCGGGTGCAGCTCATCCCCGGCCACGCCTGCCCGGTGACCAACCTCTTCGACGTCGCCCACGGCGTGGAGGCCGGCCGGGTCACCACCGAGCTGCGCGTCGCCGCCCGCGGTGCCGTGCGCTGAGGCCGGAACCGGGCAACAGACCGATGACAAGGAGAAAGGGATCGTCATGCGAGGACTTGCGGGCAAGCGGGTGCTGGTCAGCGGCGGCAGCAGCGGCATCGGGGCCGCGACCGCCCGGCGCTTTCTGCAGGAGGGCTCCCGGGTCGTGATCGGCGGGCTCGACCCCGGCGAGGTGGACCGGACGGTGGCCGAGCTGGCCCCGTTGGGCGAGGTGAGCGGCCTGGCCGGCGACGTCAGCTCCGAGACGGGCGTGGACCGCCTGGTCGGCGGCGCGGTCGCCGCGCTGGGCGGGCTGGACGTCCTGGTGAACAACGCCGGCACCGCCTGGCGGGAGCCGTTCCTCGACATCACCGCCGAGCACTGGGACAAGATCATTTCAGTGAACCTGCGCGGCATGTTCCTCGTCGCCCAGGCCGTCGCCCGGCGCCTGGTGGCGCAGGGCGGGGGCGGGGTGATCCTCAACATGTCCTCCACCAACGGGATCGGCGGCGAGGCCGACTACGCGCACTACAACGCCTCCAAGGGCGGGGTGCTGCTGCTGACCAGGACCATGGCGGTCGAGCTGGGCCGGCACGGCATCCGCGTCAACGCGCTGTGCCCCGGCTACATCCGCACGCCGCTCAACTCCGCCATCGCGGCCGGTCTGGGTGAGGAGTTCGTCTCGGCCTACGAACGCGAGCACATCCCGCTCGGCCGGGCCGGCCTGGCCGAGGAGGTCGCCGCCGGGTACGCGTTCCTGGCCTCCGACGACGCGGCGTTCGTGCACGGCACGGAGCTGGTGATCGACGGCGGCCAGCTCGCGGTCATGTGACCGGCGCGGGCGGCGGCGGCCGCCCACGCCGGTCGGCGGGACGGCCCTTCAGCCCTTGACCGCCCCGGTCAGCGCCTGGATGAAGCGGCGCTGGCCGAACAGGAACACCCCGAGCACCGGCAGCGTGGTGAGCACGGTGCCCGCCATGACGGCGGGCCAGTCGGCCCGGTGCTGCCCCTGGAACGTGGTCAGCCCCACCTGCACGGTGTACTTCTCCTCGGAGTTGATCACGACGAGCGGCCAGAACAGGTCGTTCCACGCCGTGATGAAGGTGATCACGGCCAGGGCCGCCAGGGCCGGCTTGGCCACCGGCAGCACCACCCGGAAGAACACCGCGAACCGCGAGCACCCGTCGATCCGCCCGGCCTCCTCCAGCTCCTTGGGGAAGGACTGGAAGAACGACGTCATCAGGTAGATGCCGACCGCCGAGCTGAGCTGGGGCACGATGAGCGCGCCCAGCGTGTCGGTCAGCCCGGCCGCGTTGAAGATGAGGAACGCCGGGATCACGGTGAGCTGGAACGGGATCAGCGCCGTGGCGATGACCAGGACGAGCACGAGCCGGGAGCCGACGAAGCGGATGCGGGCGAAGGCGTACCCGGCCATGCCGCACAGCACCACCTGGGCCACCACGATCGCGCCCGAGACCAGCACGCTGTTGAGGAACCAGCGAGGGAAGTCGGAGCCCTCCAGGACCGTGCGGTAACCGCCCAGGTCGACGGCCTCCGGCCAGATCGGCGGGGGGAACCGGTTGAGCTCCGCCTGGCTCATCAGCGAGCTGAGCACCATCCAGACGAACGGCAGCACGGTCACGATGGACATCGGCACCAGCAACAGGTGCCATCCGCTGGGCAGGAAGCGCCGTCTCACCGCATCGCCCCCTTCCGGCGGGCCACCAGCAGTCCGGTGACGACGAGGAGCAGCGTGCCGGCGAACAGCGTGTAGGCGACGGCCGCGCCGTAGCCGGCGGTGAAGTAGGTGAAGGCGAGCTGCCAGATGTAGTAGACGATGGTGACGGTGGCGTTGGCCGGGCCGCCCTTGGTGGTCGTCATGACCAGGTCGAAGAACTGCAGCACGTCGATCACCCCCCAGATGGCGAGGAAGACCGTCATGTGCCGTACGGACGGCACGATGACGTGCCGGAAGACGGCCCACCGGCCCGCCCCGTCGATGGCGGCGGCCTCCAGGATCTCCCTGTTGATCTCCTGGAGCGCCGCCAGGTAGATCACCACCGTGAACCCGAACCGGGTCCAGAAGAAGATCACGGTCAGCACCAGCATGGCCTGTGACGGGCTGCTCAACAGGCCCTGCGCAGGCAGGCCGACCTTGACCAGCATGCCGTTGAGCAGGCCGAAGTCGCGGTCGAAGATGTAGCCCATGAGCAGCCCCGCCGAGGTGGCCGAGGCGATGTAGGGCACCAGGAAGCAGGTCCGGTAGAAGCCGATGCCGCGCACCTTCCGGTTCAGCAGCACGGCCACGAGCAGCCCGGCCACCAGCGAGGCGGGCAGGTAGAGGAACAGCAGCAGACCGGTGTTGCGCAGTGCCTGGTGGAAGACCGGGTCGGCGACCAGGGCCCGGTAGTTGTCCAGCCCGACGTTGCGGCCGCCGGACATGAGGTCGGAGTCGGTGAAGGACAGGGCGAACGCCCACGCCATCGGCACCAGCGAGAAGCCCAGGATGATCAGCGTCGCGGGGCCGGCGAACCCCCATCCGGTGAGGTTGTCGGCCAGCTTGCGCCGGTCCCGCGGCCGGGCCCGGCCGCTGGTGCGGCCGAGCGCCTGCGCGGTGCTCGTCATGATCCGGGTACGGCCAGCGCCGCGTCGGTCTTGGCCGCCGCCTCCGCCAGCGCCGCCTTGGCGTCGGCCTTGCCCAGCAGGGTCCTGGCGATGGCGTCGGCGACGAACGACGAGACGCGGGGATACTTGGTGGTCGGCGGCCGGACCCGTTTGGCGTTGGCCAGGTTGGCCGAGATGACGTCGATGCCGGGATACTTCTTCAGGTAGTCCTGGTAGCCGGGCAGCTCGCTGATCGAGGCCCGGATCGGCAGGGATCCGGTGTCGGTCATCCACTGCAGCTGCTGCTCGGCGGCCGTCAGCCAGGCGAGGAACGTGGCGGAGGCCTTCACCCGGCGCTCGTCGTGCTCGAAGACCACCCAGTTGTCGGGCCCGGAGATCGTCTCGTGGTTGCCGTTGGTGCCGGGGAGGGGGACGACGCCGTACTCCAGCCCGGCGGCCTGCAGGTCGGGCAGCACCCAGGGGCCGGACAGGAAGAACGCCAGCCGGCTGGACTCGAAGAGCTTCTGGCCCTTCTCGGCCGGGCTGGAGTCGAGGTAGACGGACTTGTCCTCCACCGCCATGCCGCGCAGCAGGCCGAGCGCGCGCTGCCCGGCGTCGCCGTGGAAGGCCGCCTTCTTGCGGTCGGGGGTGAGGATGTCACCGCCGGCCTGCCAGACCATCGGCCACAGGCCCCACACGGCCTCCTCGCCGCCGCTGATCGCCCAGGTGGTGCCGAAGACGCCCGCCTCGGCGTCGGTGGCCCGCTTGGCCATGGCGCGGAAGTCGTCCCAGGTCCAGTCGGGTCCGGGCGGCTTCAGCCCGGCCTTGGCCAGCAGCTTCTCGTTGTAGAGCACGACCATGTTGTCGACCACCGCGGGGAAGCCGATGACCTTGCCGTCGACGGTCACCGCCTCGCGCTCGCTGGCCCAGAAGTCGTCCCAGCGGATCGCGGGGTCCTTGACGTGCTCGGTGAGGTCGGCCGTCTTGGGGTTGCGCGCGATGTTGGGCGCCCAGGAACCGTACAGGTAGGCGATGTCGGGGTGGGCGTCCGAGGTCAGCGCTGCCGTGATCTTGGGCAGCATGCCGTCGGCCGTCACGCCGCCGGAGGTGGTCTTCACCCTGATGCCGGGGTGGGTCTCGTTGAAGCGGCCGACGAGCTTCTCGATGGACTTGGCGGAGGTGTCCTCCTGGCCGTGCCACATGACGATCTCGACGGGTCCGTCCGCCTGCTCCTGCGTGCCGCCGCCACAGCCCGCGGCGAGCAGGACCGTGGCGGCCACCGCCGCGGTCACGGTGCTGATTCTCATCGAATGCCCTCCGGAAGCACGTCGCCGTGGGCGGCGATCATGTCGTCGACAAGGTCGTGGATCTGCTGGAGCGTGAGGGTGGCCGAGGTGTTGGGGTCGAGCATGGCGGCGTGGTAGACGTGGTCGCGGCGGCCCTCCAGGGCGGCGCGCACGGTCAGCTCGCCGACGTTCAGGAACGTCTGGTTGAGCGCGGCGAGCTGCGGCGGCAGGTCGCCGACGCGCGTGGGCCGCACTCCTGCGCGGTCCACCAGGCAGGGCACCTCGACGCAGGCGCCGGGGGGCAGGTTGCCGATGAGGCCCGCGTTGCGGACGTTGCCGTGCACCACCCGGGGGGTGCCCGTCTCGATGGAGTGGATCACCTCCGAGGCCAGCTCCATGACGGGGGTGATCTCCACGCCCTGCCCGGCGGCCAGCCGTGCCCTGGTCTCCTCGAAGGTGTCGAGGTTCTCGCCGGACCAGCGCAGGTAGATCTCGACGGGGATGCGCAGGCGCGCCACCTCCTCGTCGTGGCGCAGGAACCACGGCAGGTACTCGGAGCCGTGTTCGCTGGACTCGGTGGGGAAGTGGCCCAGGCGGCGGTACATCTCCACCCGGACGGTCCTGCGCAGCTCGGGGTCGCGGGCGATGGCCTCGTCCAGGGCCGGGTAGAGGCTCTGGCCGCGGTGCTCGAAGCGCAGCACGAACGCCTGGTGGTTGACGCCGGCGGTGACGAACGAGATCTCCTCCTCCGGCACGCCGACGAGGGAGGCGAGCCGGGCCTCGGTGTCGCGCACCGAGTGGCACAGGCCGACGACCCGCTGGAACGAGGTGCCCTCGTAGACGGCACGCGGGATCATCGACATGGGGTTGGTGTAGGTGAGCAGCAGCGCGTGCGGCGCCAGCTCGACGAGGTCCTCGCCGATGGCCACCATCACCGGGATGGTGCGCAGGGCGCGGAAGATGCCGCCGATGCCGAGCGTGTCGCCGATCGTCTGGCGCAGGCCGTAGCGGCGGGGAACCTCAAAGTCGATCTCAGTGGCGGCGTGACCGCCGACGGCGATCTCGTTGATGACGTAGTCGGCGCCGTCGAGGGCGGCGCGCCGGTCGAGGCGGGCCTCCACCTTGGCGGGCCTGCCCAGCTCGCCGGCCATCCAGGTGGCCATCGCCTCGGCGGTCGCCAGCCGGTCGGGGTCTATGTCATGCAGGACGAGGGTGGACTCCCCCAGCTCCGGAAAGCTCAGGATGTCCGAGAGAACGTTCTTGGTGAATTCGACGCTGCCGGCGCCGAGGAACACGATACGTGCCATGGGGCTCTTCCCTTGCAGAGCACGGCGGGCTCGAAGCCCGCTGAACTGGCGAGTATAGCCTTATGTCCGTTTTTCCAACTGGCGTTCCGCTTGGCGGAACACTTGTCACAGAACGGCGACGCGGCACCCCGAACCGCCGCTCGCCCATCACGGTGCCGTCCACACCGAACCGCACGGGTCACCGCGGGCCCGCGAGGGGACGGCATCCCGTCCACCTCGGACCCGGCGGGCTGCCGCACGCCGCCATCCTTCCTCCATGAGGTTCTATTCCGCATCGCAGAATGTGGTTCTGAATCTGAAACAGGACATCATCTCGGCCTGGGTGTGTCAAGAAGCTGTTATGCCTGGTGCCGACGACCGGGGCGATGCTTGTGTTCCGTAGAATGGAATAGTAGACCGCTATAAGGAATATTGCTAGGTTTCCGGCACGTGTGCGGCAGCACCGCCGCGAGCGTTCCAGAGGAGACCCGCCCATGAAGACCGCCCCAGCACGAGAGCCCGTGGACGCCTCCGCGCTCCGCGAGCTGCGCGCCATCGTCGGCGCGGACCACGTGCGGCACGCCGACGGCGACGTGACCGCCTACGCCCGGGACGCCACCCCGCTCTTCCACGCCAGACCGGACGCCGTCGTCCACCCGGCCTCCACGGAGGAGGTCGCCGCCGTGCTCCGGCTGGCCGGCGCGCGATCCATCCCCGTCGTGCCGCGCGGCGCGGGCTCCAACCTGTGCTCCGGGACCGTCCCCCTCGCCGGCGGCATCGTGCTGGTGCTGACCAGGCTCGACCGCATCCTGGAGGTCAGCGGCGACGAACTGCTGGCCGTCTGCCAGCCCGGCGTGACCTGCGCGGCGCTCGCCGACGCCGCCGCCGCGCGCGGCCTGCTGTACGCCCCCGACCCGGGCAGCAGGAGCGTGGCCACCATCGGCGGCACCGTCGCCACCTGCGCGGGCGGTCTACGCGGCCTCAAGTACGGCGTGACCCGCAACTACGTGCTCGGCACCGAGACGGTGCTGGCCACCGGCGAGGTCATCCGCACCGGCGGCCGGCTGTGGAAGGACGTCGCCGGCTACGACCTGACCCGCCTGCTCACCGGCTCCGAGGGCACCCTCGGCGTCATCACCGAGGTGACGCTCGCCCTGCTGCCCGCCCCGGCGGCCGGCGGCAACGGCCTGGCCTACTTCCCCGGCCTCGCCGACGCCGGCCGCGCGGTCGCGGCCATCATCGCCGCGGGCATCGTCCCGGCGACGCTGGAGTTCCTCGACGCCAAGTGCGTCGAGGCGGTCGAGCGGTTCGCCGGGCTCGGCCTCAGGCGCGACGCCGGCGCGTTGCTGATCTTCGGGGATGACGGCGAACCGGCGGCCGTCGCGCGGCAGCTCGACCGCATGGCCGAGCTGTGCCTGGCCGCGGGCGCGATCGAGGCCACCGTGGCCGGCCGGGCGGCCGAGTCGGAGGCGCTGCTGGCCGCCCGCCGGTGCACGCTCCCGGCGCTGTCCCGGCTCGGCTCGATCACCATCCTGGAGGACGCCGGCGTGCCCCGGCCGCAGATCCCCGCCATGGTCGGCCACATCGACGCCATCGCCGAACGGTACGACCTCACCATCGCCACCTTCGGGCACGCCGGAGACGGCAACCTGCACCCGACCTGCGTCGTCGACGCGGGCGACGACGAGGCGGTCGAACGCGCCCACCTCGCCTTCGCGGAGATCTTCCGCACCGCGATGCGCCTGGGCGGCACCATCACCGGCGAGCACGGCGTCGGCGCGGCCAAGCTCCCCTACCTCGCCGAACGGCTCGGCACCGCTCAGGTGGACCTGCTGCGCCGGATCAAGGCCGCCTTCGACCCCGCCGGCGTCCTCAACCCCGGAAAGGTGGGCTCGTGACCGGATTCACCCCCGACCTGCTCAACCGCTGCATCTCCTGCGGCTTCTGCCTGCCCGCGTGTCCGACGTACGCGCTGACCAAGGACGAGACGTCCTCGCCCCGCGGCCGCATCAACCTCATGCGCGCGCTGGAGGAGGGCAGCCTGCCCGCCGACGACCTGCGGCTGGGCGAGGAGGCGAGCTTCTGCCTGGGCTGCCGGGCGTGCGAGACGGTCTGCCCGGCCGGCGTCCGGTACGGGGCGCTGCTGGAGGAGTGGCGGGACCGGCAGTGGCAGGGCGCAGCCCGGCCGCCGGTCGTACGGCTGCTGATGTTCGCGGTGAACGCCCGCTGGCGGGTGCGGCTCATGGGCCTGCTGCGCCGCCACGCCCGCACCCCGGACAGGCCGGCCGGGCCGCACCTGATGCTCGGATGCTTCGAACGGGCGCTCTTCCCGCGGGTCAGCCGGGCGGCGCTGCGGCTGCTGCCCGAGCTGGCCGTTCCCGCGGCCCAGGGCTGCTGCGGCGCGCTGCACGCGCACAACGGCGACTCCGAACGCGGCCGGGCGCTGGCCGCCGAGCTGGGCCGGCGGTTGCCCGGCGTGATCGTCACCACCTCCGGCGGCTGCGCCGCCCACCTGGCCGACGTCCTCGGCCGCGACCGGGTCAAGGAACTGTCGGAGTACGTCACCGGCCGGCCCGCCGCCGGCCCGCCGCCGGAGCCGCCCGCAACGGACGACGCCGGCCCGGCTCCCCTGCCCGCGCGACCGCTCCGGATCGCCCTGCAGGACTCCTGCCACCTGCGCAACGGCCTCGGCGTGTGGCGCGAGCCGCGGGCGCTGCTGGAGCGGATCGGCGAGTACGTCGAGCTGCCGTCGGCCGGCACCTGCTGCGGCGCCGCCGGCAGCTACGCCCTCGTCCGGCCCCGCGACAGCAGGCGCGTCCTCGACGCCAAGCTGGACGAGATCGAGGCCGCCGGACTCGACTGCGTGGCCGTGGTCAACCCCGGCTGCCACCGGCAACTCGACCAGGGCCTGCGCCGCAGGAAGTCGGCCGTGCGCGCTGTCCACCTCGCCGAGCTGCTGGCCGGCCCGATCGATCACCTCGAAGCCGCGCCGCGGCCCACGAACCGCTAGATCAGGCCCTCCGCCTCCAGCTCCCGCCACAGGTCGTCGGGCACCGGGCGACTCCAGAGGGCGGCGTTGGCCTCGACCTCCGCCGGCGAGCGGGCGCCCAGGACGACCGAGGCGACCGCCGGGTGGCGCAGCGGGAAGGCCATCGCCGCCTGCGGCAGCGCCACGCCGTACCTCTCGCACACCGCGGCGATGCGGCGGGCCCGATCCAGGACGGCGGCCGGGGCCGGCCGGTAGTCGAACGTCCCCGACGGCCGCGACGTGGCCAGCAGCCCGCTGTTGAAGACGCCCGCCGCCAGCACCCGCACGCCCCGTTCCAGGCAGGCGTCGAGCAGCGGCAGGCCCGACTGGTCGAGCAGCGTGTAGCGGCCGGCCAGCATGACCACGTCGACGCCGGTCTCCCGGACGAAGCGCAGCGGCGCCCGCCACTGGTTCATGCCGACGCCGATCGCCTGGACGACGCCCTGCTCGCGCAGCTCGGCCAGCGCCGGGTACGCCTGCGTGAGCGCCTGGTCCAGGTGGTCGTCCGGGTCGTGGATGAGGGCGATGTCCACGCGCGGCAGCCCGAGCCGCTCCAGGGACTCCTCCAGCGACCGCCGCACGCCGTCGCCCGAGAAGTCCCACACCCGTTCGTGGCCGGCCGGCACGTCGAAGCCCTCGTCGTCGCGCCCGCCCCGAGTGGTCGGCCGCAGCAGGCGGCCCACCTTGGTCGACAGCACGTAGCCGGTACGGCCGGCGAGCGCGGCGCCGAGGCGGCGTTCCGACAGGCCGAGCCCGTAGTGCGGCGCGGTGTCGAACAGCCGGACCCCGTGGGACCACGCGGCCTCAATGGTGGCGCGGGCCTGCTCCTCGCCGACCGCCTCGTACAGCCCGCCGATCGGCGCCGCGCCGAACCCGTGGCGGGGCAGCTCCAGCCCTCTCACGTCCGGCCTCCTCATGTCCGGCCCTCTCATGTCCGGCCCTGTCATGTCCGACCCCGTCACGCCATCTCCCAGACCAGGCGCAGCCCGCCGGATTCCTTGTCGAAGTCGCCGTCGAGCAGCCGGTTCATCCTCGCCTGCCACGCCCGGTCGGCGGGGTGGTCGCGCAGCGCGGCCTGCAGGGCGGCGTAGTCGTCCACCTCGACGAAGTGGAACAGGTCCAGCCCGTCGCGGTAGATGCGCCAGGAGTGGACACCGTGCTCGCGCATGGCCTGCTCCAGCTCGGCCGGGATCCGCGCGTGCTCGGCGTCGTAGATCTCCTCGCAGCCCGGCCGGAGCCGGGTGCGCAGCGCGAGCCGTTCCACTAGTCCTGTGCCTTTCCGCCCGCGACCCGGCTGATCATGAGCGCGATGAGGATGATGGCGCCGTAGACGACCGGCTGCCAGAACCCGGAGACGCCCTTGAGGGTGAGCAGGTTCTGCACCAGGCCGATCACGAGCACGCCGGTGAGCGCGCCGAGGATCGTGCCCTTGCCGCCGTCCATGCTGACGCCGCCGATGACCGCCGCGGCGAACACCATGAAGATCCAGCCCACGCCCTGGTTGGAGCCGATCGCGCCGAGCCGCCCGGTCTCCAGGATGCCGGCCAGCGCGGCGAGCATGCCGCCCAGGATGAACACGCCCCACAGCACCCGGTCCACCCGGATGCCGGCGGCGCGGGCCGCGTCGGCGTTGCCGCCGATGGCGTACAGCGAGCGGCCCACCCGGAAGTAGGCGAGCCCGGCGATGCCCGCCGCGAACAGCACGGCCGCGATCCAGATGGACGCCGGCAGGCCGAGCCACACGGCGCTGCCCAGGTAGAGGATCGAGTCGGGGAGCTGGAAGAGCGTCTTGCCCTCGGTCGGGCCGAGCTGGAGGCCGTGCACGATGATCAGCATCGCCAGCGTGACGATGAACGCCGAGAGCTGGAACTTGATGATCAGGAACCCGTTGAACGCCCCGATGGCCGCCCCGACGAGCAGGCAGAGCGGGATGACCAGCATGCCGGGCAGCCCGAGGCCGAACCCGCCGGCGGAGGCCGGGACCACCAGCATCACCGCGATGGCGGGGGCCATGCCGACCGTCGACTCCAGCGACAGGTCGAACTTGCCGGAGATGAGGATCATCGCCTCGGCCAGCACCACCAGCGAGATCGCCGCCTGCTGCTGGAGCACGTTCGTCAGGTTGCCCGCCGTCAGGAACGTCGGGTCCAGGAACGCGCCCACGACGAGCAGGAGCAGGATCACCGGGACGAGGGTCAGGTCCCGGAACCGGGCGAGCCGCACCCGAGGGGTGGGCGCAGTCAGTGTCGTCACTGTTCGATGCCTTCCATCACGGCCACGAGCTCGTGGTCGGTCCACCCGCGCGGCACGTCCTTCACGATCCGGCCGTGGAACATCACCAGCACCCGGTCGCAGATGCGCAGGTCGTCCAGCTCGTCGGAGACGACCATGGCTCCCGCGCCGCGTTCGACGGCGTCCTCGACGGAGCCGAGCAGCGCCTGCTTGGCCTTGACGTCGACGCCGGCCGTCGGGTTGATCACCACGAGCGCGGACGGGTCGTCCACCAGCGCCCGCGCGAACACCACCTTCTGGGCGTTGCCACCGGACAGGTCGCCGACGGGCTGGTCGGGTCCTTCGGTCTTGATCTGCAGATCCTCGATGAGCTGCAGCGCCTTGGCCCGCCGCCGGGCCGGCGACACGACGCCGAACCGGCCGAGCCTGCGCGCGATCGGGATCGTGGCGTTCTCGGCCACGGACAGGAGGGGGACGAAGCCCTCGTGGTGGCGGTCCTCGGGCACGAAGCCGAGGCCGGCGCGCAGCACGGCGGGCACGTCACCCGGCCTGACCGCGGTGCCGTTGACGGTCACCGTGCCGGAGTCCGGTCTGCGCAGGCCGACGAGGGTCTCGGCGAGGCCCACCTTGCCGCTGCTGGCGGACCCGGCCAGGCCCACCACCTCGCCCGACCTGACGGAGACGTCGATGTCGCGGTAGCGGCCGGCCAGCGACAGGCCGGAGCCGGCCAGCACCACCCGCTCACCGGCCGTGCGGGTGCGGGACTCGTAGGCGAGGGTGGCCTCACCCGTCATCGCGGAGACCAGCTCGTCGTGCGGGAGCCCGGCGACGGGCCTGGTGACGATGTGCCGGGCGTCACGGAAGACCGTGACGCTCTGGCAGATCTCGTACACCTCGTCCAGATGGTGGGAGATGTACATCATCGTCACGCCCTGCTCGCGCAGCGCGCGCATGCGGGTGAAGAGGCGGTCGATGGCCGGCCCGTCCAGCCGCGCCGTCGGTTCGTCGAGGATGATGAACCGCGCGCCGAAGGACAGCGCGCGGGCGATCTCCACGAGCTGCCGCTGCTCGACGCCCAGGTCGCCGGCCAGCGCCTCGGCGTCGACGTCCACCTCGTAGGTGGCCAGCAGCTCGCGCGCCCTGGCCCGCAGCTCCCGCCACCTGATCATCCCCCGGTCGGTCTGCCGGTTGAGGAAGAGGTTCTCGGCGACCGTGAGGGCCGGGATGATGGTCGACTTCTGGTAGACGCAGGCGACGCGCTGCCGCCAGGCGTCGCGGTCGGCGAGGGCGGGCGCCGGCTCGCCCGCGAACCGCACCTCGCCCTCGTCGGGCCGCTGGAGGCCGGTGAGGATCGACACCAGGGTCGACTTGCCCGCGCCGTTACGGCCGACGAGGGCGTGGGTCTCGCCCTCGGCGATCGCGATGCCCGCCCCGTTCAGCGCGACGGTCGGCCCGAAGCGCTTGACGATGTTCCGGGCTTCAACGTGGTAGTTCATCACTTGACCTGGTTGCCCCAGAGGTTCTTGTCATCCACGTTGTCCTTCGTCACCAGCGGGGCCGGAAGCTGGTCCTCCAGGCCGTTCGGGAGCTGGATGATCGTGCTGTCGTGGTCCGTCGCCCCGGGCTTGAAGGTCTTGCCCTCGACCGCCGCCTTGGCGTAGAAGAGCGCGTACCTGGCGTACAGGTCGGCCGGCTGCGACACCGTCGCGTCGATCTCGCCCTTGCGGATCGCCTCGAACTCCTGCGGGATGCCGTCGTTCGACACGACGAAGACGTGCTTGGGGTCGTCCGGCGGCACGAGCAGACCCTTCTGCTTGAGCACCTGCAGCGTCGGCGCCAGGTGGACGCCGCCCGCGTGCATGTAGACGCCCTTGACGTCGGGGTTCTGCTCCAGGCGGGTCTGCAGCATGGACGCGGCCTTGCTGCCCTCCCATTCGGTCGGCTCCTCGAAGACCGTGATCCCGGGGAACTTCGTCTTCATGCACTCGCGGAACGCCTCGGCCCGGTCGCGCCCGTTGATGGAGCTGAGCGCCCCCATGAGCTCGACGACCTTGCCCTTGCCGCCGAGCTTCTCGCCGAGGAACTCGCAGGCCTTCGTCCCGTACGCCCGGTTGTCCGCGCGGACGACCATGTAGACCTTGCCCTTGTCGGGCCGGGTGTCGACGGTGACGACCGGGATCTTCTTGTTCTCCAGGGTCTGCAGGGTGGTGGCGATCGCACCTGTGTCCTGCGGGGCCATGATGACGGCCTTGGCGCCCTGGCCGGTCAGCGCCTGGACGTTGTTGACCAGCTTGGTCACGTCGTTCTGCGAGTTGGTGGCCGGCATCAGGTCGACCTTGAGCTCGCCCGCGATCTGCGGGACGTACTTCATGTAGGAGTTCCAGAAGTCGGAGTCGGCGCGCGGGTGGTCGATGCCGACCTTGCCGCCTCCGCTCCCTTCGCTGGCTGTGGGTGTGCTTGAGCCGCACGCGGCGACGACCGCCAAGAGGGCCGCGCCTGCGACCGCCGGGCCGAGCTTCATCGTAGGGAGCTACCTTCCTCGGGCGGGCCTGGCCTGGTGCGGGCCGGCCCTGTTGTTGCCTTGGTTCAGTTCGCCTTGGTTCAGTTCGCCGGGGTTCAGTTCGCCGGGTTCACTTCTCCGGATTCACTTCTCCGGGGTTCACTTCTCCGGCCGGAGCCGGAGTCCTTGCATGCCGCCGTCGACCGCGAGCGCCGTGCCCGTGGTCGCGCCGGCCTCCGGGCCCGCCAGGTAGGCGATCGCCGCGGCGACCTCCTCGGCGCTGACCAGCCGCCCCATCGGCTGCCTGGCGTTGAGCGCCTGCCGTTCGGCCTCCGGGTCGTCGGCCGCCTCCAGCAGCCTTCCTACCCAGGGCGTGTCGGCCGTTCCGGGATTGACGCAGTTGACGCGGACGCCCTCGCGGATGTGGTCGGCGGCCATCGCCAGCGTCAGCGACAGGACCGCCCCCTTGGTGGCGCTGTAGAGCGCGCGCATGGGCAGCCCGGCGGTGGCCGCGATCGAGCACACGTTGACGATCGAGGCGTGGTCGGACCGCCTCAGGTGCGGCAGGGCCGCGCGGGAGACCCGGACCATGCCGAGGACGTTCACCTCGAAGACCCGCCGCCACTCCTCGTCCGGGTTGTCCTCGACCGTGCCCTGCGCGCCGATGCCGGCGTTGTTCACGAGCACGTCGATGCCGCCGAGCCGCTCGGCCGCCTCGGCGACGGCCGCCCGGACCTGGGCGTCGTCGGCGACGTCCACCTTGATCCCGACGAACGGCTCGGCCGTCGGGGGATTGAGATCGAGGCAGGCCACGCGCATGCCCCGTTCGGACAGGAGGGTCGCGGTGGCCAGGCCGATGCCCGAGCCGCCGCCCGTCACGATCGCTCTCAGAGTCATGCGTCCTTCCAGACCTCGCCGCCGGGGAAACTGTGGGCGGCGATCGACTTGGCGTGCATCTCGGCGCTGAAGCCCGGCGTGCTCGGGGCGACGTACCTGCCGCGCTCGATGACGACGGGGTCCACGAAGTGCTCGTGCAGGTGGTCGACGTACTCGATCACCCGGTTGTCCATGGAGCCGGTGACGGCCACGTAGTCGAACATCGACAGGTGCTGCACCAGCTCGCACAGCCCCACGCCACCGGCGTGCGGGCAGACCGGGATGCCGAACTTCGCGGCGAGCAGCAGGATCGCGATGTTCTCGTTGACGCCGCCGACGCGGGCGGAGTCGATCTGCAGGTACGAGATCGCGCCGGCCTGCAGGAGCTGCTTGAAGACGATGCGGTTCTGCACGTGCTCGCCGGTGGCGACGGCGACGGGCCTGATGCCCTCGGCGATGGCGGCGTGGCCGAGCACGTCGTCGGGGCTGGTCGGTTCCTCCACCCAGTGCGGGCGGAACTCGCTCAGCGCGTTCACCCAGGCGATGGCCGAGGCCACGTCCCAGCGCTGGTTGGCGTCGATCGCGATGGGGAAGTCGGGGCCGCACACCTCGCGGGCCACCCGGAACCGCCGCACGTCGTCGTCGAGGTCGGCGCCGACCTTGAGCTTGATCTGGCCGAAGCCCTCGTCGAGGGCCTCCTTGCAGAGCCGCCTGAGCTTGTCGTCGTCGTAGCCGAGCCAGCCGGGTGAGGTGGTGTAGGCGGGGTAGCCCTCGGCCCTGAGCCGGGCGATCCGCTCCCGCTTGCCGGGTTCGGCCGCGCGCAGGATCTCCAGGGCCTGCTCCGGTGTCAGGGCGTCGCTGAGGTAGCGGAAGTCGACCAGGCCGACGATCTGCTCGGGCGTCATCTCCGACAGCAGCAGCCAGACCGGCTTGCCCTCGCGCTTGGCGCGCAGGTCCCACAGGGCGTTGACCACGGCGGAGATCGCCATGTGCATGACGCCCTTCTCCGGCCCCAGCCAGCGCAGTTGCGAGTCGTCCACCATCTCCTTGTAGAGCGCGCCGAGGTCCTCGGCGTCCCTGCCGACCACGTACGGCTCCAGCGCGCTGATCGCGGCCGTCTGCACGTCGTTGCCGCGCCCGATCGTGAACGCGAACCCGTGCCCGGAGAACCCGTCGTCCGTCCTGAGCACCACGTAGGCGGCGGAGTAGTCGGGATCGGGGTTCATCGCGTCGGAGCCGTCGAGTTCGCGCGAGGTGGGGAAGCGCACGTCGTGCGTCTCCATCGCCACGATCCGGTACGGGGCCTTCGCCGCGGTCATGCCTGCCCCACCGTCTGGCGCTGGCGGCCCAGCCCCTCGATCTCCAGCTCCATCACGTCACCCGCGCGCAGGTACGGCTGGCCGGGGATGCCCAGCGCGACGCCCGCCGGCGTGCCGGTGTTGATGACGTCACCTGGCTCCAGCACCATGAACCGGCTGAGGTAGCGGACGATCTCCGCCACGTCGAAGATCATGTTCTTGCTGTCGCCGTCCTGGCGCAGCTCGCCGTTCACCCACAGGCGCATGGCCAGGCGCTGCGGATCGGCGACCTCGTCGGCGGTGACGAGCCACGGGCCGAACGGGTTGAACGTCTCGCACGACTTGCCCTTGTCCCACTGGCCGCCCCGCTCAAGCTGGAACTCCCGCTCGGAGACGTCGTTGGAGATCGCGTAGCCGGCGACGGCGTCGAGGGCCTCCTCCCGGCTGCCGAGGTAGCGTGCCGGCTTGCCGATGACGACGGCGAGCTCGACCTCCCAGTCGGTCTTCACACTCCCGCGCGGCACCAGCACCTCGTCGTACGGGCCGACCATGGTGTTGGACGCCTTCATGAACACGACGGGCTCGGCCGGCACCTCGGCCCCCGACTCGGCCGCGTGGTCGCTGAAGTTGAGGCCGATGCAGACGATCTTGCCCGGCCGGGCGAGGGGCGCTCCGACGCGCAGCCCCTCCGCTTCGACGATCGGCAGTTCGTCGCGTTCGAGCGCCTGGCGGACGCGCGCCACTCCCCCGGAAGCGAGGAAAGCCCCGTCGATCTCGGGCTCTCCGATGTCGCGCAGGTTACCGGCGCTGTCCATCACCACCGGTCGCTCCTGCCCGACAGGTCCTACTCGCAGCAGCTTCACACCGCATCCTTCACTCATACATCGGATGTCTATAGGTCCGATGCTGATAGGCATGGCAGGGAGATGTCAAGCCCCTCACACCCCCATACATCCGATCCGTGATGGGATAGAAACCCAGCAGGGGGCCACAACAGGCATGCCTGGGCGGCAAGAGATCGGAGGAGGTGGCGAGCGGAGCCGGTCCAGCCCGTGGGCCCCAGACCGGCAAGGTCATCGGAGGAGTCGCCGATTCCCCGCCGTGGACAGCCACCCCGCACGGACCCCTCACCGGACCCACGACGCCCACGACCGCAGCGATCACCAAACACCCGACGACTACTTCCGGCCTGCCCGGGGCGATTGACTGGCAGGATGTGCCGTAATAGAACAACGTTCACTAAGCTTTCTCGACCAAGCGCTTGATCGACCCCCTTCGAGGTGAATGGCTGTGCGGATCGACCTCGTCGACCAGGACCACTACGCGGACTCCGGTCCACCCCACGAGCAGCTTCGCTGGCTGCGCGAGAACGACCCCGTCCACCGGCACGAGGGCGAGCCCGCGTTCTGGGCGGTCACCCGCTACGACGACGTCGTACACGTCTCGCGGCACTCCGAGCTGTTCTCCTCGCACCGCAAGCTCGCCCTGTTCGACGAGATGCCGGAGGAGCAGCGGGCGCTCCAGCGGCTGATGATGCTCAACCAGGACCCGCCCGAGCACACCCGGCGGCGCTCCCTGGTCAACCGCGGCTTCACCCCCCGCACCATCGGCGCCCTCGAACAGCACATCCGCGAGATCTGCGACGACCTGCTCGACAAGTGCGCGGGCGAGGCCGACTTCGTCACCGACGTGGCCGCGCCCCTGCCGCTGTACGTCATCTGCGAGCTGCTCGGCGCCCCCGTCTCCGACCGGGACAAGCTCTTCAACTGGTCCAACCGCATGATCGGCGCGCAGGACCCCGACTACGCCCCCGCCTCCGAGGACGAGGGCGACCCGGCGATGGAGGTGTACGCGTACGCCAACCAGCTCGCCGCCCTGCGCAGGGAGAACCCCCGCGACGACATCGTCACCAAGCTCATCCAGCCCGACGACAACGGCGAGACGCTCACCGAGAGCGAGTTCGACCTGTTCGTGCTGCTGCTGGTCGTCGCCGGCAACGAGACCACCCGCAACGCGGCCTCCGGCGGCATGCTCGCCCTGTTCGACCACCCCGACCAGTGGGACCGCCTGGTCGCCGACCCGTCGCTGGCCCGCACCGCCGCCGACGAGATCGTCCGCTGGGTCTCGCCGGTCAACCTCTTCCGCCGTACGGCCACCCGTGACGTGGTGCTGGGCGGCAAGCAGATCAAGGAGGACGACAAGGTCGTCGTCTTCTACTCCTCCGCCAACCGGGACACCTCGGTCTTCCCGGACGCGGAGGTCTTCGACATCGGCCGCGACCCGAACCCGCAGATCGGCTTCGGCGGCGGCGGCGCGCACTTCTGCCTCGGCAACCACCTCGCCAAGCTGGAGCTGCGCGTCCTGTTCGAGCAGCTCGCCCGCCGCTACCCCCGCCTGCGCCGCACGGGCGAGGCGAGGCGGCTGCGTTCGAACTTCATCAACGGCATCAAGGAGCTCCCGGTCGTCCTGCGCTGACGCCACCGGCCACGACCGGCCACCACCACCTGCCCTGCCCGCCCTGGCCCGGGTGGGGCTGGTCAGGACCGCGCCGGTCAGGTCAGGGCAGGGCCGCGCCGGTCAGGTCAGGGCTGGTCAGGTCGGGGCAGGGCTGGTCAGACGGTGGCGAGGGCGTCCAGCAGGGCCACCGCCCGCTCGACGTCCGCGCTCAGCGGCCGGTCCTCGGTCCGCGGGTCGAGCTGGGAGGCCACCGCGGCGAACGCCGCCCCGACGGGCGTCGCCGGGTCGGGCACCGGGCACCCGGACCTCACGGAACCGGATGCCGCAGAACCGGACGCCACGGAACCGGACGCCGCCCGGCCGGGCTTCGCGGCCTCGGCCGGGTGGGCGCGCTGCCGTACGGCGCGGACGGCGGCCACCAGCTCGCAGGCCAGCACCAGCCGGTACGACTCGGCGGCCCGCAGCGTCTGGCGGGCCGACTGCGCGGCGAAGCCCGCGTGTTCCTCCACCCCCCGCGACAGGACGGCGTGCCCGAGCGCGGCCGGCTGGGCGACGCCCCGCAGGTCGGCCAGCGCCGAGTTGGCCGAGTACTCCAGGATCATCACCCCCGACGCCGCCGGCGCCCCGTCGGCGAGGAACGGGCGCAGGCCGGTGAACGCCGGCTCCACCAGGGTCGCCAGCCGGGCCGCTGACAGCTGGGCCGACTGCAGCAGCGCCACGCGCAGGTGGTCGAGGGCGAGCGCGAGCGTCGCCTGGTGGAAACCGCCGTGATGGTGGACGGACCCGCCTCCGGCGGCGCGGATGAGAGGGTTCTCGGCCGCCGCGTTGACCTCGATCTCCAGCACCCGTTCGACCCGCGCCACCGCCTCCACGGCAGGCCCGTGGACCTGCGGGAAGCACCGGTAGCCGAACGGGTCCTGGACCCGGCCCCCCCGCCGGGGCCCGCCGAGCAGGCGGCGCATCTCGGCGGCCACCTCCGCGATCCCGGGGTGCGGCCGGCCGGCGTGCACCTCCGCGTCGTACGGCTCGCTCCCGCCGTCCACGGCGTGCAGGGACAGGGCCGCGACCACGTTCGCCGCCCGCAGCGAGGCGGCAATGCGCGCCCAGGCGAGCGCGGCCTGCCCGATGGTCAGGGCGCTGCTGCTGATGAACGCCAGCGCGTCACCCGGCTCCAGCGTGACAGGCGCGGGCGGCGCGCCCCGGCCGCCGGTCCACGGCCGCTCGCCGATGAGGGTGAGCCCGGTCTCGGCCAGCGCGGTCAGGTCGCCGGTGCCGATGGCGCCGACCTCGTGCACCCGCGGGAGGTGCCCGGACCCGAGAGCCTGGACCAGCGCCTCGGCGAAGGCCGGCTGCAGCCCCGCCCCGCCGGCGAGGATCTGGTTGGCCCGCACGGCGAGCATGGCGCGCACCTGGTCGGCGGGCACGTACGGGCCGATGCCGCCCGCGTGGCTGCGCAGCAGGCGCAGACCGTGGGTGTCGCCGTCGGCGGCGGCGACGTCCTCGGTGCGGTTGGCGCCCACTCCGGTGGTGCGCCCGTAGACGGGGCGGTGCCGCGCGATCTCCTGAGCCGCCCGATGCGCCGCTGCGGCCCGGTCCAGCCCCGAAGGGTCCGCCCGGACGGCGACCTCGCCGTGGCTGGCCAGGTCGGCGATGTCGGAGGGCCGGACCCGGACCCCGTCCAGTGTGATCGCCCGCGACGCCACCGGCCCCTCCACGTGTTGACATAACAGTATTCAGCCACGATTCTGCATGAAGATATGCATGCCGAACAAGAGGCGAGAACCGGCGGTCCGTGGGCATGACCTGGGGAGCGGGTTCGACGCGGGCCAGGGCCGGCTCTCCGGCCAGGCCGGGGCCTGGCTGCCGGAACGAGGAGGAAGCGGACGGTGAGTGATCCGATGGCCACGGGCGTGGCGGTCGCATCCGACGACGCCTCGCGGGTGGCGGCCCGCCTGCGGGAGCTGGTCGAGGGCCACCGGCTCTCGCCCTCCCAGCGGCGGATCGCCCGCTACCTCCTGGACCGCCCCGAGCAGGCGGTGTTCCTGACCAGCGTGGACATCGCCGAGGCGGTCGGCATCAGCCAGCCGTCCGTGACGCGGTTCGCCTTCGCCCTGGGGTTCACCGGCTTTCCCGAGTTCCGCGACCACCTGCGCGCCGCGCTGCGCGACGGCCAGGAACCTGCCGCCGAGCCGGCGCTCAACCCCCTGCAGGCCATGGTCAACTCCGAGATCCGCAACCTGGAGCTGCTGCGTGACAGCCTCGCCGACACGCGTCTGGCCGAGGTCGCGGCGCAGCTCGCCGCCTCCCGGCCGCTGCCTGTCGTGGGGTTGCGCGTCTCGGCGCCGCTCGCCCACCTGTTCGGCTACCTCGCCGCCAAGGCCCATCCCGACGTCCGCGTGATCGACACTCCGGGTTCGACGCTGGAGGACCGGCTGAGCCGCGCCGCCCAGGCCGGGGCGTCGTGGACGCTGGCCTTCGGGCTGCCCCGCTACCCTCGCGAGCTGCGCGAGGGCCTGATCTGGGCCCGGCGGGCCGGACTGCGGGTGGCGCTCGTCACCGACCACTCCGTCGGCGCCCTCGCCGAGCACGCCGACGTCGTCCTCACCGCGCCCGTCAGCTCGCAGTTCGCCTTCGACTCCCAGGCCGCGCCCAGCGTGCTGTGCGCCGCCCTGGTCCATTCGATGGTCTACGCGCTGCCCACCGAGGAGCAGTCCTCGATCGAGGAGTTCGAGAACAGCGCCGCCGAGCGCAGGCTGTTCCTGCCCGAATGACGGCACCACCACGACCACGCAGCCACCACCGACCACGACAACGACCACGGACAACCACCACCCACAACGAGCACCGACAACGAGCACTGACAACGCAAGGAGATCAGCAGCGATGAGCGACGACGTCCGGCGGGTGATCCGCTCCCCGCGCGGCACGGACCTGTCCTGC
Source organism: Nonomuraea muscovyensis (assembly GCF_014207745.1). Lineage (NCBI taxonomy): Bacteria > Bacillati > Actinomycetota > Actinomycetes > Streptosporangiales > Streptosporangiaceae > Nonomuraea > Nonomuraea muscovyensis. Next base: position 601,002 of record NZ_JACHJB010000004.1, read on the forward strand.
CAGGGCTGGCAGCAGGAGGCCGCCTACCGGATGCTGCACAACAACCTGGACCCCGAGGTCGCGGAGCATCCGGACAAGCTCGTCGTCTACGGCGGCACCGGCAAGGCGGCCCGCGACTGGCCGTCGTTCGACGCCATCGCCCGCACACTCCAGGGGCTCAAGCAGGACGAGACCCTGCTCGTGCAGTCGGGCCGCCCGGTCGGCGTGATGCGCACGCACGAGTGGGCGCCGCGCGTCCTGCTCGCCAACTCCAACCTCGTCGGCGACTGGGCCACCTGGGAGGAGTTCCGCCGGCTGGAAGCGCTCGGGCTGACGATGTACGGGCAGATGACGGCCGGCTCGTGGATCTACATCGGCACCCAGGGCATCCTGCAGGGCACCTACGAGACGTTCGCCGCCGTGGCCGCCAAGCGGTTCGGCGGCTCGCTGGCCGGCACGATCACGCTCACAGCCGGGCTCGGCGGCATGGGCGGCGCCCAGCCGCTGGCCGTCACCATGAACGACGGCGTCGCCATCTGCGTCGACTGCGACCCGTCCCGCATCTCCCGCCGCATCGAGCACCGCTACCTCGACGTGCAGGCGTCGTCGCTGGACGAAGCACTGCGGCTCGCGGTCGAGGCCCGCGACGCACGCCGCCCGCTGTCGATCGGGCTGCTCGGCAACGCCGCCGATGTGCTGCCCCGGCTGCTGGCGATGGACGCCCCCATCGACGTGGTCACCGACCAGACCTCGGCGCACGACCCGCTGGCCTACCTGCCGCTCGGCACGGCGTTCGAGGACATGCGCGACGAGGTCGCCAAGGACCCGGCCGGGTTCACGCAGCGGGCCCGCGAGTCGATGGCCAGGCACGTCGAGGCCATGGTGGGCTTCATGGACCGGGGCGCCGAGGTCTTCGACTACGGCAACTCGATCCGCGGCGAGGCCAAGCTGGCGGGCTACACCAGGGCGTTCGACTTCCCCGGGTTCGTCCCGGCGTACATCAGGCCGCTGTTCTGCGAGGGCAGGGGGCCGTTCCGCTGGGCGGCGCTGTCCGGCGACCCGCGCGACATCGCGGCCACCGACCGGGCCATCCTCGACCTGTTCCCGGAGAACGAGTCGCTGGCCCGGTGGATCAAACTGGCCGGGGAACGTGTCGCCTTCCAGGGACTGCCCGCCCGCATCTGCTGGCTCGGCTACGGCGAACGCGACAAGGCGGGCCTCAGGTTCAACGAGATGGTCGCCTCCGGCGAGCTGCGCGCCCCGATCGTCATCGGCCGGGACCACCTCGACTGCGGGTCGGTCGCCTCGCCGTACCGGGAGACCGAGGCCATGCTCGACGGCTCCGACGCGATCGCCGACTGGCCGCTGCTCAACGCCATGGTCAACGTCGCCTCCGGCGCTTCCTGGGTGTCGATCCACCACGGTGGCGGCGTCGGCATCGGCCGGTCGATCCACGCCGGTCAGGTGGCCGTGGCCGACGGCACCGAGCTGGCCGCCCAGAAGCTGGAGCGCGTCCTGACCAACGACCCCGGCATGGGCGTGATCCGGCACGTGGACGCCGGCTACGACCGGGCCGCCGAGGTGGCGGCCGAGCGCGGTGTGCCGATCCCGATGGCGGGCGGCGACTCCCGGTGACGGACCGCACCCCTGACGGGCACGCCCTCCCGGTGACGGACCACACCCCTGACGGGCACGCCCTCCCGGCCACGGACCACACCCCTGACGGGCACGCCCTCCCGGCCACGGACCACACCCCTGACGGGCACGCCCTCCCGGCCACGGACCACACCACCGACCAACACACCCCACAGACCGAGCGCACCACCACCGACCAACACACCCCACAGACCGAGCGCGCCGCCATCGACCAACACGCTCTGCAGAACGCCGAGCGGACCGCCACCGACCTGCGGCGCCGGTTCGAGCAGGTCTGGGAGGCGCTCGCCCGGGTCGGCGACGGCGGGGCCGCCGGCTACCACCGCTTCGCCTGGACGCCGGTGGACCTCGCCCTGCGCGGCTGGTTCGAGGAGCAGGCGGCGCGGCGCGGCATGACGTACGAGCGGGACCGCAACGGCAACCAGTGGGCCTGGTGGGGCCCGCCGGGGCCCGGCGCGGTGGTGACCGGCAGCCACCTGGACAGCGTGCCGGGTGGCGGCGCCTTCGACGGGCCGCTCGGCGTGGTGTCGGCGTTCCTCGCCGTGGACGAGCTGCGCGAGCGCGGCGTCACGCCGGCCCGCCCGCTGGCCGTCGTGAACTTCACCGACGAGGAGGGCGCCCGCTTCGGCGTGGCCTGCGTCGGCAGCCGCCTGCTCACCGGCGTGCTCTCCCCCGCCGACGCCCGCGAGCTGCGCGACGCCGACGGCGTGACCCTGGCCGAGGCGATGCGCGCGGCCGGCGCCGACCCCGGCGCGCTCGGCCGCGACGAGGAGGCGCTGGCGCGCATCGGCGCGTTCGTGGAGCTCCACATCGAGCAGGGCCGCGGGCTCGCCGACCTGGACGCCCCGGTCGGCGTGGCCAGCGCCATCTGGCCGCACGGCCGCTGGCGCTGCACCTTCCACGGCGAGGCCAACCACGCCGGCACCACCCGCCTGGCCGACCGGCACGACCCGATGCTGCCCTTTGCCTCCACCGTGCTCGCCGCCCGGGACTCCGCCGAACGGCTCGGCGCGCTGGCCACGTTCGGCAAGGTCCGCCTCGACCCCAACGGCACCAACGCGATCCCGTCCCGGGTGGACGCCTGGCTCGACGGGCGTGCCCCCGACGCCGAGACGGTGCGGGCCATGGTGGCCGAGATCACCGCCGCCGCCCGTACGGCGGCGGCAGGGCACGGCGTGCGCGTCGAGGTCGTCGCCGAGTCCACCACCCCGGTCGTCCGGTTCGGCGACGAGCTGCGAGACCGGATCGTGGCGGTCCTCGGCGGGGTTCCGGCCCTGCCCACCGGAGCCGGGCACGACGCGGGCATCCTGTCGGCGTCCGTCCCGAGCGCCATGATCTTCGTCCGCAACCCCACGGGGGTGAGCCACAGCCCCGCCGAACACGCCGGCGTCGACGACTGCGTCGCCGGCGTGGCGGCCCTGGCCTCGGTGCTGGAGCAACTGGCATGCCGGTGACCCGCTACTACGCCGACCACGCCTGGCTCGGCGGTGGCCGTACGGTCGCCGGGGTGATCATCGAGGTCACCGGCGACCGCATCAGCGCACTCCACCCCACCACGTCCCCTCCTCACCCCGCGCCCGACCTAACCCCCCGACCCACCTCCCAGCCCGTGTCCCGGCCTGCCTCCCACCCCACCCCCCAACCCGCGCCCGAACTCTCCGGACTGCCGGCAGCACGCCGGGGAACAACCGGCCCGCCGCCGGGCACCGTTCACCTGCGCGGCGTCACCCTGCCGGGGTTGGCCAACGCCCACTCGCACGCCTTCCACCGGGCGCTGCGCGGGCGCACCCAGCGCGAGCGCGGCACCTTCTGGACGTGGCGGGAGCAGATGTACGGCGTCGCGGCCCGCCTCACCCCGGACGGCTACCACGCCCTGGCCCGCGCGGTCTACGCCGAGATGGCCCTGGCCGGGGTGACCTGCGTGGGCGAGTTCCACTACGTGCACCACGACACCGGCGGCCGGCCGTACGCCTCCCCCAACGCCATGGGAGAGGCGCTCGTCGCGGCCGCCGCCGACGCGGGCCTGCGGATCACCCTGCTCGACACCTGCTACCTGCGGGGCGGCATCGGCGCTGCGTTGGAGGGGCCGCAACTGCGGTTCGGCGACCGTGACGCCGAGGCGTGGGCCGAGCGGGCCGCCGGGTTGCGGGGCGGCGGGCACGCCAGGATCGGCGCCGCCGTCCACTCGGTCCGCGCCGTCCCCGCCGACCAGCTCGCCACGGTCGCGGGCTGGGCTCGCGAGCGGGGCGCGCCGCTGCACTTCCACCTGTCCGAGCAGGTCGCCGAGAACGAGGCGTGCCTGGCCGAGTACGGGCGCACCCCGGCGGCGCTGCTGGCCGAGCACGGCGCGCTCGGCCCGCTCTCGTCCGCCGTGCACGCCACCCACCTCACCTCACGGGACATCGCCCTGCTCGGTGGTTCGCGCACCACCGTGTGCCTGTGCCCCACCACCGAACGCGACCTCGCCGACGGCATCGGCCCGGCCCGCTCCCTCGCCGACGCGGGCGCCCCGCTCTCGCTCGGCAGCGACAGCAACGCGATCGTGGACCTGCTGGAGGAGGCGCGTGGCGTGGAACTGGACGAACGGCTCGCCACCCGGCACCGCGGGCACTGGCTCGCGGCCGACCTGCTGCGGGCGGCCACCTCGGACGGCCACGCCTCCCTCGGCTGGCCGGAGACGGGCCGCCTGGAGGTGGGGGCCCCGGCCGACTTCGTGACCGTGGGACTCGACTCGGTCCGGATGGCCGGTGCGCCCGTGGACGCGCTGCTGGAGTCGGTGGTGTTCGGGGCGACGGCGGCGGACGTCCGGGAGGTGGTCGTCGCCGGCCGGCCCATCGTGTCGGCCGGCCACCACCTCCTGGTCGAGAACGTCCCCGCCGCCCTGTCCGCAGCCATCACCTCCCTCACCACCTCCGGACCCCCGGCCTCGGGCGCAGGACGCTCCGGTGGTACCGCTTCGATCCCGACGGGGGACGCGCATGAGTGACTCCTTCCTCATCGACAACATCGGCTCGCTCGTCACCAACGACCCCGCGCTGGGCGAGGGGATTCTCGGCCTGGTGGAGGACGCGGCACTGGTCGTCGAGGACGGCCTCGTGACCTGGGCCGGCCCGAGGTCGCGGATTCCCGAGGGGGCCGCGCGGGAGCGGTTCGACGCGGGTGGCCGGGCGGTCGTTCCGGGGTTCGTGGACAGCCACGCGCACCTGGTGTTCGCCGGTGACCGAACCCGTGAGTTCGAGGCCCGGATGTCCGGCCGGCCGTACACCGCGGGCGGCATCCGCACCACCGTCGCGGCCACCCGTGCCGCCACGGACGACGAGCTGCGCGCCAACGTCCGGCGGCTCGTCGCCGAGGCGCTGCGGTCGGGCACCACGACCGTCGAGTGCAAGTCGGGGTACGGGCTGACCGTCGAGGACGAGGCCCGGAGCCTGCGCCTGGCCGGCGAGCGGACCGACGAGGTGACCTACCTCGGCGCGCACGTGGTGCCCCCGGAGTACGCCGAGAAGCCGGACGCCTACGTCGACCTGGTGCGCGGCGAGATGCTGGACGCGTGCGCGCCGCACGCCCGGTGGATCGACGTCTTCTGCGACCGCGGGGCCTTCGACGGCGACCAGACCCGGGCCATCCTGGCCGCCGGGAAGGAACGGGGCCTCGTGCCGAGGGTGCACGCCGGTCAGCTCGGGCCCGGCCCGGGTGTGGCGATCGCCGTCGAGCTGGGCGCGGCGTCGGCCGACCACGTGACACACCTCAGCGACGCCGACGTCGAGGCGCTGGCCTCCAGTGAGACGGTGGCGACCCTGCTGCCGGGCGCGGAGTTCTCCACCCGCTCCCCGTACCCGGACGCACGCCGCCTCCTCGACGCGGGCGCCACCGTGGCCCTGGCCGCCGACTGCAACCCCGGCTCCAGCTACACCACCAACATCCCGTTCTGCATCGCCCTGGCCGTACGCGACATGAACATGACCCCGGCGGAAGCCGTCTGGGCCGCCACGATGGGCGGCGCCCGCGCGCTGCGCCGCACGGACGTGGGCCGCCTCTCCCCGGGCGCACGCGCGGACGTGGTGCTGCTGGACGCCCCCTCCCCCGTCCACCTCTCCTACCGCCCCGGCGTGCCGCTGGTCGCCCAGGTCTGGCAGAACGGCACCCCCCGACTCCCTTGACCCGTGAACGGCAGAGCCCTCGCGAGGGGCGCGCTCGGCGCGACTACGCGGGCTTCGGCGGCTGTTCGAGGACGGCCTGCCCGCGTCGTCCTGGTCGCTCACCGACCTGACGGCGGCCGGACCGGAGCCGCCCGCCTGGTCCATGACCGCATCCGACGACGGAGGCGAGATCTCGGCGGACCGCCCGGTGGCGCTCACCGGCGCCTGCGGCGGACGGCGCGGATGCGGGACAGGATGCGGGTCGTCTGGGCCGGGTCGGGTCGCCAGCCCCGGGCGATGAGGGCGTTGGCCACGTGCTCCAGCAGGGCGGCCGCCTGGCCGGGGATCACGTCCTTGCGGACGGGGATGACGTGCCACCCGCGCCGCTGCAGCTCCTCCCGGCGGGCGCCGTCGTGGCGCTGGTCGGCGGCCGAGGTGTGGTGGTCTTGGCCGTCGTATTCGACGGCCAGCCGATAGGGCTCCCAGCCCAGGTCGAGGTAGGCGGAGCGGCCTGCGGTGAGCGGCACGTGGATCTGGGTGCCGGGTCTCGGCAGCCCGCCGTCCACGAGGATGACGCGCAGCCAGCTCTCTCGTGGCGATCTCGCTCCCGGGTCGGCCAGGGACAGCAGGTCGCGCAGATGCCAGGAGGGCGCCCGGCGCCACAGCGCCTCCAGGTCCACTCCGCGCCGGGCGAACTGGTCGAGCGCGGCCACCGCCTCCAGACGCGGCAGCCATCGGGCGCAGTCGAGCGCCGTGCGCTCGGGTGTGGTGACGCGGACGCCCCGGTGCTCGGTGGCGTCCTCGGCGGGCAACGGTGCCGGGTGGGTGACGCAGCCGGGCAGCGCCAGGTGGCCGGGCGCGATCAGCTCGACGGGCCAGTCGGTCTCGGGTGTGCCCTGGCTCAGCACGTGCAGACCCCACACGTGCGCGGCCGTCTGGCGGCAGGCGACGGCCTGCGGCACCGCCCGGGTGACGTGCCGGGCGCGGTCCAGCAGGGTGACCGGGGAAAGGAGCGGGTTCACGTCGCCCAGGGTGACGCGCCGATGCGGCCACCCGGGTCACCGAACGCGGTTCTGTGGATGACTGCGGGGTATCCACAGACTGCCGGGTCACATGCCTACCGCAGGTGGTGGGAGCCGGGTGCGCACGGCGCGTCGGGTATGGAGCGCTGACCGCCGGACGCGTCCGGCCCACCCGCACGCCGGCGCGGGGGCCGGGTCACGGCCAGGAGCTGTCCTGGTCGGGGTCGCCGCCGTCGGACAGCAGCCGGACGTCCGACTCGACCATCATCGACACCAGTTCGTCGAACGACACCGTCGGCTCCCAGCCGAGCTGCATCCGGGCCTTCTTCGGGTCGGCGCACAGCAGGTCCACCTCGGCCGGCCGGTGCAGGGCCCGGTCGGTCACGACGTGGCGCTCCCAGTCGAGCCCCGCGGCCGAGAACGCCGCCTCCACCAGTTCCCTGACGGACTTCATGCGACCGGTGCCGATCACGTAGTCCTCGGGCCGGTCCGCCTGCAGCATGAGGTGCATGGCCCGCACGTAGTCGCCGGCGAACCCCCAGTCGCGCCGCGCCTCCAGATTGCCCAGGCGCAGCTCGGTGGCCAGCCCGAGCTTGATGCGGGCCACGCCGAGCGACACCTTGCGGGTGACGAACTCGGCCCCGCGCCGCGGCGACTCGTGGTTGAACAGGATGCCGGACACGGCGAACATGCCGTAGGACTCGCGGTAGTTCTGGGTGAGGAAGTGCCCGTACGCCTTGGCCACGCCGTACGGCGAGCGGGGGTGGAAGGCGGTGCTCTCCGTCTGGGGCGTCTCGCTGACCTGGCCGAACATCTCCGACGACGACGCCTGGTAGAAGCGGATCTGGCCGTTCGGCGTCCCGCCCCGCGACACGCCCGAGCAGACCCTGATGGCCTCCAGCACGCGCAGCACGCCCATGCCCGTGACCTCGGCGGTCAGCTCCGCCTGCTCCCACGACATCGGCACGAAGGAGATGGCCCCGAGGTTGTAGACCTCGTCGGGCTGCACCCGCTCGACGGCCGAGATGAGCGAGCCCTGGTCGAGCAGGTCGCCGCGGACCACCTGCACGTCGGCGAGCAGCTTGCGCATCCGCGACACGCGCGGGTTGGCCTGGCCGCGCGCCAGCCCCCACACCTCGTAGCCTTGCGCGAGGAGGTGTTCCGCCAGATAGGAACCGTCCTGGCCGGTGATGCCGGTGATCAACGCGCGCCTGGCCAACCGGTCCTCCATCTCGCTACCGCGTCCGCTTGGGAGGGAATGTACAACCCTGCCTCCCGGCCCAGCACCACGACCACCTAGAACTTGTTCTACCGAATCACGCTCGGTCACGCCAACGTCGCAGTTGGCACGGCCTACGGCGGAGGTGAGGAACAATTCTCGGCAATCTACCGGATGGTAGCCTTTCGCATTAAGGTCATCTTTCACGGTACACGCCCGTCTCGTGGGCCTACCGGGCGGAGAAAGGGGTGTCCGTGGGCGACCCAGACAACACCTTGCGGATCGCGCTGCTGTCGTACCGCAGCAAGCCGACCTGTGGAGGGCAGGGCGTCTACCTTCGCCATCTGAGCCGGGAACTCGTGGCCCTGGGCCACCACGTCGAGGTGTTCTCCGGCCCGCCGTACCCGGAGCTCGACGAGGGCGTGATCCTCAACGAGGTGCCGAGCCTCGACCTCTACCGCGACGAGGACCCGTTCCGCACCCCGAAGCTGAGCGAGTACCGCGACTGGATCGACCTGCTGGAGGTCGGCACCATGTGGACGGCCGGCTTCCCCGAGCCGCTGACGTTCACCCTGCGCGCCTACCGCGAGCTGAAGAAGCGCGTCGGCGACTTCGACGTCGTCCAGGACAACCAGACCCTCGGCTACGGCCTGCTCGGCATCCAGAAGCTGTTCCCGGTGGTCGGCACCATCCACCACCCGATCAGCGTGGACCGCCGCATCGAGCTGGAGGCGGCGACGGGCGCCAAGAGGCTCACCATGCGCCGCTGGTACGGCTTCGTGAAGATGCAGGCCAAGGTCGCCCCCCGGCTCAGCCCGATCCTCACGGTCAGCGAGTCGTCGCTGGCCGACATCCACCGCGACTTCAACGTGCCCCAGGCCAACATGCGGCTGATCCCGCTCGGCGTGGACACCCGCTACTTCCACCCGCGGCCGGACAAGCCGCGCCGCAAGGGCTCCATCGTGGCCGTGGCCAGCGCCGACTCGCCGATGAAGGGCGTCGCCACGCTGCTGCGGGCCGTGGCCAAGCTGGCCACCGAGCGCGACGTGAACCTCACCGTCGTCAGCAAGCCCACCCCCGGCGGGCCGACCGAGCAGCTCGTCCAGGAGCTGTCGCTGGGCGAGCGGGTGCGGTTCGTGCACGGCATCTCCGACGACGAACTGGGCGAGCTGATCGCCACCTCCGAGATCTCCGTCGTGCCGTCGCTGTACGAGGGGTTCTCGCTGCCGGCCGTCGAGCACATGGCGTGCGCCACCCCGCTGGTCGCCAGCCGGACGGGCGCCCTGCCGGAGGTCGTCGGCGACGCCGCGATCCAGGTCGCGCCCGGCGACCCGGAGGAGCTGGCCGCGGTGCTGCGCCGGCTGCACGACTCGCCCGAGGAGCGCGAGCGCGTGGGCCGGGCGGGCTACGACCGCGTCATGGAACGCTTCACCTGGCACGTGGTCGCCAAGCGCACCGTCGAGGCCTACCGCGAGGCCATCGCCGCCCGGCGCGGCCGCTAGCCGGCCGCCGGACGACCGCCAGAGTCCGAAGAACACCCCGCCCGACCCTCAAGGAGACCGATCAAGTGCTGACGGTGGACTTCGCCCGGCTGCCCGTCGGACCCGGCGTTCGCGTGCTCGACCTGGGCTGCGGCGGCGGCCGGCACGCCTTCGAGGTGCTGCGCCGCGGCGCCGACGTGGTCGCCTTCGACATGGACCAGGCCGAGCTGGACGGCGTGGCCGCCATGTTCACGGCGATGGACAAGGCCGGCGAGGTCCCCGCCGGCGCGAGCGGCGAGACCGTCCAGGGCACGGCGCTGGACATGCCGTTCGAGGACGGCGCCTTCGACCGGGTGATCGCGGCCGAGGTGCTGGAGCACATCCCGGACGACATGGCCGCGATGCGGGAGATCTACCGGGTGCTCAAGCCCGGCGGCACCGCCGCGGTCACGGTGCCGAGCTTCCTGCCGGAGCGGATCTGCTGGGCGCTCGACGAGGACTACCACACCGCGCCGGGCGGGCACGTGCGCATCTACACGCTGGCCGAGCTGTCGGCCAAACTCAAGTCGACCGGCTTCGTGGTCGGCCCGCACCACCACGCCCACGGCCTGCACGCGCCCTACTGGTGGATCAAGTGCGCCGTCGGCGTCAACAACGACGACCACCCGCTCGCCAAGGCCTACCACGAGCTGCTCGTGTGGGACATCATGAAGCGCCCGGCCGCCACCCGCGTCGCCGAGGCGCTGCTCAACCCGCTCATCGGCAAGAGCGTGGTGCTGTACGTCAGGAAGCCCGCGGCGTGATCGGCCGCGAGGAGGCCGTCCGCACGGCCTTGAGCATCGCGGCGATCCAGCAGGACGACGGCGGCGTGCCGTGGCCCGAGGGGCACGTCGACGCCTGGAACCACGTCGAGTGCCTGATGGCCATGACGGTCGCCGGGCTGGCCGAGCCCGTGCGGCGTGGCTACGAGTGGCTGGCCAGGCACCAGCGCGACGACGGCTCCTGGCCGATGAAGGTGGCCGGCGGCGTGGCCGTCGAGCGGGGCGGCGAGTCCAACCACGCCGCCTACGTCGCGGCCGGGCTCTGGCACCACCACCTCGTGACCGGCGACCAGGACACCACCGAACGGCACTGGCCGATGGTGAAGGCGGCCCTCGACTACGTGGTCGGGCTGCAGACCGGACGCGGTGAGATCGTCTGGGAGCGGGACGCGCGGGGCCGGGCGGCGGCGTACGCGCTGCTGACCGGCTGCTCGTCGATCCACCAGGGGCTGCGGTGCGGTGTGCTGCTGGCCGAGCACCTGGGTGACCCGCAGCCGCACTGGGAGCTGGCCGCCGACCGCCTGGCGCACGTGCTGGCGGCCCACCCGGAGGCGTTCGCCGACAAGAGCCGCTACTCGATGGACTGGTACTACCCGGTGCTCGGCGGCGCGGTGCGCGGGACGCAGGCGTTCGAGCTGCTGGAGCGCGAGTGGGCGACGTTCGTCGTGCCGGGTCTGGGGATCAGGTGCGTGTCGGACCAGCCGTGGGTGACCGGGGCGGAGACGTGCGAGCTGGTGCTGGCCCTCGACGCGCTCGGTGACCGTGAGCGCGCGGCGCGGCTGTTCGCCGACGCGCAGCACCTGCGGCACGAGGACGGCTCGTACTGGACGGGCTGGCAGTTCGCCAACGGCAGGCACTTCCCGCACGAGCGGTCCGGCTACACGGCCGCGGCCGTCGTGCTGGCCGCCGACGCGCTGCAGGGCCTGTCGGGGGGCTCGGCGGTGTTCCGCGACATCTGCGCGCCGTCCGTCTCTCCCTCCGACCCCGGCCTGTGCGGCTGCACCCCGGCCCGCGCCTGACCCGCCGCGCGCAAGCGGTTTTGCGGCTTCTTTGCCGGGGAGGGCGGAGCGGCTCCCCCGCGGGCGTCTGAGCGGTCACTAGCTTCGAGGATGGCCGTACGGGGCGTCTTCGGGGGAAGCGTGGGCGACACGGGCACATCATCGTACGTTGACCGGGTACGCCGGTCGGGTGGACCGGCCCGCGGGTGGCGCAGGCTGCTGGCGCGGGACCCGGGTGAGGCGGATCTGGCGCGGCGCAGGTTCCGCCTCGGGCCCGGCCCGGCGCAGGCGGCCTTCGAGACCGCCGAACGGGCGTACGTGTCCGGCTTCAACGCCGCGCTCACCGGCGGGCCGGACGCGATCGACGCGATCGACGCGATGCCGCCGGAGCGTCAGCCGTTCGCCTACGAGGGCACGGGGGCCGCGTGCACCGTGCTCGACCTGCTCACCCTGGCCCGGGGCCGCCGCCTGCGCGAGCTGCTCGACGGTCCCGCCGGCCGCCACTCCCACGCCGTCCATCTGGGGGCGGGCCGCGGGTACGCGCTGCTACGGCTGCGCCCGGTGCGCGGCGCCGGGCGGGCCCACCCGCTGCTGCGGTGGCTGGCCGTCGACGGGTACGGGTTCCAGCGGAGCCTCGACGGGACCGACCGGATGGTGGGCGAGCGGACCATGCCCGACCTGCTGACCCGGGCCCACTGCGCGACCTTCGACCAGGGCCTGGGGCGCCTGCTGTGGTACCACGACGGCGCCTGCCCCGACGGCGTGGCCGCCGCGATCGCCGGCTACCCGGCGGGCAGGCGGGCCGACCTGTGGAGCGGGGTGGGCTTCGCGGCCACGCACACCGGCGGGGCCGAGCCGGACGAGCTGGCGCGGCTGGCCGAGCACGCGGGGGCCGAGGGGTTCCGGGCCCACCTGGCGCAGGGGTGCGCGTTCGCCGCCGCCGCCCGCGTCCAGGCCGGACCGCTGCCCGGTCAGGTGGCGCGGGCCGTGCCGGTGCTGGCCGGGGCGACGGCCGACGAGGCGGCCTCCTGGGCGGACCGGGCACTGCTGGCGCTCGGGCACGACCCGCACACCCACGACGACTTCCTCACCTGGCAGGCCGACACCCGGCGGTCCTGGTCGCGCCGCGGCCGCTGACCGAGTGTCTCCTGCCGTCTCCTATGATCGGCCGGTGGCGACGAACCGGGACGTGACCGTCGAGTTCGAACAGCAGCGGTCGCGGCTGTTCGCGCTGGCCTACCGGCTGCTCGGCTCCGCGGGCGAGGCCGAGGACGCGGTGCAGGACGCCTACCTGCGCTGGCACGCCGCCGACCACTCCGCGATCGCCACCCCGGCCGCGTGGCTGACCAAGGTCCTGACGAACCTCTGCCTCAACCGGCTCGCCTCGGCACGGGCCCGGCGCGAGGCGTACGTGGGCATGTGGCTGCCCGAACCGGTGCCCACGGGCGACGGCGCGCTCGGCCCGATGGAGACGGCCGAGCAGCGCGAATCCGTCTCGATGGCGGTGCTGGTGATGCTGGAACGGCTGACCCCGGCCGAGCGGGGGGTGTTCGTGCTGCGCGAGGCGTTCGGCTACGGCCACCGGGAGATCGCGGAGGTCCTGGACATCACCGAGGCCGGCTCCCAGCAGCTCTACCGGCGGGCCCGCGCCCACCTCGACGCGAGACGCACCCGGTTCGAGGTGTCCGGCGAGCACGCGCACCGGGTCGCCGAGCGCTTCCTCGCCGCTGCCCGCGCCGGTGACCTCGCGGGGCTGGAGCGCCTGCTGACCGCCGACGTGGTGTCGTGGGCCGACGGTGGCGGCAGGTCCGCGGCGGCCCGCAACCCGGTCCGGGGCGCCGCCCGGGTCGCCCGCTACCTGGCCGGCCTGGCTTTCCGGCAGGAGCCTGGCACGGAGATCGTCGTCACCGAGGTCAACGGCCTGCCCGGCCTGGTGGGGAGCGCCGGCGGGCGCGTGTACGGAGTGATGGCGCTGGAGGTGACCGGCGACCGGGTCAGCGCGGTGCGCATCGTGGTGAACCCAGACAAGCTCACCCGCTTCCAGCAGGTGTGATCGAGCTCACGCCGCACCCTTGTCAGGATTCGCCGGCCTCGCCGGTTCAGGAGGTGACTCCATGACCGGAAGGGGACGTACAGTGACCCACCATATCGTGATCATCGGCGCCGGATACGCGGGCCTCATGGCGGCCAACCGGCTGACCCGCCGCCTCTCCCCCGGCCGGGCCCGGGTGACGCTGATCAACGACGGCGCGACCTTCGTGGAGCGCGTGCGGCTGCACCAGGTGGCGGCCGGACACGCCGTACCGGGGGCCGCCGTGCCCGACCTCCTGCGGGGTGCCGGGTTCGTCCAGGGCAGGGTGACCGGCATCGCGCCCGATCGTCGCGAACTGCGTCTCGGCTCCACGACCATGACCTACGACACGCTCGTGTACGCGGCGGGCAGCGTCGCCGGTCTGGAGGGGGCGGCCGAGCACGCCCTCACGGTGTCCGGCGCCGACGACACCGGCCGGCTGCGGGACCGGGTGTCGCGGCTCGGAGCCGGTGGCGTGCTCGCCGTGGTGGGCGCGGGACCGACCGGCATCGAGGTCGCCACCGAGCTGGCCGAGCGCCACCCGGGGCTGCGGGTGCGGCTGCTGACGGGCGAGGAGCCAGGCGTCCGGTGGTCGCCCCGCGCCCGCGCGCACCTGCGACGGGTCTTCGACCGGCTGGGCGTCGAGGTGGTGACCGGGGCGAAGGTCGTCGAGGCGGACGCCTCGGGCGCCCGGTTGGCCGACGGCCGGTTCGTCTGCTCCGACGCGGTGGTGTGGACGACCGGGTTCCGGGTGCCCGCGCTGGCCCGCGAGGCGGGACTCGCCGTTGACGGCCACGGCCGCGTCCTGGTGGACGAGACCGCGCGCTCGATCTCCCATCCGGACGTCTACGCGATCGGGGACGCGGCGGCGGTGCGCGGCCCGGGCGGGCGAGAGTTGCGCATGGCGTGCGCGACCGCGCTCCCCGTCGCGGGCCAGGCGGCCGACGCGATCGTCGCCCGCCTCGGCGGGCGCGAGCCCGCTCCCCTGCGGTTCGCGTACGTGGTCCAGTGCGTGAGCCTCGGACGGCACGACGGCCTGATCCAGTTCGTCCACACCGACGACCGGCCGCGCGCGGTGACGCTGACGGGCCGGCCCGCCGCGCTGGTCAAGGAGCTCGTGGTGCGCGGCGCGTTCGGGTTCGCCCGCCGGGGGGTGTTCCCTCAGCTGCCGGGCGCCACCCGTTCGAGCACCCGCAGCGAGCCCTCGGCCGCCACCTCGGCGAACGCGCCCGAGGCCAGCGCCCGCAGGTAGACCCGGTAGGGCGCCTGCCCACCGTCGGCCGGGTCGGGGTAGATGTCGTGGAACACCAGCGCGCCGCCCGGCATCACGTGCGGCGCCCAGCCCTCGTAGTCGCGCGTCACCGGTTCCTCCGAGTGGCCGCCGTCGATGAACAGCATGGCCAGCGGCGTGTTCCACAGCCGGGCCACCCGCTCGGAACCGCCGACGACGGCGACGACCTCGTCCTCCAGCCCGGCGGCGGCGATCGTGGCGCGGAACACCGGCAGCGAGTCCATCCGGCCGGTGGCCGGGTCCACCAGAGACGGGTCGTGGTGCGGCCAGCCCGGCTGGATCTCCTCCGAGCCGCGGTGGTGGTCCACGGTGACGACCACCGAACCCGCCTGCCGGGCGGCCGCGCCCAGGTAGATGGCCGACTTGCCGCAGTACGTACCGATCTCGCAGATCGGGCCCCGCCCGCCGTAGCGGAGGGCCGTCTCGAACAGGGCGAGTCCCTCCTTCGGCGGCATGAAGCCCTTGGCGTCCTCGGCGGCGGCCAGCAGGTCGGGCGGCATCGTCATAGGCCAGACCCTAACCGAACCGAACAACATTCCGGCGACCTCTTGCCCCGGCAATCTGCAACCTGTTCTACTTGGCAGCGTGAATCAGCGCGCTCGCATCGCGATGTCCGACGACGACGTGACCGCCCTCCTCCAGGAGGCACGCAAGCTGCAGCTGGCCACCATCAACCCCGACGGCACCCCTCACCTCGTCACCATGTTCTACGGGCTGGACGAGGGCCGCGTCACCTTCTGGACGTACGCCAAGGCGCAGAAGACCCGCAACCTGGAGCGCGACCCGCGCGTGACGTGCCTCATCGAGGCCGGCGACGACTACGCCGAACTGCGCGGCATCATGGTGTACGGCACCGCCAAACGGGTGGACGAGCCCGAGCACGTCATGGCCGTCGGCATGCAGGTGGCCCGCCGGATGACCCCCGGCGTGCCCGACGACCTCCTGCTGCCCTACGTCGAGCAGACCGGGCGAAAACGCGTCGCGTTCATCGTCGAGCCCACCAAAGTGGTGTCATGGGACCACAGGAGGCTCACATGAAGATCAAAGTTGACTATCTTGTCTGCGAGGCCAACGCCGTGTGCATGGGACTCGCGCCCGAGGTGTTCGACGTGGACGACGAGGACCAGCTCCACGTCCTGCTGCCCGAACCACCGCCCGAGATGGAGGACCGCGTCCGACACGCGGTCCGATCGTGCCCCAAAGCCGCCCTCTCCCTAGAGGAATAGCCGGAGGAGGTCCCCCCTATGCGCGCCGCGCTCCTGCACGCAGTAGGCGACGACAAGCTCGACATCCGTGACGACGTCACGCTGGCGCCCGTCGGTCCCACCGACGTCCGGGTGCGCGTCAAGGCGACCGGGGTCTGCCACTCGGACCTGTCGGCCATGTCCGGCGTGCTGCCGCAGCCCGTGCCCCTCGTCCCGGGGCACGAGGGCGCCGGGGAGGTGGTGGAGGTGGGCGAGCACGTCTCCTCCCTCCGGCCCGGCGACCACGTCGTCGTCAACTGGCGTCCCGCGTGCCAGGAGTGTGACCTCTGCCTGGGCGGCCAGCCGTACCTGTGCATGAAGTTCATGATCGAGTCCTTCAGCAAGGGCAACTTCCGCTACGGCGGCGACAACACGGCCTTCGGCATGGCCGGCTGCGGCACCTGGGCCGAGGAGATCGTCATCCCGTGGCAGGGCGCGATCAAGATCGACGCCGACGTGCCGTGGGAGGCGGCGGCGCTCATCGGGTGCGGCATCACCACCGGCGTGGGCGCCGCCGTCAACACCGCCCGCGTCCGGCCCGGCTCGACCGTCGCGGTCGTCGGCTGCGGCGGCGTCGGCCTGTCGGTCATCCAGGGCGCCCGCGTCTCCGGCGCCCGGACGATCCTCGCCGTCGACCCCCTGGAGTCCAAGCACGCCCTGGCCAAGAAGGTCGGCGCCACCCACGCCGTCACCCCCGAGCAGGTCCCGGACGCCCTGAACGAGCTGACCGGCGGGGCCGGGTTCGACTACGGCTTCGAGGTGGTCGGCAAGTCCGCCACCATCCAGAGCGCCTGGCAACTCACCCGCCAGGGCGGCGACGTCGTCGTGGTCGGCGCGGGCGCGATGGACGACATGGTGTCGATCTCGGCGTTCAGCCTGCTGTTCGAGGGCAAGAACCTGCTGTCCAGCCTGTACGGCGAAGCGGACGTCCGCCACGACTTCCCGTACTTCGCCAACCTTTACAAGGCGGGCAAGCTCGACCTCGACAGCATGATCAGCGCCCGGCTCAGGCTGTCGGACCTGAACGACGCGGTGGCCGCGCTCAAGGGCGGCGAAGTCCTCCGCCAGATCATCCTCATGGACTGACCAGACCCACGCCCCCGAAAGCGCACTCGAAAGGCACGGGACCCGCTCCGCCCGAACGCCCGGGCGGAGCTCGGATCCTTACATCGCGAGCCGCCTACCACGACGAGTGGCTGGAACGCCATCGACGGTTCCGCGAGTCTCATGGACTGCGGCCGGCGCCACGGGCCGGCTCGGCGGTCGCGCGGCTGCTCGACCTCCTGCCCGCAGTGCCCCTGGTGACCGCGCGTACGGTGCAAGCGCCAACCGAACACCGCCTGGCCAGCACCCGGTGGGACACACGCGAGTCGGCGCCCAGGAGGGTCGTACCGGCCAGGCCGCGACGGTGACAGGTGCGCTCAACCTGCTCGCCGACGCGGCGCAAAGCCGGCATCCAGGCGGGTCAACCCCGCAGCCGCACCGGCAGGGCGGTCAGTCTGCCGCCCTGGATGCCGCCGAAGTCGCTCTGCCGGAGTTCGGCGTACGGCACGGCGAGACGCGCGTCCGGGAAGTGCGTCCGCAGGACCTCCACGACCACGCGCAACTCCAGTTGGGCGAGGTGCGCGCCGGTGCAGTAGTGGGGGCCCGCGCCGAAGGTGAGGTCGGGCCCGATCGATCGGGTGGGATCGGTGTTGATGCCCTGGATGTCGATGAGGATCGCGGATCGGGCGGGGATCCGCAGTCCGGCGAGGTCGATGTCGGCGGAGGTGAAGCGCCAGAGGGTGAAGGGCGCGGGCGGGTGCTCGCGCAGCGTGTCACGCACCAGTTCGTCCGCCGCGGTCCGGTCGCCGCCGAGTACGCGGGCGAGCAGGAAGCCCAGCGCGGGGTCGGTGGTGAGTTGCCCGGCGTAGATCAGGGTGAAGATCAGGTAGTGCAGGTGTGCCTCGGTGATCTCGCCGGGGACCCGGTCCCGCAGTCGGACGGCGAGGCCGTCCCGGCCCTCCTCCAGCGCGGCGGCGGCCAGGTCCGCGAAGGCCGCCATCGCCGCGCCGATCTCCTGCGGGTCGTCGCTGTGCATGCGCCGGCAGGCGGCGATGGCCTGGTCGATGCGGCCGGGCGGGACGCCGAGCACGTCGCAGACCACGGCGAGCGGGAATCGGGTGGTGAAGTCGGCCGTCAGGTCGACCGTCTGGCCGGTATCGGCGAGGGCGGTGAGCAGATCGCGGGCGAGCGTCGTGATCCGTTCGGTGTGGTCGCTCATCCGCCGGGCGGTGAAGAGCGGCGCGTGGGCCTGGCGCAGCCGGGTGTGCGCCAGACCGTCGAGGGTGGTGAGCGACGGTTGGTCGGCGGCGGTCGGTTCGAGCCCCGCGACGCGCGGGTCCCAGCCGGCCGGCGCGTAGGCGGGGTCCTTGACGATGCGGGGGTGGACGAGCACCTGGCGGGCGAGCACGTCGTCGGTGATGATCCACACCGGGCCACCGGCCGGGGCCTCGGCCCGGACGACAGGGCCGGCGGCTCGCAGGGCGGCCCGCGCGGGATGGGGATCGGCGATCCCGCGGGTGGCGGCGGCGAAGGGATCGGGCGTGGTGGTCATCGGCTCCCCTGGGAGTGGAGTGGGACGGAAGGACGCGCTGGCCGGCCTCGGCGACAGAGGGCGGGCGGGGTCGCTCGCGGGTGGTCAGGCCGTCGCCGCTGCGCTAACATTGCTGCACTGCACAGCAACTGCGCGGCGCAGCTAATGTAGCGCAAAAATCGCTGCGTCGCGCAGCAATTTGAAGGGTGGGTGTCATCGTGACGACGCCGGACCAGGACAGGCCGGCGCTGCTCGACGAGATCATCGGCGCCGCGATACCCGGCTGGGCGATCACGGTCGTGCAGCTCAACAACGTCGTGGCCACCCGGCTGGGCGTCACCGACACCGACGTGCAGTGCCTGCACGCGCTGGGCCGGCACGGCCCGGCCACACCGGGGGTCCTGGCCAAGCGCGTCAACCTCACCACCGGATCGGCCTCGCGCATGATCGACCGGCTTGTCGCCGCCGGCTGCGTCCGCCGTGTGCCCGACCCCGACGACCGCAGGCGGGTCCTCATCGAGCCGACCCAGGAGGGCCTCGACCGGGTCGGTGCCGCCTACGCCGGGCTGATCGACCGTACCCGGGACGACCTGGAGGACTTCACCGATGAAGAGCTCCGCGGCGTCCTGCGCTTCATCCGGGCAGCCGAGCGCAGCACCGCCGCCGAGATCCACCGGCTCCGGTCCGCCCCCGACGACCGCGAGCCTCGCCCGGACACCCACCCGTAGGTGCGCCGTCCGCTCACCGGGCGCCGGGGGCGCTCAGCCGGTGTCGAAGCGGCGGGCCAGGATGACGAGCAGGCCGGCGGCCAGGGCGAGGGCGGCGCCGGCGGCGATCACGGCGGGCCAGCCGGCCGTCTGCCACTGGTAAGCGGCCAGCGCCCCGAAGACCGAGCTGCCCGCGTAGTAGGCGAGCAGATAGAGCCCGGCGGCCTGGCCGGCGCCGACGCCGATCCGCTGGGCGCGGTCGGACACCCAGCCGCTCACCAGGGAGTGCGTGCCGAGGAAGGCGAACGTCAGCAGCCCGAGCCCGGCCACGATGGCGGGCAGGGCGGCGGCCAGGGTGAGCAGGACGCCCGCCAGCAGCAGGGCGACGCCCACGAGGGCGGCCGGGCCGCGTCCGCGCAGCGTGGCCAGGCGGCCGGCGGCGAGCGGGGCGGGGATGCCGACCGGGTAGGCGAGGAACGCCAGCGCCGCCGCGCCGCCCAGCAGGAAGGGGGCGGCCTCCAGGCGGAAGGCGAGCGCGTTGCACAGCCCCACGAACGCGCCCATGGTGGTGGCCCCGACCAGGCACAGCGCCATCAGGGTGGGGTCGCGGACGGTCCGTGCGGTGTTGCCGAGCAGGCTCCCCCACCGGGGCGGGGCCTTGGCGAACCGCCGTGACGGCGGCACCAGCACCCACAGGCCGGCCGCGCTGAGCAGGGTGATGCCGCCGACGGTCGCCGTGGCGCCGGTCCAGCCGCCCAGCTCGTGCAGCGGGCCGGGCAGCAGCCGGCCGGCCGCGCCGCCGAGGGCCGTCCCCATGATGTAGGTGGCGTTGGCGCGGACGTGGGCCCGCGCGGGCGTCTCCTCCCGCAGGTACGCCAGCGCGACGGCGGGCAGTCCCGCCAGCGCGACGCCCTGAAGGCCCCGCACCGCCAGCAGGCTGTGCCAGGTGGGCGCGAACGCCGCGGCGACGCCGAGCACGCCCGAGCCCACCAGCGACAGCCGCATGATCATCACCCGGCCCGCGATGTCGGACAGCGGGCCGACGACCAGCAGGGCGACGGCCATGGTGATCGTGGCGACCGACAGCACGGCCGTGGACTCCGACGCCGAGACGCCGAAGCGGCCGGCGACGGCGGGCAGCAGCGGCTGGACGTAGTAGAGGGCCAGGAAGTTGGCGAGTCCGCCGGACATCAGCCCGTACCTGATCCTGCGGGAGGCGCGGTCCGCCGCGGTGTGGTGGCTCACCTCTCGCATCCTGCCGGAGCAGCAGTGATGCACAAAATGCAGCTATTGACGAAGCTGATGCGTTCTGAGCATCATGGCCGGTGTGGACGTGCAGACCCTGCGCTGGTTCCTGTCGCTGTGCGAGACGGAGAACATGCGCGACACCGCCGCCGTTGAGGGCGTCAACCAGTCGACGCTGTCGCGCGCGCTGGCCCGGCTGGAGGCCGACCTGGGGGTGGAGCTGTTCCACCGGCACGGGCGGCGGCTGGCCGTCAACAGGTTCGGCGCGCTGCTGCGCGAGCACGCCGCCCGCGCGGTGGGCGAGCTGGACGTCGCCCGCCGGCGCGTCGAGGCGCTGGCCGACCCCGACACCGGGCTCGTCAGGCTGGGATTCCTGCACTCGGTGGGGCGCTGGCTGGTGCCGGAGGTGCTGCGCGACTACCGCGCCGTCACGCCAGGCGTCCGGCTCGAACTCCGCCAGGGCTTCGCCCGCGAGCTGTTCGCCTGGCTGCACGCGGGTGACATCGACGCCGCCCTGGTCACCCCGCCGCCGGAGGGCGACACCGCGCGCTGGCACCGGCTGCGCGAGCAGCAGCTCTGCATCGCCCTGCCGACCGACCACCCGCTCGCCGCCGTCCCGCGCCTGACGCTCCGTGACGTACGCGGGGAGCCGTTCGTGGCCTTCGCCCCCACCACGGACCTGCGGCGGGTCATCGACAAGCTCTGCCAGGACGCGGGGTTCGAGCCGGTCATCGCGTTCGAGAGCGAGGAGATCGCCACCGTGCGCGGCCTCATCGGCGCCGGTCTCGGCGTGGGCATCCTGCCGCGGCCCGCCACGATGGAGCACGACGACCCCGCCTACCGCCCGCTGGCGCCGGCCCAGGTGCGCCCCATCGGCCTGGCCTGGATCTCCCTCGCCCGGCCCACGGCGGCCGCCGCCCGCTTCATCGGCCACCTCACGCGGCACGCGGCCGCGCCGTAGGATCCATCGCCCCGGCCGACAGTGGCGGAAGGCGGAGGCGAGGGACCTGCCTTTCGTCAGGGTCCCCGCCCGACCATCGACCGATGTGGCGGCCTCGCGCGCTCCCTACATTCAGCGGCGTCCCCGCGAAATGGAGCACGTTGTGAAGACCGCCCTCATCGGCCTGGCCCTCGCCCTCGGCCTGTCCCCCGCTGTGGCGGGGGACAGGCCGGCCACCTCCGGACGGGCCGCCGAGCTCACCCCCGCCGCCGTCGACGCCTACCTCACCCGGGCCCTCGACGAGACCGGCCTGCCCGGCCTGTCCGCCGTCGTGACGCGGGGCGACCGCGTCGTGCACGCCGCCGGCTACGGCCACGACTCCGACGGCAGGCCGGTCACCGCCGACACCCCGATGCGGATCGCCTCGGTGAGCAAGTCGTTCACCGCCATGGCCGTGATGACGCTCGTGGACAAGGGGACGGTGGCACTGGACGATCCCGTGGCCGAGCACCTGCCGGAGGTGCGCCTGGCAGATCCCCGCGCCGGGCGGATCACCGTACGGCACCTGCTGAACCAGACCTCCGGCCTGTCCGACACCACCACCGACATCGGCGCGCTGGAGGACGCCACCTCGCTGCGCGACTACGTCGGCAGGCTCGGCGCCACCACGCTCAGGGCCGACCCCGGCACCCGCTGGGAGTACTGCAACGTCAACTACAACCTCGCCGCCCGGCTCGTCGAGGTGGTCAGCGGCCGGAGCTTCGGCGACTACCTGCGCGAGCGGGTCTTCGGCCCGCTCGGCATGCGCTCCAGCGCCGTCAGCGACCGGGAGGTACGGCCGGCCGACGGCTACAACTCCGTGTTCGGCCTCTGGCGGCCCCGCCCGGAGCTGCCCGCCTTCCGCGACGGCGGCGGCAGCGGCGGGGTGGTCACCACGGCCGCCGACATGGGCCGATGGCTGATCACCCAGACGGGCAACGGCCGGCGGCTGGTGCGCCCGGAGAGCCTGGCCGTCATGCACGCCCCGTCCGAGGTGCACGCCTACGGCATGGGCTGGGGCATCGACGACGAGACCAAGCGGCTCACGCACTCGGGCAACCTGTTCACCTACACCGCCGTCCAGGTCATCGTGCCCGAAACGGGGTACGGGTTCGCCGTCATGACGAACAGCGCCGCCCTGCACGACGACACCTTCGACATCGCCACCGGCCTGGCGGAGCTGAGCGAGGGCCGGACGCCGGAGGCGCCGGGCGGCGGCAGACAGCTCTTCGAGCTGGCGCTTGGGGCGGTCACGCTGGGTGCGGCGGGGCTGGGGATCCTCGGGGTGCTGCGGTCGCGCCGCTGGGCGGCCCGGCGGGCGGGCCGGCCGCGGTGGCGGGCAGGGGCACGCCTCGTGCCCGTCCTGCTGCCGGTCGGGGTGCTGGCGGCCTACCCGGACCTGCTCTCGTTCCTCATGAACGGCCGGACGGTCACCTGGGAGCAGCTCACCTACTTCCCCGCACCGATGACGATCACCGTGGCGGTCGCGGCGGCGGCGGGCGCGCTGACGACCGGGTTCCGCGTGGCCGGGCTCCTGCGCGGCCGGGGAACGCGAGAGGCCGGAGCCCGCCGGTGACGCGGCGCCGGTGGGCGTCCTCGGGCCGGCGCCCCGGCCGGGTTCAGCCGCCCGGTTCGGGGGGCGTCGCGCGCGCGTGGTGCTCGACCAGGCGGGTCAGCAGCTCGACGAGCTGCCGCCGCTCCGGCTCGGCCAGCGGGGCGAGCAGGTCGTCCTGCAGCGAGGCGAGCAGGGCGTCGAGCCGGTCCAGCAGCAGGCCGCCCTCGGCGGTGATCGTGACGACGTTGCGGCGGCGGTCGGCGGGGTCCGGCGCCCGCTCTACCAGGCCGCGGCCGGCCAGCTCGTTGATCACGCCGACCAGGTCACTGCGGTAGATGCCGGTGCGGCGGCTCAGCGTCGCCTGGCTCGCCGGACCGGCGTCCCTGAGCGTGACGAGCACGGCGTAGTGCCACTTGCGCGCGTCCGCGCCGGCCAGCCCCGCGCTCACCAGCCGGTCGGCGTGCGCCGCCGCGATGGACAGCAGCCTGCTGGGCAGGCCGCGCAGCTCCGGCAAGCCCGACATCGACTACGGCTTCGCCGACCACGCCCGCTACCTCGACGCCTGGTTCGACGCGCTCGGCCTGGACGACGTGGTGCTCGTCGGTCACGACTGGGGTGGCGCGCTCGCGTTCGACTGGGCGGCCCGGCACCCCGGCCGGACCCACGGCGTGGCGTTCATGGAGACCTTCGTCCGGCCGCTCGCCTGGGCCGAGCTGACCGACGCCGCCCGCGCCCGCTCCGAGCGGATCCGCACGTCCGACGGCGAGGCGCTGGTGCTCGACCAGAACTACCTCGTGGAAACGGCCTTCACCGGAGGCGTGCTGAAGCCTCTCACCGAGGAGGAGATCCAGCCGTACCGCGCCCCCTACCCCAGCCGCGACAGCCGCCGCCCGCTGCTGCGGTGGGCGCGCTCGATCCCGCTCGACGGCGACCCCGCCGACGTGGCGGCACGGCTGGACGACTACGGGAAGTGGCTGGCCGCCAGCGACGACGTGCCCAAGCTGCTGCTCACCTTCGACTCCTCCCCCACCCTGCTCATCGGGGACGAGCAGGCCGCGTGGTGCGCGGCGAACATCGCCGCCCTGGACATCGAGCACTGCGGCCCGGCCGGCCACCACGCGCCCGAGGATCGGCCCGAGGCCATCGCCACGGCGATCTCCGCATGGCTGGACCGCCACGGTCTCCGGTGAGCCCGGCTCGACGCCGACCCCTGTCCCGGGCCTCCTCAGGGGGTGGGCGTCGAGGCGCCGAGGCGGTGCGCGACCACCGCGGCGACGTCGAACAGCAGGCGCTCCCTCCCCGGCGGGCAGACGAGCTGCAGACCGACCGGCAACCCGCTGACGGTCCCGGCCGGGATGCTGAGGGCTGGGTGGCCGACGACGTTCCAGGGGCTGGTGAAGGCCAGCAGGGTGTCGCGGACCGGATGCTCGGCGCCGTCGACGGCGACGACCCGCTCGCCCAGCAACGGGGCGGTGACGCCCACGGTGGGCGAGGCGAGCAGGTCGAACCGCTCGAACAGCGCGTCGAGCCGCGCGCGGTGCCGGTCCCGGGCCGCCATCGCCCGCACGTAGCGCCAGCCGGGCACGCGGGCCGCCGCCTTGAGGCGGTCGAGCACCTCGGGATCGTAGCGGTCCGGGCGGTCCGCGACCCGGTCCGCGTGGATCGCGTACGCCTCGCTGCTCTGGATCGCCACGAAGTCGTCGCGCAGCTCGTCGAGGGGCGGCTCGACCGGCTCGGGGGGCGCGGGGAGCGCCCGCTCGGCCACGGCGGCGACCGCCTCCGCGGCCGGCCGCCGCGACGACGGCGCCACCCATCCGATGCGGGCCCGCGAAGCCCGGCCCGCCCGCCGGCCGGGGGGCGGCGAGCCGATCGCGAGGTACGCGGTCAGGCAGTCCTCCGCGGTCGTGGCCAGCAGGCCCACGTGGTCGAGCGACTGCGCCAGCGGGAAGACGCCGGCGTCGGCGACCGTGCCGGCGGCCGGCTTGAAACCGGCCACCCCGCACAGGGCGGCGGGGATGCGGACGGAGCCGCCGGTGTCCGTCCCCACCGCGACGGGCACCATGCCGGCCGCGACCGCCACCGCGCTGCCGCTGCTGGACCCGCCCGCCATCCGGGCCGGGTCCCACGGGTTGCGGGCCGGGCCCTGCAGGCTTCGGTCGCCGGTGGGACCGTAAGCGAACTCGTGGGTGGCGGTCTTGCCGACGATGACGGCGCCCGCCTCGCGCAGCCGGCGCACGCAGGCGGCGTCCTCGGCCGCCACGTGGCCGGCGAAGTGCGCCGAACCCATGGTCACGGGCAGCCCGGCGACGTCGATGAGGTCCTTCACCCCGACGGGGATGCCGTGCAGCGGCCCGCGGTCCGTGCCGGCCGCCAGCTCGGCGTCCGCCGCCGCCGCCGCGGCCATGGCGCCCTCGGCGTCCACGGCGACGAACGCGCCGAGCGCCGCGTCCCGTGCGGCGATCGCGTCCAGGGACCGCCGGGCCAGCTCGCGCGCCGACGCCCTGCCGGAGCGCAGAGCGGAGCCCAGCTCCGCGACGGAGGGCAGGTCGCGGCTCATGCGCGCGGCGTTCGCCATGGATGGCTCCTTTCGCCTGACCAAACGTTTGGGTTTGCGCCCCAAACGTTTGGCCCAATCGTTTGGGGTATCCTCCGTTACGCCAGGCGACAGCGTCAAGCCCCCATCCCCGCAGGGTGGGAGAGCGAAACGAGAGCAGAGGATTGACGGCGAACACCCCACGACCGACGCTGCAGTCGATCGCGCGGCAGCTCGGACTGCACGTCTCCACGGTCTCCCGCGTGCTGAACGGACCCGAGGGAGAGGGCGCCCGCGCGGCCTCGGGCGAGACCGGCGAGCGCATCCGGCGGCTGGCGGCCGAACTCGGCTACCGCCCCAACCCGCACGCCACCAGCCTGCGCACCCAGCGCAGCAACCTGATCGGCGTCATGGTGCCACGGCTGTCCGACGTGGTGCTCGCGACGATCTACGAGGGCATCGAGGAGGCCGCGGCCGAGCTTCGGCTGTCCACGTTCGTCACCAACACCTGGGACCGGCCGGAGACCCAGCGCGCCCGCACGCAGATGATCCTCGACCGCCGGGTCGACGGCCTCGTCTTCGGTGACGCCCACGCCGACGGCCGCCTGCTCGACGAGGTCGCCGCCCGGGGCACGAAGTTCGTGCTGGTCAACCGGCGCGCGGGTGACTACCCCGCCGTCACCTGCGACGACTACCTCGGTGGCCGCCTGGTAGCCGACCATCTCCTCGGGCTCGGGCACGAGAACGTCGCCGTCATCGCCGGCCCGCCGTACGCCAGCACCGGGCTCGACCGCGCGGCCGGCTTCGCCGACCGCTACCGGGAGGCGGGAATCGCCCTGCCGGCCGAGAGGATCGTCCCGTCCGGGTTCGACACGGCGGGCGGCCGTGCGGCGGCCCAGCGGCTCCTGTCCGCGCCGGCCCGGCCCACGGCGCTGTTCGCGGTCAACGACTTCACCGCCATCGGCGCGGCCGGCGCCGCCCGCGATCACGGCCTGCGCATGGGCGAGGACATCGCGATCGCCGGTTTCAACGACATCCCGCTCGCCGCGGAACTGCCCGTTCCGCTGACCAGCGTGCGGTCCGACATGCACGAGATGGGCCGGCGAGCCGCCCGGCTGCTCGCCGGGATCATCGCCGGCGAGGGTCCCGTCACGTCCGAGCGTCTCGCGCCCACCCTGGTCGTGCGCTCGTCCACGTGCCGCCCGCCTGACTCCCCCACCTGAGAAGACCTGCCCGAGAAGACCCATCAGGGGAGACCCGGCAGTCAGGCGCCTGCGTGGCGGGCCCGATGGGCGCCGGGGGTATGGCCGAACGCCCGGCGGAAGACGTCGATGAAGGCGCTGCTGGACGCCCAGCCGCACCGGTGGGCGACCGTCGTGACCGGGAGGCCCTCGGCCAGCAGGCGCAGGGCGTGGTGCAGGCGCACCTGGGTGCGCCACTGCGGGAAGCTCATGCCGAGCTCCGCCCGGCAGAGCCGGCTCAACGTGCGATCGCTGACGCCGGCGACGGCCCCGAGCTGCGCCAGGGTCCGGTCGTCGGCCGGGTCGTCGCGCAGGATCGCGCACACCGCCGCGAGCCGCGAGTCTTTGGCGGCGGGCACGTGGAGGGGCTGCTCGGCGGACAGCCGCAACTCGTCGAGCAGCACGGCCAGGAGGCGGCCGCGCTCGGGGCCCGCGCCCGCGGGCCGCCGGGTGTAGGCGACGATCAGCTCGCGCAGCAGCGGCCCGACGCCGATGACCGCGGGCCGCCCCAGGCGCAGCGGGTCGGCCGTCACCGGCAGCCCCACCAGGTGCAGGTCGGTGTCACCGTAGGCACGATGCTCATGGACGGTGCCGGCCGGGATCCAGATCGCGCGGTTGGCGGGGGCGACCCAGGTGCCCGCACCGGTGGTCACGGACAGCACGCCGCGCCCGGCGTGAACGATCTGGTGCTCGGCGTGCCGGTGGGCGCGGACCGCGGCTCCCCCGGGCAACGGGCGGACGCCCGTCAGCACGCGCGGCGGGTGGCGGTTTTCCGGCATCAGTTGTCAATTTATCGGAAGCGGAACGGCCCGCACGGAGCCGACCATGAAGGGACACCCGAACGCAGCCGTCCCCCAGGAGTTCCGCCCATGTCCGACCTCTCGATCCCCCCTCTCGCCGAACTGCGCAAACGCCGCAGCGCGAAATGGCGGACCTTCCCGGACGACGTCCTGCCCCTGCCGGTCGCGGAGATGGACTTCCCCCTGGCCCATCCCGTCGCCGAAGCCCTGCGCGAGGCGGTCGACCGGTCGGACACCGGCTACGCGGCACCGACCGGCGACCTCGCGGACGCGGTCAGCGGCTACGCCCGGCGCGCGTGGGACTGGACGATCGACCCCGGCCAGGTGCGCACCGTCGCCGACGTCGGGATCGGCATGGTCGAGATCCTGCGCCGCGTCGTCGGCCCCGGGGACCGCGTGGTGGTCAGCCCGCCGGTGTACGAGCCGTTCGCCTGGTGGATCGGCGAGGTGGGGGCCCAGGTCGTGGAGGCGCCGCTGGCCGGCGGGCCGGGGGCCTGGCGGCTCGACCTGGACGCCCTGGAACGCGCCTTCGCCGGCCACGCCGCGGCGTACCTGCTGTGCAACCCGCACAACCCCGTCGGGCTCGTCCACCGCCGCGAGGACCTGGTCGCCCTCGCCGAACTGGCCGACAGGTACGGCGTCCACGTGCTGTCCGACGAGATCCACGCCCCGCTCGTCCTCCCGGGCGCGACGTTCGTGCCCTTCCTGTCGGTGTCGGCCGAGGCGAGGCGCTGGGGGTTCTCGTTCCTGTCCGCCAGCAAGGGCTGGAACCTGGCCGGGCTCAAGGCGGCCGCCGTCGTCACCGCCGACCCGGCGCCGAAGCGGTACGTGGACCGGCTGTCGCCGCACTCCCTCTACCGCACCGGCCACCTCGGGGTGATCGCCACGGTGGCGGCGTTCACCGAGGGCGGCCCCTGGCTCGCCGGCGTCGTGGCGGCCCTCGACCGCAACCGGACGCTGCTGGGCGAGCTGCTGGCGCAGTCGCTGCCCGGCGCCCGGTACGGACGGCCGGAGGCCGGCTTCCTCGCCTGGATCGACTTCCGTGCCCTCGGCTGGGGCGACGACCCGGCCGCCCGCATCCTCACCGCCGCCAGGGTCGCCCTGAACTCCGGCCACCGCTACGGCCCCACCGGGGCCGGCTTCGCCCGGCTGAACTTCGGCTGCGCGCCCGAGACCCTCACCGAGGCCATAACCCGCATCGCCGCCTCCCGCTGAGACCGCCCCCTCGCGCCGGCCCTCGGCATGCAGGTGACCCGCCGGATCACCCCCGGCGTGCGACCGCGAGGACGCCGACGGCTCCGATCTGGTCGCCGGGCGCGCGGAGGGAGTCGTCGACGACGTACGCCCCGGAGCGGCATATCACGGGGTGGCAGCCGCTTCCCACAGCGTCGCCAGCGGAAGAGCGCGCATCCGGTCACCGAAGGGGAGAGTTTCCTGCCCGGCGTAGAGGACGTAGCCAGCGAAGAACCGGTCACCGAGTCTGCGGGCCAGATGCCGAAGCCCTTTGAAGTCATCGGCGCGTACGGTCTCCGCCGCCTTGACCTCGATGCCGACGACCTCGCCGGAAGCTCGCTCCAGTATGCCGTCGACCTCGACCCCGTCTCGATCTCGATCGAGGATGCCGGGCGCGGACCCCTGGCTTCAGCCATGGGGGTAAGCCCGGCGCGGGAGTGCCCGCCAGGGCGTGAGCGTGCATCGACGGGAACGGACTGCGGTAGCGCGCCCGGCACCGGTATGATGGGTCGTGGTCGAACACGTGAGTGATATCCAAGCTCGCGGGGGAGGCCGAGGCAGGATCTCCTCACCGCCGGGAGGGCGGAGTTCGCGCGGCCCGGACCGGGTGTGCGGGCTGGGGCGTGGAAACCCGTGGGAGCGGGGCCGGAAGGTGAATCGCCAAGCGACAGCGTCGCGACCATGCGCGTGGCCGCACGGTTGGGACGGCTGGAATCCCCCGGATTCATCGCGTGGGGAGCGCTTCAAAGTGATACAGACGGACGGGCTCCTCCGACCAGGTCAGCTGGCGGGCCAGCTCGCCAAGGACGAAATTCTCCAGCAAGGGCCCCACAGGCGCCGTGACATTGGCGGCACGGGATGGGGAGAGACCTGCGAGGTGTCCTCCAAGGCCGGAGTCGACGACCAGGAGATTGGGCGTCGCGACAGCGCGTGTGGTCACGTTGGAGGACCAGGCCGGTATGCGTCGGATGACGTACACCAACTCCAGGAGGTCGATGTACCGCTTCACGGTGCTACGAGGCAACCCAAGACCTTGGCTGATGTTGTCGATGACAACCAGGCTCCCCATCCTTCCGCAAAGGACGTTGAGCAGACGGCGCATGTCGGCCGGGCGTTCGATGTCGGACACCTGCTTCACATCCCGATTGATCAAATCAGAGATGTAGGACTCGAAAAAACGGGCTCTTCTCCGATGCGAAGGACGGCGTACCGCTTCGGGATAGCCGCCTCGAAGTGCGCGATCAAGATAGTCGGGACGGCGCAGACGGGACACGCCCAGGGTAGTCACCGAAGACCCGCCCGTGGCGGCTCTGCCGCATAATGTGTGGTGGATCTGCCGCATAGTACGTGGTGGATCTGCCGGCGACCGATTCTCATGTCCGCCGTGGAGGCCCGCGGATCCAGCGCGAACTCACCGCCTACACCCGCGCCGCGCCCGATGCCCTCAGCGAGGCGTTCCTCGCCATGCTGACCACCACGTCCGGCGAGCGCCTGTTCCCCCTCCCCCGTTTCGTCGCCCGCCACCGGGACGCCTTCGGGGTGAAGCGGCTGCGCCGCGGCGAGCGCCGTGGGGCAGAGCCTCTGGGGCGCCCGTGCGTCACAGCGCGCCGAGCGCCCCCTCGCGGAGACCTCTCCGAAGACCGGCCCGGTCAGGCGGTGGAGAAGGCGGCGTCGAAGGACGTGGCCGGCGGGGTGATGGAGTTGAGCTCACGGATGTAGCCCAGCGCCTCCCGCGCCCCGTCGAGCCGGTCCATGCCCGCGTCCTCCCACTCGATCGAGATGGGCCCGGTGTACCCGATGGAGTTGAGCGCCCGGAAGCAGTCCTCCCACGGCACGTCGCCGCGCCCGGTGGAGACGAAGTCCCAGCCGCGCCGCATGTCGGCCCACGGAAGATGGGAGGACAGGCGACCTCTCCGGCCGTCGCCGACGCGGACGCGGGTGTCCTTGCAGTCCACGTGGTAGATGCGGTCGGCGAAGTCGAGGATGAACGCCACCGGGTCGAGGTCCTGCCACACCATGTGGGAGGGGTCCCAGTTGATGCCGAACGCGGGCCGGCGCCCGATCGCCTCCAGGGTGCGGACCGTGGTGTGGTAGTCGTAGGCGATCTCGCTCGGGTGGATCTCCAGCGCGAACCGTACGCCCACCTCGTCGAAGACGTCGAGGATGGGGTTCCAGCGGTCGGCGAAGTCCTGGTAGCCCGCGTCGACCATGGAGGCCGGCACCGGCGGGAACATGGCGACGGTGTGCCAGATGGACGAGCCGGTGAAGCCGACGACCGTGTCGACGCCCAGCAGGGCGGCCGCGCGGGCGGTGTTCTTCATGTCCTCGGCCGCCGCCTGCCGCACCGACTCGGGGTCGCCGGAGCCCCAGACGCGGGCCGGCAGGATGGCCTTGTGCCGCTCGTCGATGGGGTGGTCGCAGACGGCCTGGCCGACGAGGTGATTGGAGATCGTCCACACCTTCAGGCCGTGCTTGTCGAGCTGGGCGTGCTTCTGCTCGACGTACGACGGGTCGGCGACGGCCTGTGCCACGTCGAAGTGGTCGCCGGAGCAGGCGATCTCCAGGCCGTCGTAGCCCCACCCGGCGGCGAGCCGGCACACCTCCTCGAACGGCAGGTCGGCCCACTGGCCGGTGAACAACGTAACCGGTCTCATCAGTCCTCCACGAGGGTGTAGCGGCTGGCGTCAGCCGCGCTCTGCTCGACGGCCGCCAGCACGCGCTGCACCCGCAGCCCGTCGGCGAACGACGGCGTGGGGTCGCTGCCCTGGGCGACGGCCTCCAGGAAGTCCTTGATCTCGTGGGTGAAGGTGTGCTCGTAGCCGAGGCCGTGTCCCGGCGGCCACCAGGCGCCCACGTACGGGTGGTCGGGCTCGGTGACGAGGATCCGGGTGAAGCCGCCGCCGCCCTCGCTCACCCACAGCTCGTTCATCGCCTCGAAGTCGAACGCGAGGCTGCCGCGCGAGCCGTTGATCTCGATGCGCAGCGCGTTCTTGCGGCCGGTGGCGAACCGGGTGGCCTCGAACGAGGCGAGCGCCCCGCCGGACATCCGCCCGATGAACAGGGCGGCGTCGTCCAC